>JAGXHK010000191.1 GCA_024636255.1 Desulfuromonadales bacterium | reverse complement strand
ATATAATCGGCCAGGCTCTGGATATGCGGGTACCACTCGCTGCGCAGCTCCACGAAATGCTCAAACGCCGCCTTGCGGTCAGGATGGACCGCAATTCCCGCCTGTTCAAGTCTTTGCATCGCGGTCGAAAACTGCGATCTCCACAATTCTAAGGTCTGCGCATCGGGAGAGTAGGGGAGCTGCGGTTGCTTGGGGTTGAGAAATGAATTCGTGACCACGGTCTGCAGGCTCATGCCACTGTTCCATAGATCGAGAATGGCGTAGGAGTTGATAAACCTGCGGTGCTTCTCCGGGTCGAGGGCGCTGCGGGCGAAAGTGGCTGTATCCATCGCCACCAGGACCATCCGCGAAAGAGCGTAATGAACCTGTTGAAATCGGTAGAAGTGCAGAATGGGGTAATGTTTGTGCATCTCCAGCAGACTGGAAAGGCCGCTGGAGATATTCGAGAGTTCCTGGGCGGCATTTGAAAAGTCGTCTCCCGGACCGAGTTTTGCCAGAACCTCGGCCGGATTGCCGGTGCGCCCTGTTTTGTGGTGCAGCTCCGAGGCGATGGTGTTTCGCTGCGACAAAGAATTGTAGATGGAGAGAAAATAGGTGATCGAGAGGGTGAAAAACGAAAAACCAAGGCCCGCTTCGGCAACCATGATAAAACGGGCGGCGCTCGTCTGGGGTACCAGGTCGCCAATGCCGAGGGTGGTGAAGCAGAAGCCGCTGGTGTAGAAAGCAGCAATAAAATCGGTGGGTGTCGGACCGCTGCTCGCGCGTACTGCCGTGCCCAGAAGCGGCCAATAGCTCAGGGCGAAGCCGATGACCATCAGAGAGCCCCAGATCACGGCGAGAGCGACCAGCATCACCGGACCGCCAAATGACAGAAGGGCCTCGCGGCGGCGCTTCAGTACAAAAGATCCCGCCCGGAAAATGCTCCAGGTTCTTTTGCAGATCCACGGGGTGAAGAGTCCCGCGCCCATTCGCGTATACAAAACAGTCAGAAACACAAGCAAGAGCCCGCCGAGCTGCATCAGTTCACCCGTCATGTCTCCGTCCTCCTGAGGGTCGTCGCTGCGCCGCCCCGCCTCGTGCCCATGTCGGCATCGAGGCGGCACCTATCCGAATTTTAGTGTGCGCTTTCGCGTTGGCAAAGGCAAAGGGCTTCAACGCCTGCCTCCTGCCCCTTCGCTGGCAATTGCGCGGCGATATGTTATTGATTTGAAAGGGTGGAGCGCAATCGTGCGGCGCTACCCCCGAATACTGAAAGGAGAGAGAACATGTCCGTCGTTTCGCGGATCTCGACATCTTTTCGTCGCGCCCTCCATCTGCTCGCCCGCCCCGTCCGACGGGAGAAAGGGAAGGGCGGGCTGATAATTCAGCCGTATCGCGGCTACGGTTCGCGCCGGGAGGCCTTTGTTGCCGGACGCGTCTACCGGCAGGGAGCCGGCGCTTCGGATCAGGACGAGACTCTCTGGCGCGATCTGACCGATCTCTGGAAGCGCCTGCTGCGTCACGGCAAGGCCGATGTGCCCGTGACCGCTCGTTTCTGCGGCGCCGAGCAGGTTCTGAAAACCGGCAAAGGCGGCTATTTTCAGGTGCATCTGCGCACGGCCGAAGAACCGCCGACCGATCGCTTCTGGCACCGCATGCACCTGGAGATCCCGGCTGAAAACGGGCAGCAAAGCGGTCCCGTCGCCCGTGTGGAGGCGCAGCTTTTCGTCCCGCCTCCCGCGAGCCGTTTCGTGGTGATCAGCGATATCGACGATACCGTGATGTTTACCGGTGTGGCCAATAAGATCCGGATGATCTGGAATCTGTTCTTTCAGGGAGCGCAGAGCCGGGTCGCCTTTCCCGGAGTCGCCGCCTTCTATCGCGCCCTGCACGAGGGCACGTCGGGCGCCGAAGCCAACCCCATGCTCTACGTCTCGCGCGGGCCTTGGAGCCTCTATGAGGTGCTCGATGAATTCTTCAAAATTCACGGCATCCCGGTGGGCCCGGTGCTTTTTCTGCGCGACTGGGGCATTTCTCCCAAACGGCCGCTTCCCCGCAAGGCCAAAGATCACAAGCTCGAGCTGATCCGCCGCATGCTTGCCGTCTACGACGATCTGCCGTTTGTGCTGATCGGCGACAGCGGGCAGCACGATCCCGATGTTTATGCCCGGCTCGCGCGGGAAAATCCAGAGCGCATCCGGGCGATCTACATCCGCAATGTCAGCGATCCGAAACGCACGGACGAGATCCGCGCGTTGGCCGAGGAGACCGCCGCAGCGGGGAGCACCCTGCTGCTGGCCGCCGATACCGTCGCCATGGCGCAGCACGCCTGCGAAAATGGTCTGATCACCCAGGACGCGCTGCGGGACGTGCGCGGAGAGAAGGCCGAAATGGGAGAAGCGGGGAAGGAGAGGCCGACCCGAGAGATCCGGGGGGAGACCGGCGAGCAGACGCGCCGGGAAATCGAGCACGGGGCGCTGGAAAAAGAACGCGCGAAGAACGAAAAGAGTGAGACACCGCCCAATATCGCCATCGAGTCGAAGGAAAAAGAAAACGCAGCGCGCCGCGACGAGTAGCTGCGGGCCAGCTGTCCATATCTTTTTCATATGCTAAACTTACTGACTTAATTACCCATATGAGAGGAATACATGAGCGAGCAAGACGATTCAGATAAAGGCTTCGTAACTACCGGCGTGCCCAGACTGGACGAGATCCTGCTCGGTGGACTGCTTCCGAACGGCGTCTACCTGCTGGAAGGGGAATCGGGGGCGGGAAAAACCGCCATGGGGATGCAGTTCCTGCTCGAAGGGGTTCGGCGCGGTGAGAAAACACTGCACATCTCGCTCTCCGAGAACCAGACCGAATTGCAGACGCTGGCCCGGTCGCACAACTGGTCGCTGGATAAAATCGCGATTTTCGAAATACTCCATTTCGGCGAGCAGATCGGGCCCGAGGCGCAGTACTCCATGTTCCACCCCTCAGAGGTGGAACTCTCTGAAATGATAAAGAAAATTTTCTCAGAGGTCGAGCGCATCGGCCCCCGGCGCGTGGTGATCGATTCGCTTGCCGATCTACGCATGATGTCGCAGAACCCGCTCTGGTTCCGCCGGCAGATCCTGGCGCTGAAGCGGTTCTTCGCCGTGCAAGGCTGCACGGTTCTGCTGATGGATGACCGCAGGGAGGAATTCAGCACCCGAACGGTCGTCGAGGGCGTACTCGCCCTGGAGCAGGTGACCCCTGAATACGGCGGCCACCGCCGGCGCCTGCGGGTGCCGAAGAGGCGGGGAAGCGATTACATCGGCGGTTATCACGACTTCATCATTTGCACTGGGGGGGCGCAGGTTTTTCCGCGCCTTATCTCTCACGAGCACCACCAGGAATTCGTTCGGAAAGAGGTGCGCAGTGGCATCCCTGAACTCGACGCCCTTGCGGGCGGGGGCCTCGCCTCAGGGTCGAGCACCCTGCTGCTCGGCCCTTCCGGCACGGGAAAAAGTTCCCTCTCCCCGGGGAGAGATCCGCGTCAGCGTGCGGCCGCACGGCGACCACATCGAATTTTCGGTGGCCGATACCGGCATCGGCATCCCCGAGAATGAACTCTCGAAGATCTTTTCGACCTTTACCCAGGTGGATAGCTCTTTTCACCGCCAGCACGGCGGCAGCGGATTTGGTCTGTCGATCTCGCAGGGGCTGGTCGAATTGATGGGAGGCCGCATCTCTGTGCGAAGCGAAAAAGACAAAGGCAGCACGTTTACCTTCACCCTGCCGCTGAAGAGCGCTGAAGAGCAACGTGAAGCACACTCGGAGGTTCCTGTGAAAGAGCCTGAAAATGAAAGCCCGACTGCGCGCATTCTGGTGGCTGAAGATGAGCCGATGATTCGAGAGTTGGTTATCATGATGCTGGCGCGGCGCGGATGGAAAACGGAAACGGCCGAATCCGGAGAGGAAGCCGTCGAGAAGTGGGATCAGGGGAAATTCGACCTGCTCCTGATGGACCTGCAGATGCCGAAGATGACCGGCATGGAGGCGACGCAGGAGATCCGCAGACGTGAGGGCGCAAGCGGACGGCACATCTTCATTGTCGGCCTGACGGCGCATTCACGGCGCGAAATCAGGGATGAATGCCTGGCGGCGGGGATGGACAAGGAGTTGATGAAGCCGATTCAGATGAGTGAACTGTACACGGTGGTCGAGAGTTGCCTTTCACTGGAAGGCCCACAATCCGGGTCGCTATAGGTTCATTGTTTCGTCACGCTCGGTATTTCGGCTGAAATTCGTGGTGGCGCAGTACATGTCTCCAGATTCAAGGCTGGAGGATGTACTGTCCCCGCGGGCGAACGGCGCAGACCTGCGGATCAGGCTCGCGACATTCTCCAGCACAATTCTGGGGGATACCTGGCCGGGAAGCGCCAGATAGCGGAGACACATGCGCGGCTGCAGGCGCTCGACGCATCTGCGCATCTGCTGCGTAGAGGAGAAGCTCTGTCCGTTGCGGAAGGCGGATGGGCCAAGTTCGCGCCAGCTTGGCGAATAGTCGTGCCGGTCGTGGTCCGCGTTCGGGACCACGCCAAGGTTGAAGTACCGAAAGCCGCTTTTTCTCCCCCAATCCATGAGCCCCCTGAAAAGAGCATCCGCCGCCTCCGTCCCACCCTGGGGCGAGAATCGCAACAGATCGATCGTAAATTCCTTTTTATCGGGCCCGGGCAGGACCAGGGCGAAGGCCGCCAGCTCTTCCCCCTGATGCACGAGAGCGATCGGAAAGCGCTCGAGATAAAAAGATTCGAACCCACCTTGCGAAAATCCGCACTCCAGCACACCCTGTTGACCCAGCCACTCGCTGCCGAGCCTTTTCAGAATCGATGTCATCTCCGGGTCGCGCATCTTTTCCATGAGCTGGAATCGATGGGCGCTCTCCCCACTCCGGCCTTCCTTTCTGCGGTCTGCGGACCCTTCGTCTGCTTGCAGATCCAGGCGCGCTTCCTCCCCGATCTTGAGCAGGGCCATTCCCATGTCGAGGTAGAGGGGCAGATGGTCCTCTTCGATCAGGTAGAAGAGCGGAGTCCCCCTCTGCCGCTCGCACAAATCTCGAAAGCACCAGGCCAGCTCTGAGACCTGATGGCGCGCGCCGACGGGATCGCCGAGCGTCACCCAGAAACGCCCGGCGCTGGCGTACATGATAAAAGCGTCCTGTTGCTGAGAAAAGAGCAGCGCCTTGTCGCCGACCAGGGCGAGATTGGCCTCCGCGCTGGATTGCCGGGAAATGATCTCTTCCGCGTTCTGCAGGGCGTGCGTATCGGGAAGGCCGGGCTGCGCTACCCTGGGCAGGCGCAGCTTGAGCATGCAGAATGCCAAGAGAATGCCCGCCGCCCCGGCGAGCGCTCGCAGCGAGCGAGCGGCATCGTCATGCAGTGCGAAATCCAGGACGCGGCCGGCGGTGAAATCGCGGTGGTCGTACGAGATCCACGCCAGCCATGCAGAGGTGCCAAGGGCGGTCAGGATCACCGTCACCCAGCCGAGCGGAAACGGTTCCTCGCGCAGCGGCGCGTGGCGGTAAAAGAGGTCCTGGCTCGGAATGAGCGCTGCCAGGATCAGAACCAGAACGATCGCCTGCTCGATGGTCATTCCTTTGAGCAGGGTCAGCGCCACTGAAAGGCTCAACAGCAGTAAAGTGGCCACATAAGCCGGCTGCAGGCGCCGCTGCAGCCCGCGAGCGAGCAGCAGCAGCCCCGCTCCCGCCAGCGCGAGCAGAAAATGAGATATCTCGATCAGCGCAAGCGGCACCAGGCCGCGCAACCATTCCAGGCGCTCGGGCCTCGTCGGCGTGGCGCAGGAGAAAAGCAGAATCGCCCCCGTGAACAGAATCGCGCCTGCGAAGACCGGCGGCGCCAGGGAGGACAGCCAGTTTCCGAGGTATATGCCCAGGCGCCGGCAGCTCTTTGCATGCTGAAGTCCCTCGAGCGCGCCGAGCAGGAGGATGGCGGAGGCGAAAGGGAGCAGGTAATAGATGCCGCGGTAGACAAGCAACATGGCCAGCAGGTCGGGAGCCGCCAGCTGGGGGATCAGCAGTACAATGACCGACTCGAAGACGCCCAGCCCGCCGGGGACATGGCTCATCGTGGCGACGAGCTGGGCGATCAGGTAGATCTCCAGAAATGCGACCAGCGACAGCGGGATCAGTCCCGAGAGAAGATAATAGAGGACGCTCGCGGTCATGACCCAGTCAAGAGAGCCGAGCAGCAACTGGGCGAAAGACTGCGGACGGGTTGGAAGGGAGACATTCCAGTTGCGGATGCGAAAGGGGCGCCGGCGTAGAAAAACCAGCAGAAGATAGGCAAACACCAGCACCAGGGCGAGCACCCCGAGCGGCCCCAGAGCCCACACCGGGAAGGGCAGGTCGGGAAGCGCGGCTGTCGAGAGCAGCAGAATGCTTCCTCCCATGGTGAGCAGGCCGAGGATGAAGGTTGTCGCCGCAAAGGTGATCAGTCGTGCCACCTCTTCGGCCGACAGGCCCCAGGCCGAGTAGAAGCGGTAGCGGATCGAGCCGCCGGTGAGCACGGCAAACCCGATGTTGCGGCTGAAGCAGTAGCTGATAAAGGAGGCGAGGCTGACGCGCACCAGTCCGATCCGCTGGCGCAGATAGCGCAGCGCGAGATGATCGTAGAGCGTGAGAACGAAGTAACTTGCCGCGGTCAGGCCGATCGCGCCGAGGATGCGGCCCGCAGGAAACTGAGACACATGACGCAGGATATCGCGATAGCTGCTTTCCCCCAGCGCCCGGTTAAGTACGAACAGCGCGAAGAAAAAGAGGGCCAGCCCGATCAGAGGGCTGAAATGCTTGAGACTGATCCGTTTCATTTTGCTCCTCGGACGGGAGGTGTTTTCCCACCGATCAGGAGAATTACAAAGTTTTATTTGCCTCTCAAAAGTCTATCGGTTTTCCTGCTCTGGACAACCTGAGTGCCAACTCGAGTCCTCCTCGGTTCATTTCTGCAGGCGTTTTCCGTCTCGTTCGCCGATCTTTTTTGACCTTGGCTTGCAGAGAAAGCTCGACGGAGGATGACAGTTTCCATGACCTTGTCATTGATCATCAGGAATCTTGATAAATAAAGATCCATCTTCTTTTTTCGGCAGACTGTTGACAGCGGCTGGATGGCGGCTACGTTCAAAAGAGGTGCTTAGAGATATATTTGTGGACTCATAGATGCGGCCGAACCTCTGCTTTAACCCATTCAAGGAGATCAAAAATGTGGAACCGGAGAAGAAAGATGGGATTTATGGAGAAATGTTGTGACGACGCGCGCCGGATGATGCATGGAGGCAGAAAGGAGTCCTCCATGGATACCGGTCTCGCCCTGGGGCTGATCGGCGGCGCTATCGGCATTCTCGCGGTCACCGCCTACCTGGTCGTACGCCATCAGGGCGGCGACCCTTCCTTTGGGCAGCAGGGGCAGGAGCCCAGCCGCTCACACATCATTCTGTCCAGCCGTTAATCGACATGAAAGCGCCCGGAATCCGCCTGGATTCCGGGCGCCTGGGCCTGCCCGTGGAGTGTCTTCGGACGATAAACGATTCAGGATGAGGAGAATCGATGTCAAAAGAACAATATGTCTGCCTCGTCTGCGGTTACAACATGGTCGGTTTTCATCCCGAAACCTGCCCATTTTGCGGCGCAGGGCAAGAGCGGTTCATCACTGCGGACGAGTGCTCGGCCCGCTACCGGGTCGCGGCCACCCCGGTCAACGAGAAGGTCACCCGGCTCAACTCCTAGCCGGCGCTCGGACTCGAGCATGCCGCCTATCGGGTCGAAACGGGAAGCGAAACCTGCTGGATCTGTCTCTTATACACATCTGACGCT
>JAGXHK010000190.1 GCA_024636255.1 Desulfuromonadales bacterium | reverse complement strand
GAGTCGTCGGCAGCGTCAGATGTGTATAAGAGACAGGACCATCACCGCAGCGCGCGGCCTGTCACCCGACATCATGAATCGCGCCAAGGTCGCCCCCGGCGAAGGCATCTCCGGTCATGTCCTTGCTTCCGGGCGGCCCATCCTGATTGCTGACCTCTCGCGTGATCAGCGGTTTCATTCCTCCGGGGACGCCGAACGTTACAAGAACCAGTCGCTGCTCTCGGTGCCGATCCGAATCAAGGACCGCGTCTTTGGTGTCATTAACGTCAACAACAAGCGCTCCGGCGAGACGTTCAACGCCGAAGACCTCAATCTTCTGACCACAATTGCCCACCAGGTAGCCCTGGCGATCGAAAACTGGAAGCTCGTCTCCAATCTGCGCAACCAGGCCCGCGAACTCGAGGATGCCAACCGCAACCTGGTTCAGTTCAACAAGGCCCGCTCCCACCTGGTCTGCAACCTGTCCCATGAGTTGAAGACGCCGCTGACCTCGATCCTCGGGTTTGTCGATCTGATCATCAATTTTTTCGATCATATCGATAAAGTCGAAATGAAGGACTATCTCGGCAAGGTACATGCCGAAAGCCTGCATATGGAAAGGCTGATCTCCGGCATGCTGCGGCTCTTTTCTATCGACTCAGGCGGCGAGCGCTGGGACTGGCGGTCCTTCTCCGTCGAGGGGCTGCTCAGCGAGGCGCTGACCCGCAGGGGATTTGAGATCGCGCAGGCCGACCTGCAGACCTTTATGACCGTTCAGCCCGACCTGCACGATATTTTCGGGGACCCGGAAAAAGCCGGCATTCTCATCAACGCGCTGGTCGACAATGCCGTCAAGTTCAATCGTGAAGGCGGTCGTATTCAGGTCCGACTCGAGAACCAGCTTGTCGAGAACAAGCCTCACGTTTTCATGCAGATTCATAACGACGGACAGGCGGTCCCCATGGAGGCCGGCGAAGACGTCTTCGACGAATATACGCAACTCGGCGACATTAACACCGAAAAACCCCATGGGGTCGGTATCGGTCTGGCGATCTGCAAGGCCATCATCCGGCGCATGGGAGGCCGCATTTTCCTGCAGAGCACTGAAGGCGAGGGAACGACCTTCGGCGTTCTTTTCCCCTGCCAGAAATAATTCTTCGCGGAGTCGCAAACGATGAGCAACGCCCACCTTCCCCGGGTTAAAGGTTTCAAGTTCGGCGTGCGCAGTGCTGGCCTCAAGCGGTCGGGAAAGCCCGATCTGGCGCTGGTCTATTAGGAGGTCCCGGCCCGCTGCGCGGGAGTTTTCACCACCAACAAGGTGGTTGCAGCGCCGGTCACGGTTACCAGGGCGCGTATCGCCAGGGGGCAATGTCAGGCCGTGCTGATCAACAGCGGCAATGCCAATGCCTGCACCGGAGAACAGGGGATGCGCGATGCCCTGCGGTGCGGCGAGCTAACAGCCCGTGCTCTCGGTATCGCCGAGGATCTGGTCGCTGTCTCCTCCACAGGCGTGATCGGCCACCCGCTGCCGATGGAGAAATTCGAGCAGCACGTGCCCCAACTGCCCTCCGAACTCGATAGTGGCGGCGCCGATAAGGTGGCCGAGGCGATCCGGACCACCGACGCTTTTCCCAAGAGTGCCGCCCGCTGCGGGCAGGCGGGCGGGCAGAGTTATCAGGTGGTCGGACTCGCAAAAGGCGCGGGGATGATCCACCCCGACATGGCGACCATGCTCGCTTTCATTCTCACCGACGCGGACGTGGCTCCACCCGTCCTGCAGGAGGCCTTTGAGCAGGGCGTGGCGCGCTCGTTCAATGCCATAACGGTCGATGGCGATACCTCCACCAACGATATGGTTCTGGTTCTGGCCAACGGTTTGGCAAAGAACCCGCAGATTGTCGCCGGCACCCCTGAAGCGACCGCTTTCGCCGCGCTGGTCGAGGAAACCATGCATGATCTTGCCAAGATGATCGTGCGCGACGGAGAGGGGGCCACCAAGCTGGTTGAGATTCGCGTGCGCGGCGCTCTGGATGACGACCATGCGCGTATCGCCGCGCGCAGCGTCGCGACCTCACACCTGGTGAAGACAGCCTTTTTCGGGCAGGATGCCAATTGGGGCCGCATTATCGCCGCGGTGGGATACAGCGGCGCCGACGTCGATCCCGATCGCATCGATATTTTCTTCGGCCAGATCCCGGTTGTCCGTGGCGGCCTCGGAACCGGCAAAGAGCTTGAATCCAGAGCGACCGAAGAGGTGCTCAAACTGCCGGAGTTCACAGTCACCGTCGATCTGCATCTCGGCGCCGGCGAGTCGGTCTACTACACCTCTGACCTGACCTACGATTACGTGAAAATCAACGCCGATTACCGGACGTGACATCCGGCCCGCGCTCAACTCCCGGCTTTCGATCATGAACAATCCCGCGACGTTTATCGATCATACCCTGCTCAGGCCCGACTGTACGGCCGAAGAGATCCGCAACCTGTGCGAAGATGCGGTAGAATATGGCTTTGCCGCAGTCTGTATCCCTCCGGTTTTTGTTGCGCTGGCGGCCGAACGGCTCTACGGCTCCGGCGTGGCGGTAGCGACGGTTGTCGGTTTTCCCTTCGGCTACGTGCCGAGTGAGACCAAAGCCTTTGAAACGCAGGGCGCGATTGCCCGGGGCGCGCAGGAGATCGACATGGTCATTCACCTCGGCGCCGCCGCGCAAAAAGATTTTCGTGCGGTGGAGGAGGATATTCGCCAGGTCGTCGAAGCCGCGGGTGCGGCGCCGGTCAAGGTCATTCTCGAATGCTGCTGCTTCGACCGGCAGGTCAAGGAGGCGCTGGTCGGCTGTGCCCGGCGCGCTGCAGCGGCCTACGTCAAGACCTCTACCGGCTTCGGGACGGGCGGGGCGACCGAGGAGGATGCCCGGCTTCTGGTTGCCCGGGCCGGCAAAGATCTTAAGGTCAAGGCAGCCGGCGGCATCCGTGACTGGCCGAGTTGCAGCCGGTTTCTGGCCGCTGGAGTGACCCGTATCGGTACATCCTGCGGCCCGGCGATCATCGAGCAGTGGCGCCGGGAAGCGAGTCTCTAGCGATGGCGCCGCGCCGCGCGCTGCTGATCACCCTTGATGGGGTGGGGATCGGTGCTGCGCCTGACGCTGTCAGCTACGGCGATGCCGGCGCTGATACCCTGGGCCATGTCGCTGAGGCCTGCGGTGGCCTCGAGCTGCCCCATCTGCAACGGATGGGGCTGGGCAATATCGCGCAGATCCGCGGGGTTCCCCCTGATCAATCGCCCCTCGCCGCCTGGGGGCGCATGCACGAACGATCGGCGGGCAAGGATACCACCTGCGGCCACTGGGAGCTCGCCGGCTTGGTACTCGAGACCCCTCTGCGTACCTTTCCACAGGGCTTTCCCCCAGAAATCATCCACGCTTTTCGCCGCGAAACCGAACTTGATCCTATCGGCAACCGCGCAGCCAGCGGCACCGAGATCCTCAGGGAGCTTGGCGAGGAGCACCTGCGTACCGGTCGCCCCATCGTCTATACCAGTGTCGACTCGGTTTTTCAGATTGCCGCCCACGAGGAGATCATCCCTGTTGAGCGGCTCTACGAGATCTGCCGCATTGCGCGTCGCATTCTCGATCCCTACCAGGTTGGCCGGGTGATCGCCCGACCATTTCAGGGTGCTTCGGCCAGAGATTTCACGCGCACCTCGCGGCGGCACGATTTCTCGCTTTCCCCGGTCGGTCCGACTCTGCTCGATGCGCTTGCAGAAGCACGCTATGACGTATTCGGCGTTGGCAAGATTCACGATATCTTCGCCGGCCGCGGCATGACCCGATTCACGGCGACCCAAAGCAATGGCGACGGCATGGACAGGACCATTGCGGCTTTGCGGCAGATCGATGCCGGGCTGGTTTTCACCAATCTTGTCGATTTCGATATGCTTTTCGGCCACCGTCGGGATGCCCGCGGTTTCGGTCGGGCCCTCGAGGAATTCGACCGCTTGCTTCCTGGCCTGATCGAGGGCCTCGGCGATCGGGACCTGCTGGTCATCAGCGCCGATCACGGCTGCGATCCAACGACAGAGGGGACGGATCACACCCGCGAAGATGTTCCGCTGCTGGTCTGGAGCAAGGCGATGAAGGCAGGAGCGGATCTGGGGGTGCGTGCGACTTTTGCCGACGTTGGCGCCACCCTCGCCGAATTTTTCGGAGTTGGTCCGACGAGCGGCGGTGAGAGTTTTCTCGAGGCCCTGGGGGGGGCTGGATGAAACGAAAGGCGGGGCGCGGCCTGATCCGCCGCGAAGACGTTCGCCTTAGATATGGGCACTCAGCGCGGCCTGCCTGCGCGTCTGGCGGCGCAAATCCGTCGGGTCGAAGCTTTCCCGATTGCCGTCGGCTTTGTCCACCCGCATGAAAAACAGATCCTCGAGAAAGTCGTTCAGAGCGCTGGTGCTGTTCCCTTCCATCCCCGAAAAGCTGATTCCATACCCCTGCATATAATTGTTTTCGGGGCACGGCTCAACGGCGTAGACGACCTGCCCGATCATTTCTAGCTCTTCGTGCATGCCGAGCAGGGGAACACACAGGCCCAGAACCTCGCCCGCCTGCAGCCGGTGACCGGTTTTGATAAACATCCCCCCGGTCCCCAGGGTGTCGATCCGGGCCAGCTCCCAGCTGCGACTCTGGCGCCGGAACATGACAGGCAGGTTGATCGAAGTGCGGAAATTGCGGCGCGGGTAATCTTCGAGCAGGGTCTGGGTCAAGCTGTAGAGGGAAAAAATATTGACTGGGCTCGGCAGGATGTGGTGCGCCCTGCTGATTTCCGCAAGCGGGCTGTCGGCCGCTGTGATCAGGGCGAGATGGGCAGTATTTGTATTCAGGTGCGCCAGCAGCGCTGAGCGGACGTCCGGACTCTGCTGCGTTAGCCAGGCATCGTCAAGGACCACAAGCTGAGGAGCGACGGTATCCACGAGTTCATGAAGCTCTTCGCTCTTGCAGGAACCGATCGTGCGGTATCCCCATTGCTTCAGTACCAGGGTGATAGTTGAGAGAAGGTTCTCCTGGCAGGATGCGACCAGAACCCGTTTCATCGTATCCTCCTTTAAGGAGTTTAGTAAAATTTATTAAATTGTAGTTAACTGTCGTGCGGTGGTCAAGGGGAAAAACAGCTGGTGAAAAAAGAGGGCAGATGGCGGGATCGGCGCCGGTCTGCTGGTCAGGTGTGCAATGCTGTGATATACAAGGGGCAAAGCGATTTTTCATCCGCAGGTTCCTGGTGGAAGCCTGTCGTGGGATGAACTTTAATGCAAACAGGAGGATGGACGATGAAGAAAATTTTGTTGCTGCTGGCCTGTCTGACATGGGTGGTTCCGGCCGCCGTGTCGGCGATCGAAATTCCCGAAGCGGTGATCACCACGGCGGTTGTGGATCGTGCTCCGGTCGATGCGGTCGAGTCGTACCCGGTTACCGTCGGCAAGCTCTACTGCTTTACCCGTGTCAGCGGGGCGATCGAAGATACATTCATTACGCATGTCTGGTATTACCAGGACGATGAAATGGCGCGGGTCGATCTTCCGGTGCGCTCCTCCAACTGGCGCACCTGGTCGTCCAAAAGCTTTCTTCCCTCGTGGGCGGGCCAATGGCGCGTTGACGTGCACGATGCCCAGGGCAACGTGCTGGTCAGCCTTCCGTTCACCCTGATCTGAGCGCACATGCACGGGTGAGATGAACAGTCCCCGAAGAAAAAAAGGCTGCTTCCACGTGGGAGGCAGCCTTTTTTTCTCCGGGGCGAGTCAGAATTACTTCTTGCGACCTCTGGCCGCACGGGCCTTGGCCAGATTCTCGCCGAGACCGCGATCGACGGCCATCTGCCGGCGGCTTTCGGAATAGTTGCGCGCGGCTAAAGGTTGAGTGCGCGGGATATCGAACCTCTTTCGATACTCGGTGGGCTTCATGTCATGAGCAGTCTTGAGGTGGCGGGCCAGAGTCTTCATCTCTTTGCCGCAGATCATGCAGGTGACTTTGTCCTTGCCGAAGGCCTTTTTGCGGGAGATCACAGGCGCTTCTTCGGCCGCTTCGGCTGAAACTTCAGCAGAGGACATTTCGCCCTTTTCGATCGAAGACAGTGCTTTATAGACTTCGTTCAGTTCAGAAATCAGATCCTCTTTTGTCATAGGGGTCGTTGAAGCATGTGCAGCAATGATTTCAGATGCCATTTCAAGAAGTGTAGCCATTCGTTTTTTCCTCCAGATGTAAGTCTTTTTTCAGCTGTGATTTGCTGATTTTTAGAATTAATACAGGAATGCTCTGTAAAATCAAGGAAAAATCAAGCTTATAATGTATTCTTTTTGAGGTTTTTCCGAAAACGTCTCTGTCTACAAGATATCTTCGCGAGGATCGAATCAATGAACATAAGAAGTCTGCTTGAAGATCGTGAAGAAAAGATTCTTTCCCCTCATGCCTGTTTCAGTGCCAAAAGTCGTGGCCGGCAAAACGAGGTTCGAACTTGCCAAACCCGAACCGCTTTTCAACATGATCGTGACAAGATCCTGCATTCGAAATCGTTTCGGCGGCTGAAACATAAAACACAGGTTTTTTTCTCCCCGGAAGGCGATCATTACCGTACCCGCCTGACACATACGCTTGAGGTCTCCCAGATTGCGCGAACCATCGCCCGGTCACTGGCGCTCAACGAAGATCTGACCGAAGCGATCGCTCTCGGCCACGATCTCGGCCATACCCCATTCGGACATGCAGGAGAGGGGGTTCTCAATGAATTGATGTCGGAGTCGTTTCATCATGTGCGCCAGAGCCTGCGGGTGGTGGATGTTCTTGAAAACTCCGGACAGGGGCTGAACCTCACCTGGGAGGTGCGAGACGGGATTCTCAAGCATTCCAAAGGCGGCGGTCCCTTGCTGGGCGACCCTGCCGCCATGCCCGCCACCCTCGAAGGACATATCGTGCGACGGGCTGATATTATCGCCTACGTCAATCACGATCTGGACGATGCCCTGCGTGCCGGACTCATCGAGCTGCGTCAGATCCCCAGGGAGATTCTCGCCCCCCTTGGGCAGAGCCACGGCCGGCGGATCGACAATATGGTGTGCGATATGATTGCAAGATCTCTGGAGGCAGACGGCGCCGAGATCGTTCAATCCCCGCCTATGGAGCACGCCATCCTCGCGCTGCGCGACTGGCTCCATGCCCACGTTTATCGTTCCAGGCCGGTCCATGACGATTTCGTCAAGGCGTCGCGCATCATGCGCGATCTGTTTCTCTATTTCATGGAAAACGAAGACGAGCTTCTACGCTCCGGGGGCCGGCGACTGCCGGGGGATACTCTGGAAGTTTCCGTCGGCGACTTTATCGCCGGCATGACCGATCGTTATGCGGTCAACCTTTATCACCAGTTGTTTCTCCCGCAACCCTGGAAACTCGTGTAAGTGTCCAGAACAGAAGCTTTTTAGAGTTTGTCTGGTTGACATTCGGTTTTTTCTCATGCTAATCTTAGAGCCGCTTAAGCCCTGGTGGTTTTCTTCACTGCGCGCCGCTGCATCCTGCCGCGTGGAGCGGATGGCCCGTGCGGCTTTTCCCTTTGCGACGAATCGGTGCCCGCGCGCCGGGGCAGAGAGCCTCTTTTTCGAAAGAAATGACTTTCCACGGGATCTCTGCTATACGGTGGTCTGGACAGCCTGCGTTCCCCCCGGCGCAGCGCCACTATAAATACGACTCGCTCCCTGACCGGGGCCGAGAAGGAGGCATGAATGAGCAAAAAGCTGCTGTTGGCCGACGACAGTATCACCATCCAGAAGGTGGTCGGCATCACCTTCGCCAACGAAGATGTCGATCTCGTGATCGCCGACAATGGCGCAGCCGCTCTGGAAAAAGCCCTGTCCGACCCTCCCGACCTGATCCTGGCCGATGTGCATATGCCCGAAAAAAACGGCTATGAGCTCTGCGCGCAGATCAAAAAAGAACCCTCCCTGCAGCGCATTCCGGTTCTGCTGCTCACGGGGACTTTCGAGTCCTTCGACGAAGACGAAGCCCGCTCCGCCGGGGCCGACGACTGGATCGCCAAGCCCTTCGCTTCCCAAGCCCTGATTGAAAAGGTGCAGGCGCTGCTCGATCAGGCCGCACAGGCGCCTGTGCCGGCCGCTGAATCCCGTGAGGATGCCGCGGCCCACACCGAAGCGCCCGAGGAAGACATCTGGGGGGATTTTGCGTTCGCCGAAGACGAGATGGACGCACAGAACGCCGCGCCGGGAAGTGCTGCCGAGAGCGACGAGGATATCCTGGAACTCGATGAAGCCGATATCCTCGAGGATGACTTCGAAGAAATGCCGCCAGAGGATGAGCCCGCCTTCGCCGCCGCAGAGGCGCCTTTTACCTTCGCCGCGCCTTCCCCGATCGAGGAGGAGCCCGTCGCTGGAGAGCCGCTGACATTCCCGGAAGAGGAGCCCACCCAGGAACCGTCTCCCGCAGCCGCCGGCCTCGACCCGGAGACCTTTGCGCAGCCTCTGGAGGCGCCTGGTCCGGCGCACGAAGAGCCTGTCGAGGAGCTTGCCGCCCGGGCCGAAGCGCCCGCGCCGCCCGCGCCGGAGACTCCCGCCGAGGCGGCTGCCCCCCCGGCGGCGCGGACCGCGGTTTCCGAACAGGCCGGCGCCCTTACCGAAGAAGAGTTGGCCCGCATCGTTGAAAAGGTCGCCGGGCAGGTTGTCGAGCGGCTCGCCGGCACGATCATCGAAAAAATCGCCTGGGATGTCGTGCCGGATCTGGCCGAAAGCATGGTCCAGGACGAGATCCGAAAGATCAAAGAGGCGCTCAGGTAAACCGCGCCGCGACATTCGCACCGCGCTTATTGACGGATGAAACGGGGATTGCTAAAATCCCCGTTTCTTTTTTCGCATTCGCCGCTAATGTCCCGTACGGGACACTAGCGGCCGATGCGCTGTGATCCCAGAGAAGGATGTTGCCCCCATGGAAGCAAAGCTCCCCAAAGGATACGAACCGGCGCAGGTCGAGGAAAAGTGGTACCGCACCTGGGAGGAGAACGGTTATTTTCATGCCGACGAAACATCCCCCAAACCCCATTATTCCATCGTCATTCCGCCCCCGAACGTCACCGGGGTGCTGCACATGGGGCATGCCCTCAACAATACACTTCAGGACGTGCTGGCACGCTGGAAGCGCATGACCGGCCATGAGGTGCTGTGGATGCCCGGGACCGACCACGCCGGCATCGCCACCCAGAACGTGGTGGAAAAACGCCTCGCCGCCGAAGGCACGGATCGCCACGCCATCGGCCGTGAGGCCTTCATCGAGCGGGTCTGGAGGTGGCGCGAAGAATCGGGCGGGCAGATCATCAATCAGCTCAAGCGTCTGGGCGCCTCCTGCGACTGGGATCGCGAGCGCTTCACAATGGATGAGGGCCTCTCCATGTCGGTGCGCGAGGTGTTCGTGAGCCTCTACGAAGAGGGCTTGATCTATCGCGACAACCGCCTGATAAACTGGTGTCCACGCTGCCATACGGCCCTGTCCGATCTCGAGGTAGAGCACGATGAGAAAAAAGGGCATCTCTGGCATCTGAAATACCCGGTCAAAGGGACCGAGCGACACCTGGTCGTCGCCAACACCCGCCCTGAAACCATGCTCGGCGATACCGCCGTGGCCGTCCACCCCGAAGACGAGCGCTATCAGGATCTGATCGGCCGGACCGTGCTCCTGCCCCTGGTCGAGCGCGAAATTCCGATCATCGCCGACGAGTACGTGGACCGCGAATTCGGCAGCGGCGCCGTGAAGATCACCCCGGCGCACGATTTTAACGATTTTGAGATCGGCAGGCGCCACGACCTCGAATTTATCAACGTGCTCGACAGCTCCGCAAATATCAACGAAAACGGCGGCCCCTACCAGGGGCTCGAGCGCCAAGCCGCCCGCGCGAAAGTCGTCGAAGATCTCGAGGCGCAGGGCCTGCTGGCCGGCACCGAAGACCACGCCAATGCCGTCGGCGAATGCTACCGTTGCAAGACGATCATCGAGCCGTACATGAGCCTGCAGTGGTATGTCAGAGTCGCCCCCCTGGCTCAGGAGGCGATCAAGGCGGTGCAGAAAGGCGACACCCGGATTGTTCCCCAGCACTGGGAAAAGACCTATTACGAATGGATGTTCAACATTCAGGATTGGTGCATCAGCCGCCAGATCTGGTGGGGGCACCGCATTCCCGCCTGGTATTGCGACGCCTGCGGCGAGCTGAGCGTCTCGCGCGAAGATCCCGCCGCCTGCATGCACTGCCAGAGTACAGAGATCCGCCAGGACAACGACGTGCTCGACACCTGGTTCTCCTCGGCCCTGTGGCCCTTCTCGACCATGGGCTGGCCCGAGCGCACCGCCGTTCTGGAGAAGTTCTATCCGACCTCCTGCCTGGTCACCGGCTTCGACATCCTGTTTTTCTGGGTCGCGCGCATGATGATGATGGGGATCCGGTTCATGGGTCAGGTCCCCTTCACCGAAGTGTATATTCACGCCCTGGTCCGCGATGCCCAGGGGCAGAAGATGAGCAAGAGCAAGGGGAACGTCATCGATCCGCTCACCATCATCGACGAGTACGGCGCCGATGCGTTCCGCTTCACCCTCAGCGCCTTCGCCGCGATGGGGCGCGATATCAGGCTCTCCACCGACCGCATCGCCGGCTACCGCAACTTTGCCAACAAGCTCTGGAACGCCAGCCGCTTTGCTCTTATGAATCTCGAGAATTTCGACCCGGCCGCCATCGATCTGGAACGCCGCGACTTCTCTCTGGCCGACACGTGGATTCTCACCCGCCTGAGCGAAGCGTCGCAGAAGACCGGCGAAGCGCTCGAGGAATATAAATTCAACGAAGCCGCCAGCACCCTGTATGCTTTTACCTGGCATGAGTTCTGCGATTGGTACATCGAGCTGATCAAGGACGATCTTTACGGCGCCGATGCCGATCGCCGGGAGCGCGCCCAAAGCGTGCTGTTCACCGTGCTCGAGCAGTTGCTGCGCCTGCTGCACCCCTTTATGCCCTTCATCACCGAAGAGATCTGGCAGTCTCTGCCGGGACAACGGCCCTGTGCCTCGATTATGCAGGCGAGCTATCCCCAGGGGGGCGCACTGCCTGTCGATCGGGAGGGGGCCGAACGCATGGAGATGGTCATGGAGGTGATCCGGGCGATCCGAAACGTACGCGGTGAGATGGACGTTCCCCCCAGCCGGCAGATCGCCGCGGTGCTCGACTGCAAGAGTCTCGATGCCGTGCCGGTTGTGGCCGAAGGGCAGGACTATATCAAGGCCCTGGCCCGGGTCGGCGAGCTGGCGTTCGGCTATGGCGTCGATCGTCCCGAGAAAGCGGCGACCCAGGTGGCCGGCGACATTGAAGTGCTTTTGCCGCTCGCGGGTCTGATCGATCTTGAAGAAGAGGAGAAGCGTCTGCAGAAAGAGATCGCCAAGGCCGAAAAAGACACCGCCTTCTTCCGCAAGAAGCTATCCAACGAGAAGTTTCTCGCCAACGCTCCGCCGGCCGTCCTCGAAAAAGACCGCGCCAAGCAGGCAGAGGCCGAGGAGAAGTTGAATATACTTCAGAAAAGCCTGGAGAAAATCCAGAGCTTGAGATAGAACCCGCGGGCGGGAATCGCCAGGACAGATAAATCGGATGACTCTCAGAAATTCCCTGCTCGATATTGTGATCGCGCTCAGCGCGGCGGGCGTATTTTTTTTCCTCTGGAGATTGGGACAGATCTCCCCGGACATTGCGCAAGAGGATAGCCTGCTGGAATGGAGTCAGGCCGTCATTCTCTTCAGTGCAGTTCTGGTGTTGCTGGTTCGATTGGCGATCTGCCGGCCCGGTGACAGGTTCTTCCCTTTTTTCTTCCTGCTGCTTACCTATATCACCGTATTGCTGCGGGAGATGGATGTCGAAGATTATCCTCTACCCGATCTCCTGGTGTTTCTTGGCAGCGGCGTCGGACGGGATATCCTCCTGAGCGCGATCTGGATCGCCTATCTTTTTCTCCTCTTTCGCAAATCGTCCAAGGTCGTCGTGTTCGCCCGCAGCTTTCTGCGCAGCAGGACAGGCGCTTATTTTATTGCCGGCGTGGTTCTTTACCTGGCGGGCCTTCCCTTCGATAAACATTTTTTCCCCTTATCCAGGGAGGCGGATCTTTTGCTCGAAGAATGCTTCGAGAGCCTTGGTACGACCTTCCTTTTTCTTGCAACCCTCTGGAAGTGGCCAGTTTTTTGAGAGAAAAGGCCGGCAATATCAGGCTGCACGCAGTAAAACCGTGCTGAACTCCCCGAGCATCCGGTTTTTCAATACGCTGCAACCGAGCTTTTCATAAAGGGTGCGCACCTCGAAATTGTATTCCCAGAGAATGCCTGAGAGCAGCAGCAGCCCGCCGCTTCGCGTCCTTTCCACCAGTCCCTCGGCGAAATCGACCAGCAGGTCGCCATAGATGTTGGCGAGCACCAGATCGAAATCCTTCTCCTTGACGCTCTCCAGACTCCCGGTGAGGTTGCGCACGCAAGCGGCAAAGCCGTTGAGCTGGCAGTTGCGTTGGCAGGTTTTCACCGCGTCGGGATTGATATCGATACAGACCGCCTCCCGCGCTCCGAGCTTCAGGCTGGCCAGAGCAAGAATGCCGGTGCCGCTGCCCAGATCGAGAACCCGCGCCCCGCAAACTTCCGGCCGTCCTTCGAGGATTTCGATGCAGCTCGCCGTGGTCTCATGTTCTCCCGAACCGAAAGCACCTTTGGCGATGATCAGGTCAGTGCGATCCGTCGGCGCTGCTGCGCACTCCGGGGGGACGATGCGCAGACGATTGCCGATAGTGAAGGGTTGGTACATAGGATGTCCTTTGTCACTGATCATTTGTCATTTGTGAAAGCGGAGGCGTTTGCCGGTTGAGCCGGTTGTATCTCGCCTGTCAGCCATTTCTAAGTTACGCAGAGAAAATCCTGTCCTTCGATCAATCCTCGCTGCGCGGCCCAGGCGCGTACCTGGGAGCGGGCGCCTTTGGCGCCGACGGTGACCAGAATCGGTCCCGTGCCCGGTTGCAGCGCTTCGATGGGGACGACCGGGGCATGGTGGATGATCTGGCCGATCTTGCGCCGGTCGACCTCCGCCCAGCGGTTTACGATGATCTGCTGATCTGCCAGTGCCCGTCGCCAGGCCTTCCCCTCGATGCCCGCGCCCCACAGGGTCACGCGTTCATGTCCGCGCAGAAAGCCGTTTTTGAGATGATGCACCTTGCAGGCGCGAAACGCATCGGCGCTGCAGTTGGCCGCGGTGCGGGTGAGACGCTCGGGGCGCTCGCGCCAGAACAGAAGCCTCTTGGCAATGCGTGCGAAGCGGCAGCCCCTGTGCGCCAGGCGTAGCCACAGATCGTAATCCTCGGCCCACTCCCGGTCGTGGTAGCCGCCCGCCGCCATAACTGCGGCGCGGCGGAAAGCCACGCTGGGATGGGCGAAGGGCGATTCGACGAACAGGTCGCGCACGATCTGTGCGTGTTCGAGCAACCCGTTCTGCCAGGTTTCGTACGCGCACATGCCGCCGCTGACCAGCGGACGGGGAAAATGGCACACCGCGCTGGCCACCAGATCGATGTGCGGATGCGCCTCGAGGTATGCCGCCTGGCGCGTGAGCCGCTGCGGATGGCTGATGTCGTCGCCGTCCATGCGCGCCACCAGTTTCGCGCCACAGGCGGCAAGTCCTTCGTTCAGGGCCGGCACCAGCCCGCGGGCCGGCCGGGTCAGGACGCGGATGCGCTCATCATGGCGCGCGGCGCTCGCGAGAATGCCGGCAGTCTCGTCCTGCGAGCCGTCGTCGACCACCACCAACTCCCAATCGCGCAGGCTCTGGCGTTGCAGGGAGGCGAGGGCGGCGCCGAGGTGTTTCTGCTCGTTGCGCACCGCCATCAGGATTGAAATCCGCGGTGTCTTCACAGGCCCAGACTCCGCAGGATGTAGAGAGCCGCGGTGTAGGTGACCGCCGAGGCCAGCGTCGACATCATGACGATCGAGCCGGCCAGCTCAGAGTCCCCCTTCATCTGATGGGCCATGATGTAGGTGGCGGTGGCCGCTGGGGCTCCAGACATCAGCACCCCGATCGCCAGGTCGAGCCCGCGCACCTCGAGCATCCACAACAGGCCGGCGGCGATCAGGGGGAGCCATGCGAGCTTGATGCCGGTGGCGAGAAAAGCGCGCACCAGATCTCCGCGCAGCTTCTCGAGAGAGAAGGCTCCGCCGATGGCCATCAGGGCCAGGGGCAGAGTCATCCCGCTGGCGATCTTCAGCGAGCGTTCGGCCACCTGCGGCAGGGGCAGGTGCAGAAAACTCCACAGGATGCCGGCGAAAGAGGCAAGAATCAGTGGGTTCAGGGCGATCTGCCGGATCCAGAACATGGCGCCGCGCTGATCGCCCGCGTTGCGGTGGGGCAGCAGCAGAGCGAGGATGGCGAAGAAGTTCAGCACTGGTACTAGAAAGCCCATAAGAATGCCGGCGCGGGTCAGGGCGTCTTCGCCGTAGGCATTCAGGACAATGGCCAGGCCGATGTAGGCCAGATTGCCGCGAAACGAGCCCTGGCTGAAGCTGCCGCGCGCCGCGGGCGGGTAACCGCGCAGCGCGGCGTAGCCGTAGCTCAGGATAAAGCCGATCGCAATCGCCAGGGATGCGCCGATCACCAGCGCGCCGTTGAAATTGGCAAAGAAGTCGGCCGTGCCGATCTTGTAGAAAAGCAGCAGGGGAAGGGCGACGTAGTAGACCAGCCGGTTGGTCTGAAAAAGAAATGCACTGTCGATCAGGCCGATGCGTTTGAGAAAGTAACCGAGACCGATCACCAGAAAAACCGGCAGGACGACAGCGAGGATTTCGAAAAACAGACTCATCGACAGACTCCCGAGCGTGAAAGAATAGCCCACCGCTCGCGCAAGTGTCCAATAATTATTTGGGTTTTCATATTTCAGGGGGAATGATAGATTTGATACCAAGGCTTTCAACTCCAGAGAAGAATGCGAAATCCGATGACCATCTCCCGGCAGGATAAAATCCGTCTCGCGGTGCTGGTGGGCCTGGTGCTGGGCATCACTGTCCTGCACTACACGACCACGACGCAGATGGAGGCGTATCACGACATCTACCGCCGCCTCTATTATCTTCCCATCGTCTTCGGCGGGCTCTGGTTCCTGCTGCGCGGCGGGTTGGCCACGGCGATCGCGGTCTCGATCCTCTATGCCCCGCATGTCGTCTTTCAGTGGGGGCATCATCCCACCTCGCGGCCGGAGCAGTATCTGGAGATCCTGCTTTACAACGTCATCGGCTTTGTGACCGGATTTCTGACCCAGCGCGAGCGCGTGCAGACGCATCGCTACCAGCTCACCGCCGAGCAGCTCGAGCAGAGTTATTCGCAGCTGCGCGAACAGGCCGACCTGATTCTCGAGATCGAAGAGCAGCTGCGCCGTGCCGATCGGCTCTCGGCCCTGGGCGAGCTCTCTGCCGGGATGGCTCACGAGATCCGCAATCCGCTCGGCTCGATCCGCGGTACCGCTGAGATTCTCCAGGAGGGAATCGATCCGTCCGATCGGCGTTATGAATTCGCCCGCATCCTGCTCAAAGAGGTGGACCGCCTCAACAGGGTGGTGGAGGATTTTCTGCGCTTCGCCCAACCGGCGCCGGCCGAGCGCGACCGGTTCGCAGCGGCCGGCCTGATCGAGGAGGTCGTCCAGCTCACCTCGCGTCAGGCGCAGAAGCACCAGGTGGATATCGCATTCGAGCAGCATCCCGTTCCGGAGATCCTCGGGGATGCCGGGCAGGTCAGGCAGGCGTTTCTCAACCTCGTTCTTAACGCCATTCAGGCGATGCCCGATGGCGGACGGTTGACGATCGTCCTGCGGGCGCAGGACGATGAGGTGATTGCGGAGTTTCTGGACAACGGACCGGGAATTCCGCTGGAGAATCTGGAGCGCATCTTCAATCCTTTTTTCACCACGCGCAGCGAGGGAATCGGCCTCGGGCTCGCCATCACGCATCGCATCGTCGAGGGCAATGGCGGCCGCATCGAAGTCGCCAGCAAAGTGGGCGAGGGGACGTCCTTCGCCATCTACCTGCCGGCTGTACACTCTTCAACCTCCGGAAATCGGTGAGAAAAACAGATGAGTCAAGCGCACCATACCGTCCTGATCATCGAAGACGACGAATCTCTTCGCCGGGTCCTCGAGTTCAGCATTGAAGAGGCCGGTTACCGGGTATTCGCAGCTCGGGACGGGGAGGCCGGTCTCGAGCTCTTTCGCCGCGAGAAGCCGCCTCTGGTGATCACCGACATCCAGATGCCCGGCATCTCGGGATACGAGGTGCTCAAGGCGATCAAGGCCGAAGCGCCGGAAACTCTGGTGATCGTCATCACCGCCCACGGCTCCGTCGAAAAAGCGGTCGAGGCGATGAAGCTCGGCGCCTACGATTATCTGACCAAGCCGTTCGGTCGCGAAGAGCTGCGCCTGACGGTGGACAAGGCCCTGTCCTACCGCGGTCTGCAGGAGGAAAACGCGCGCCTGCGCGCCGAGCTCAGCGATCAGGTCGATTTTACCTCGATCGTCGGTATTTCGGATGGGATGCGGCAGGTATTCGATATCGTCCGGCGGGTGGCGGCCAGCGAGGCCAGCGTGCTGATTCTGGGCGAAAGCGGCACCGGCAAAGAACTGGTCGCCCGCGCCGTTCACCGCGGCAGCGAGCGGCGCGAGGGGCCCTTCGTTGCGGTCAACTGCGCGGCGATTCCCGCCGATCTGCTCGAGAGTGAACTGTTCGGCCATGTGCGCGGCGCCTTCACCGGGGCCGTCAAGGAGCGCAAAGGGAAATTC
>JAGXHK010000189.1 GCA_024636255.1 Desulfuromonadales bacterium | reverse complement strand
GCGCACACCCTGACCGCCTCCTCCAGCGTCCAGGGCCGGTACTCTCCCCTGCCCCAGGCACGCGCCAGTGAAGTATCGCGCAGAACCACGGTCGGGTAAATTCTCAGAAAAGCCGGCTCCAGAGAAAGCGCTTCGTCCAGCGAATACAACGCCTCCTGTTTGCTCGCCCCGGGCAGGCCGGGCATCAATTGGATGCCGCACAACAGGCCCGCACGCTTCAAACTGGTGACGGCCGTCTTATGAGCGTCCGCCTTGTGCCCCCTGCCGGCCAACGCGAGGACCGGGTCCGCAAAAGACTGACAACCCAACTCCACGGTGGTCACCCCCCCTTCGCGCAAAGCGGAGGCGATCGGAACATCGACCGCATCGGGACGCGTTGAAACGCGGATCCCCGACACGCGGCCGGCAGCGACAAATCCCCTCGCGGTCTCGAGATAGGCGATCTGGAGATGTTGCGGCAATAGAGTAAACGTCCCTCCGTAAAAGGCAATTTCTCCGCCACCCCGCTCGGGCAGAACCGAGGCGAGCCAGCCGTGAACCGCGTCGGGACTGGGGGATTTCTGCTCCGGGCCAAGATGCTGCTGCTCGCAGAACACACAGCGATGCGGACAGCCGGCAAACGGGAGAAAAACCGGATAAATTCGTTCGCGAGTCATCCTCGAAAGTCCAGCAGAGCCTGGCGGGCAGCCTCCTGCTCTGCCGTTTTCTTGCTCCGCCCCGCCCCGGCCCCGATCACCGCGTCGCCGAAGCGCACTTCGACAAAATACCGCCGGTCATGATCCGGTCCCTCGGCGCGCACCAGTTGATAGACCGGAAGGCGGCCGCTGGTTGCCTGCAACAGCTCCTGAAGGCGTGTTTTGTAATCGATGCCTTCTTTGGATTCCGCCGCATGCCGGATCGGTTCCTCATACCGCGACAGGGCAATTCTGCGGACACTCTCAAATCCTCCGTCGCAAAAAACAGCTCCAAGAACGGCTTCAAGGGCGTTGGCGAGCAGACTGTCCTTCTCGCGACCGCCACTGCGCTCCTCGCCCCTGCCCAACCAGAGAAATTTGCCGAGGCCGAGGTGACGGGCGACCAGGGCGAGCCCGCGCTCGCTGACGACTTCCGAACGGATACGGCTCATTTCTCCTTCGGGCATTGCGGGAAAGCTCTCGAAGATGAAATGACTCACGACCAGATCAAGCGCGGCGTCGCCGAGAAACTCGAGTCGTTCATTGTGCGGAATATTTTCAGGCTGCTCATTGCTGAACGATTTATGCGTTAAAGCTTCCTCGAGAAGCCTGAGGTCACGGAATCGGTAATTCAGGATTTCCTGAAAAGCTTCGGTAACCTCGCGTGAATTGCTGTCCGACAAAGCGCTATTCTCTCCTGACTGTAATCCAAATGCCTAAGTTAACAGAGGTCTGCCCGCGAATACAACGACCATCCGCAACAGACCGGCCATTTCCGGATTTTTCCTTGATTCTTTAGGGGTTGTCTCTGTAATATTGCAATTTTATTCAAACTGGATGGATATGTCATTCTTCATCACCCTGGAAGGGATCGAGGGGTCGGGAAAAACGACTCAGATCGGCTTTCTCGCCGATTGGCTGCGCCAAGAGGGGCATGAGGTTGTCCTCACTCGCGAGCCGGGCGGCTGCCCGATCGCCGACAACGTTAGAGCGATTCTCCTCGACCCTGCAAACAGCGCAATGACCTCAGGTACCGAGCTGCTGCTCTACGCCGCAGCGCGAGCCCAGCATGTGGCCGAAGTCATCCGGCCTGCCCTGCAGCGTGGCGCCCTTGTGCTTTGCGATCGCTTCACCGATGCGACGGTCGCCTACCAGGGGTACGCCAGGGGGCTCGACCGTGCCCTGATCGATTCCCTCAACGAGGTTGCGGCCGCAGATTGCCGGCCCGATCTGACCCTGCTCCTCGATCTGCCGGTTGAAAACGGCCTCGACCGGGCTCTGGAACGCATCGCGGCCACCACCGGTGACCGTGAAGATCGTTTCGAACGTGAATCCCTGGCGTTTCACAACCGGGTGCGCGAGGGCTATCTGGCTTTGTCGCGCCAGGCTCCGCGCCGATTTCGCGTCATCCCTGCCGATGCGCTGGCAGAGGATGTTGCAACTCACCTGCGGCAGGCCGTCAGCGCCTTTCTGCAGGAAGGTGGGTCATGACGTTCGCGCACATTCTCGGTCACGAACGGCAGAAAGACATTCTGCGCCGGGCGCTCTCGGCGGACCGGATCGCGCACGCCTACCTGTTCGAGGGACCCGAAGGCATCGGCAAGCGCCTCATGGCCCTGGCGCTTGTCCGTGCCCTGTTCTGCGCAGAAGGAAACGGCTGCGGCGATTGTATTCCCTGCCGCAAAGTCGATCACCAGAATCATCCTGACCTGCATGTGCTCGAGGCAGAGGGAGCCTCCATTAAAATCGAACAGGTGCGCAGTCTTCAGCGACAGTTTTCATACCGACCCATGGAGGCGCCCAAGAAGGTCTGCATCATCGAGGGGGCCGAGAAAATGCTGCCGGCGGCCGGCAATGCCCTGCTCAAGACCCTCGAAGAACCCTCGGGCGATGCCATCCTGATTCTGTTGACAGCACACCCGGATCAGATTCTCGACACGATCCGCTCGCGATGCCAGCGGCTGCCCTATTCACGCATCAGCCATGATCTGTTGCAACGCACGCTGGTAGAACGGCTCGGCCTCGATGATACTCAGGGCCATCTGTTGGCTGCGCTGTCCGAAGGAAGTTTTAAAAAAGCACTCGGCAAAGACCGCGATCTTTATCTCGAACGCCGCAAAGGTCTGCTCAAGACTCTGACCGCCCTGTCTGCCGGCAGCATCAATCCGCTGTTCGACTTTGCCGAAGACCTGGCTCAGGAAAAAGAGCTGTTGCCTGATATTCTGGAGGTTTTCCAAGCTTTCTATCGCGACGTTCTGCTTTATATGCACGGCCGCCCAGAAAACGAACTGGTCAATATCGATCTGCTGGAGAAGGTTCGCCGGGTCGCGCAGCGCGAGGATATTTCTTCCCTGCTTGCCAAACTGGGCGCCCTCTCCACAGCCCGCAAACACTTTGACCGCAATGTGAACCGCCAGCTGGCAATCGAAGTCCTGCTTCTGCGGCTTGCAGCCTGAGACCGGCCATAAATAGTTAAAGTCTTTAATTACAAAGGATTTCCGAACTTGATGTTTCGTATTGCAGCAGTCAAATTCCGCGATGCCGGAAAACTCTACGATTTCGACGCTGGCACTCTAGAACTCAGCCAGAACGAGCGCGTCGTGGTCGAAACCGACCGAGGGCGGGCTCTCGGCTCGGTGGTTGTCCCGCCGCGCGAACGCGAGCGGGACGAAAGCGGCCCTGAGCTGAAAAAGATCCTGCGCAAGGCCACCGACGAGGATCTGGCTCTGGCGCAAAAGCACGCCGAACAGGAGGAGGAAGCCCGCCGCTTCTGCATGCAGCGGATCAAAGAACGGCGGATGGATATGAAACTTGTCCAGGCCGAATACCTGTTTGACGGCTCGAAGATCGTTTTCTATTTCACCGCAGATGGCCGGGTCGATTTCCGCGAACTGGTCAAGGATCTGGCCCATCACTTCCACACGCGCATCGAAATGCGGCAGATCGGGGTGCGTGACGAGGCGAAGATGATCGGCGGCATCGGCATCTGCGGCCGCGAACTGTGCTGCTGCACCTTTTTGCGCGACTTCAACCCGGTTTCCGTGAAGATGGCCAAAGAGCAGGGTCTTGCCCTGAACCCGAGCAAGATATCCGGACAATGCGGCCGCCTGTTATGTTGTCTTGGCTATGAATTTGAAACCTACGGGCATCTCAGGCGGGCCCTGCCCAAAATCGGCAAGAAGGTGACCCTTGACGGGCGCCAGGCTGAAATCACCGGGACCGAGATCCTGAAGCAGCAGGTGACCGTGCGTTTTGAAAACGGCGAAGAAATGCGCCTGAGCGTCGAGGAGATCCGCCAGGGCGAAATTGCTCCCAAGCCTGAGGAGCTCCCGCCCGAGGAGGACAAGCCGCCCACCCCGAGGCTGCGAAAACCCACGGCCGAGGCCGGCGCCAAAAAAGAACCAAAGCCGCGCAGCGAACCTCAGGACGGCAAAGAGGACCAGGGAAAGGGGAGCGCAAGGCCTCGGCGCCGCTCGCGCGGACAGCGCAAGAAGGAAGCGGCGCCCGCGTCGCGCGAACAGCAGGCAAAATCGGCGGAACCAGGCGAACAGAAACCCCGCAAAGGCCCTGACAAAAGTAAGGACAATGAGGTCCGTAGCATAGAAAAAAAGCGGCGGCGCCCGCGTCGACGTCCCCGATCGAAAAAGCCCACGCAAGGAGACAAAGAATGAAGCAGCCCTTCTACATCACCACTCCGATCTACTACGTCAACGATGTTCCTCACATCGGGCATGCTTACACGACCCTTGCCTGCGACGTGCTGGCCCGCTACAAACGGGCCCGCGGACATGAAGTTTTCTTTCTCACCGGCACCGATGAACATGGCCAGAAAGTCGAGAAAGCCGCCCAGGCTAAGGGCGAAACCCCTCTGGAGCTCGCCGATCGCGTATTCAAGAGATTTCAATCGCTCTGGGAGCGGCTCAACATCTCGCATACCGATTTTATCCGCACGACTCAGGAGCGCCACAAAAAGGGGGTTCACGCTCTCTTCGAGTTGATCAAGTCCAAGGGGGACATCTACCTCGGCGAATACGTGGACTGGTACTGCACCCCGTGCGAGACGTTCTGGACCGAAACCCAGCTGATCGAGGGCAACTGCCCCGATTGCGGGCGGAAGACGGATAAATTGAAGGAAGAATCCTATTTTTTCCGTATGAGCAAATACGCGGACGCGCTGCTCGCGCATATCGAATCGAACCCGGATTTCATCCAGCCCAAGTCACGGCGCAACGAGATACTGAGTTTCGTGCGCGAGGGCCTGCGCGACCTGTCCATCTCACGGACTTCGTTTTCCTGGGGCATTCCCGTACCCGGAAACGACAAGCACATCATCTATGTCTGGTTCGACGCCCTGAGCAACTACATCACCGCCCTAGGCTACCCGGATGATCCTGACGGCAACCTGGCCAAATTCTGGCCGACCGATGTGCATGTCATCGGCAAGGACATTCTGCGCTTCCATACCGTTTACTGGCCGACCTTCCTGCTGGCCGCCGGCATCCCCCTGCCGAAGAAGGTCTTCGCGCACGGCTGGTGGACGGTCGAGGGGCAGAAGATGAGCAAGAGCCTGATGAATGTGGTCGAACCGAATATGCTGGTGGATAAATACGGGGTCGATTCGATCCGGTATTTCCTCATGCGGGAAGTCCCCTTCGGCCTCGACGGCGACTTCTCCCATTCTGCTCTTGTTCACCGCATCAACTCCGATCTGGCCAACGACCTGGGAAACCTGGTGAGCCGCTCCACGGCCATGGTCAATAAGTACTTCGACGGCATTCTGCCAGATTCCGTGGCCGCCGAGCCCATAGACAACCTGTTCACGGCCCGTTTCCCGACCGCCCTGCAAAACGTCGACAGACATATGG
>JAGXHK010000188.1 GCA_024636255.1 Desulfuromonadales bacterium | reverse complement strand
AGATGTGTATAAGAGACAGCTCCGGGCTGTTCACGTTTATCGATCCGCAATCCTTTCTCTCGGACGCACGGCGCATCGGCCTGCTCAGCACGCAAGTGGACTTCGCGCAGTGGCGCCTGCTCGGCGCCGAGGTGCTGGTCAAAGGCACTTACAGCGTGGAGGGAGAAGCCCTCACCCTCGAGGCGCGGTTGTTCGATGTGACCGGCCGCCGCCTGCTCACCGGGCGCAAGTATGTCGGAAAAGTCCGCGATGTGCGCTACATGGCGCACTCCTTCGCCGATGAAATTCTCAAGGCGCTGACCGGCGAGAAGGGGCCGTTCAATACCCGTATCGCTTATGTCTCCAAGGCGACCGGAAAAAAAGAACTCTACCTGATGGACGTGGACGGACAGAATGCGATCCGTCTCACCAATCACCGCTCCCTGGTCCTGAATCCCGATTTTTCCCCGGTCGGCAAAGAGCTGGTCTTCACCAGCTATAAAGACGGCAATCCCGACCTGTACCGCAAGGAGATCTACTCGGGCCGTGAAGCGCGTCTGAGCCATCGACAGGGACTCAACATCAGTGGCCGCTATCGGCCCGACGGCAGGGAGATCGCGCTGACCCTCTCCAAGGACGGCAATCCGGAAATTTATCTGATCGGTACCGGCGGAACGCTGCACCGGCGGGTGACCAACGACTGGAGCATCGATACGGATGCGAGTTGGAGCCCGCGCAGCGATCGGATCGTCTTTCTCTCCGATCGGCAGGGGGGGCCGCATATCTTCGTCACCGACCTCGATGGCAGCAATCTGCGTCGCCTCACCCCGCCCAACACCTACAACGCCACGCCGGCCTGGAGCCCCGAGGGCGATCGCATCGCCTTCAGCCGGCTCAAAGACGGGCGCTTCGACATTTACACCATCAAGCCCGACGGCAGCGGCGAGCGCCGCCTGACCTTCGGGGCGGGAAGCAAGGAGCATCCGCGCTGGAGCCCGGACGGGCGCTTTCTGGTCTACTCCTCGGATCAGGAGGGGGAAAAGGCCATCTACCTGATGCGCGCCGACGGCACCGGCATTCGTCGCGTCTCGCCGGCCGGCGCCGAGGCCTCCCATCCGGCCTGGTCGGGGACGTGGTAAAATGTTGTTTTTTACACACCTTTTAGTATAATGAGAGCCGTTTTTTGACTCGCGATCATCTTTCATGGTGGAGGATGGGCGGGCAGATTTCGTGGACCTGGTCCCGGGTCTTTGCAGTGGGATAGTTGAAAAGGAGTGGATCAAGATGAAGAAAGCGACACGTGTTTCTCTGGTGGTGCTGGTTCTGATCGGAATGCTGGTCGGAGGCTGCGCTAAAAAGCCGGTTGCTGACGAATACACGACGAGCGAGCCGGTCGCCACGACCGAAATGAGAGATGAAGAGCCGGCAGGTTATCAGGAAGAGGGCTTTGGCGAGGCGCCTGTGACCGAGTCGCGGGCGATCTATGAGGAGGCCGATCCTTCGGCGCAGGAAGTCGCCGAGGGCCTTGAGCGCGTGCATTTCGCCTTCGACCAGTACACCCTCGATACCGACGCGATGAAAACCCTTACTGAAAATGCTATGTATATCAAAGCGAACCCTGACCTCAAGGTGGTCATCGAAGGACATACCGATCAGCGCGGGTCCGACGAATACAACCTGGCCCTTGGCGAGAAGCGCGCCCAGGCTGCCAAGAACTACCTGGTTTCTCTTGGGATCGCGCCGGGACGGCTCTCGATCATTTCCTACGGTGAAGAGCTGCCGCTTGATTCCAGCAATACCGAAGAGGCCTGGGCTAAAAACCGCCGCGCCGAGTTCAAGCCGGTTCGCTAAACAGGTTAGACCTTTCGCGGAGGGCGCGCCGCGCGCGGCCTCTTGACTGCTCAAAGGAGACTCATGACACGCGCCATCTTGCAAATTGTCGCTATCGCCGCTCTTGTAGCGCTCCTTGGCGGCTGCATCCCGACCCAGCGCGAACTGCGCATGGAGCAGGATCAGGAAGAGATCAAGCGTCGCCTGGCCGAAATCGAACAATCCGTGCTCAGCCGCGGCCAGCAGCGCAGCGACGAAGCGCGCAACCAGCTTGATACCCTGACCCGGCAGATCGCAGAACACCAGGCCGCCATCGATACCCTGCGCGTCGATCTGCAGTCGATCAACGGCCGCCTCGAAGATTTGGCCCGGCAGAATGCCCAGGTGCGTGAAGAGCTCACTCTGATGCGCGATGACCTGGGGCTCAAGATGGCGGCCCTTGAGGATCGCCTCGCCCGGCTCGAGAGCCGCGTGCAGCAGCGCCAGAGCGCAGCGCCCTCGGCGGTTGCCCCAGCGCCGGCCGATACTCCCGAATCCTTGTACGCACGCGGTATCGATCTGATCCGCAAAGAGGAGAATTTTGCCGAGGGGCGCCAGCTCCTGGGTGATTTTCTTGAGCGCTATCCCGATCACGATCTGGCGGTCAACGCCATGTACTGGATCGGGGAGGCCTACTACGGCGAGAAAAAATACGAGAATGCCATACTGCAGTTCCAGGATGTGATCCAGGAGTATGGCGATCATCCGAAGGCAGCCGCGGCATTGCTCAAGCAGGGAATGGCCTTTGCGGCCCTTGACGATATCAAGAACGCCCGGGTCATCATGGAGAAGCTGATAGATAACTATCCGCTGTCCGAGGAGGCGAAAAAAGCCGAGCAGAAACTTGCCGAGTGGCAGGAGGGCTAGCCGAAGCTGCCCGTCTCTTTCATCAGATCATGGCAAAAAAATCAAGGCCCGCTTTTCCTGAGAAAAGCGGGCCTTTGTCTATTCCGGATCTGAAGGAACCCGGTGTCGGCCGGGAGGACATGCGCCCGGCCGCTCTTACAATGCGGTGTTTATTTCATGTCGCTCAGATAGCGATAAAACGGGGAATCACTACCGATGACGAGTCTGCCGTTGTCGCCGATGACCTTTTTGTACGATTCAAGAGTGCGCAGAAAGGCGTAGAATTCCTTGTCCTGATTGTACGTCGCGGCGTAAATGCCGGCGGCTTCCGCATCGGCTTTGCCGCGGATTTCAAGGGCACGCCGGTAGGCCTCGGAGCGAATTTCCTTGAGCTCGCGCTCCATCTTGCCGAGGATTTCGGCCTTCTCGCCTTCGCCCTCCGAGCGGTACTCGGCAGCAACCTGGTTGCGCTCATTGATCATACGCTCATAGACCCGATCGAGCACCTGTTCGACGTAGTTGATGCGTTTGATCTGCACATCGAGCAGTTCGATCCCGTATTCAGGCGTACTGGACTGGGCTTTTTCAAGCAGAGCGTCGAGAATCTCCTCGCGCCCTACCAGCTCACTCTCTTCGACCACCTCGCCTTCGACCTCGAAGATTTCTGTCTCCTCTTTGCCACCTGGTTTTTCATAATCGCTGCCGCGAACCAGCTCGGCCAGCAAGTGGCTGGAGACCGCGTCGCGCACTACCGAGTCGATAATGTCATCGAGCCGGCTCTGGGCGCCGCGCTGGGTGGCGACCGTCTTGTAGAACAGCAGCGGATCAACGATCCGCCAGCGTGCGGTCGTATCGACCCAGATGAACCTTTTATCCCGGGTGGGGACCTGGTTCGGCGAGCTGTCCCACTTCATGATGCGCCGCTCAAAGCGGGTCACATCCTGGATCAGGGGGATTTTGAAATGGATCCCCGGTTGCTTGACATCGCCGACCGGTTTGCCGAACTGAGTGACGATGGCCTGCTCGGCCTCGTTAACGACATAAAGGCCGCTGGCGGCCCCGACCAGAGCCACCAGCACCAGAACGATTAAAACAGGTACTTTCATTGATCTCCTCCCCGACGCTCGCTGCGCATCGGCAGCAGGGGCAGCAGGTTGCCGCCCGCGTCATCCATCACGTAGATTTCGTCAAGCCGTGGCAGCACCTCTTCCATGGTTTCGAGGAAGATGCGCTGTCGGGTCACCTCGGGAGCTTTGCGATATTCGAGCAGCAGAGCTTCGAACCGGCTGGTTTCGCCGCGCGCCATATTGATGCGCTCGATCGCATAGCCCTCGGCCTCTTCGATGAGCTTTTTGCCTCCCCGCGCGCGCGGGGGACTTCGCGGTTGAACTGCTCGCGTGCCTGCAAAATCATGCTTTCCTTCTGCTGCTCAGACTCGTTGACTTCATTGAAAGCCTTTTTGACCGGATCGGGCGGTGTCACATCCTGGAACTTGACCGTGACGACGCGCACGCCGATGTCATACTCATTCAGAATACCCTGCACATCCTCCTGAATCCGGGCGGCGAGCATGGCGCGCTCGGTAGTCAGGACCTGGGTGACATTGCTGTTGCCGATAACCCTGCGCACCATCGCTTCGCTGATATCGCGAATCGTTTCCACCGGGTTCTTCAACTGGAATATGTATTTATAAGGATCGACCACCTGAAACTGAACGATCCATTCGACATCACTGACATTGAGGTCCCCGGTCAGGGTGAGCGACTCTTCTTCGAGTCCCCTTTTGGTAAAGGTGGTCCGCTCGCCCGGCTGCACGGTGCGGAAGCCGAATTCCTCTTTAAACACACGCCCGGTTTTCACCAGATAGACCCGGTCGATGCCGAAGGGGAGTTTAAAGTGCAGTCCCGACTCGGCATAACCGACAAACTTTCCGGTCCGCAGAATAACCGCGGTCTCTTCGGTATCGACTTTGTAGAAACTGCTGTAAATTCCGAAAATCACAAGGATCGCCACCAAAAGCGCGAGCAGCGACTTGTTGGGGCGAAACTCATTCTTGAGTTTCTTGCCGATATCGATAATTTTCTTCTCCAGGTCCTGGCCCGAGGGCCCGTCACCCCAGTTTTGCATAGATCCTCCAGTTACGAGATTTTTTTCGACCCCTACAGCTAAAGCATTCAGCTGCAGAAAAGCGAATCCGAAAGTAACACAAAAACAGTCATTACCCTAGAGTTTCCGGTTCGGAGAAGAGAGCGCCCGCGCTGTGAAACATTTCTGGGTGGGGTAGCTCTGCTCCCCGCGGTCCGCTTGCTTGATGCCGAAGGGTCACGCGGTTCTCAGCCCGGGCGACGATCGAGGCTGCGGTACTGAATCGCCTCGGCCAGGTGCTCCTGGGTGATGTTTTCGACGGTGGCCAGATCGGCGATGGTGCGGGCGAGCTTGAGGATGCGGGCATAGGAGCGCGCAGAGAGCCCGAGGCGGTCGGTGACAGTTTCAAGCAGCTTGTGGCCGCTGGTATCTACCGCGCAGAACTGGCGGATATGGCGCGCCTGCATCTGCGCGTTGCAGTGCAGGCCGAAAGGGGCGAGGCGCTGGCGCTGGATCGAGCGGGCCGCTTCGACCCGGGACCGGATGGCGGAGGAGGGTTCGGCGTCGACCGGATCGGCAAGATCCTTATGCGCCACCCGCGGCACTTCGACATGCAGGTCGATGCGATCGAGCAGCGGGCCGGAGAGGCGGGTGCGATAGCGCTGGATCATCAGCGGCGTGCATGAGCAGTCGCGCAGCGGATCGCCGCTGAATCCGCAGTTGCAGGGATTCATGGCCGCTACCAGCATGAAATCTGCCGGGTAGGTGAGACTGGTGGCGGCGCGTGCGATTGTGACCTTGCCGTCTTCGAGAGGCTGGCGCAGCATCTCCAGGACATTTCTCTTGAACTCGGGCAACTCATCGAGAAACAAGACACCGTTGTGCGCCATTGAGACCTCGCCAGGCCGGGGATAGCTTCCGCCCCCGATCAGACCCGCATCGGAGATGGTATGGTGCGGTGAGCGAAATGGACGACCGTCGATCAGGGCACCGCGTTCGGGGAGCAGGCCGGTAATCGAGTGGATTTTGGTGGTCTCGAGCGCTTCGCCAAAGCTCAGACCGGGAAGAATTCCTGGAATGCGACGCGCCAGCATGGTCTTGCCGCTGCCGGGCGGACCGGCCATAAGGATATTGTGCGAGCCGGCCGCAGCGACTTCGAGAGCGCGTTTCACATGCGTCTGGCCGCGCACTTCAGAAAAATCGTCATCGGTGGCGAGGCTGCGCCCGAGTGATTCGGGCACAGCGATGCTGCAGCGCGGCAGGTCGTTTTCACCATTGAGAAAATCGATCACTTCGCCCAGATCGCGCACCCCGTAGACAGCCAGGCCGTCGACGATCCCGCCTTCGGGGGCGTTCTCCACCGGCAGAATCAGTCCGTCGACC
>JAGXHK010000022.1 GCA_024636255.1 Desulfuromonadales bacterium | reverse complement strand
GCGTCCCTGCGCAAGGCATGGCAGATCGGCAGGGACGCGGGATTGCAGTATGTCTACGTGGGGAATATTCCTGGAATCGAAGGGGAGAGCACGCTGTGTCCGGGGTGCGGTGAGACGGTCCTGGACAGAGCGGGCTTTCGGATCAGGGGCAATAAACTCCGGGCAGGCGCCTGCCGCTCCTGTGGAACAGAGATCGCCGGCGTAGGGATGTCCGGATAGGGGAAAGCATCACGGGTGCAGAAAATGGTTTAATCGCTGTTTTTTGCGGGCAGCCAGAAATCATTGTTCGCGAGCGGATCACGGTAGCGGACCCGGTCCGGGCCGGGGACGGGATGGCGATGCTCGCGCGGGTCCGATTCGTGTAGCAGCCGATCCACCGTAAGCATGGTGCCGAGCCAGGGGCCGTGTTTGTCGATGGCCTGCTCGGCATAGGCCGAACAGGTCGGGAGCATCGGGCAGCGGGGCCCGTCGACCGGGGAAATGTAGCGTCTGAAAATGGTGAGGCCGTATTTGAGTATGCTCAATTCGCCATCCACCGAAGATGCGCGTTCGCTGGCGGCTTTTTCCGGTGCGTGCCACGGGCCCCAGGAATCGGCAGTCGCGGTTCCAGGCAGAAATAGCGCAAGCAAGAGGATGATGGCTCCCGGCTTCATGAGGATCCTTCGCTTTCTTCGTCACCGCGGCCGCCTTCCCGGGAGCGATTGCGCAAGGCGTCCCAGTGGGCCATGCGCTCACCGATCATTTTCTCGTAACCTCGCTCCGTCGGGCGGTAGAAGCGGCGCTCGCCAAGCTCTTCAGGCAGATGATCCTGAGGCGCGAAGCCTTCGCTGTAATTGTGGGCATAGCGATACCCGGCGCCGTAGCCGAGCTCTTTCATCAGCCGCGTCGGTGCATTGCGGATGTGCGGGGGGACCTGCAGCGCCCCGCTCTTGCGCACCTCGGCCTGGGCTTCGTTGATCCCGGCATAGGCCGCGTTGCTCTTCGGGGCCGTGGCCAGATAGGTGACGGCCTGGGCGAGATTGATGCGTCCTTCGGGAAGGCCGACGAACTGAACCGCCTGCAGGGCCGCAACCGCGACCTGGAGCGCGCGGGGGTCGGCATTGCCGATGTCTTCCGAGGCGAAGATCACCATCCGGCGGACGATAAAGAGCGCATCCTCGCCGGCCTCGATCATCCGCGCCAGCCAGTAAAGGGCGCCATCCGGATCGGAGCCGCGCATGCTCTTGATGAACGCGGAGATGACATTGTAATGTTCTTCCCCCCCCTTGTCGTAAAGAAGCGGTTTTCTCTGCAGGCTCTCGCGCACGTCTTCCAGAGAAATCGGCCCGTGCGCGGCTGCTGCCGCAATCTCAAGTGTATTGAGGGCCACCCGCGCATCACCGCGCGCAGCTTCGGCCAGAAAATCGAGCGCGTCCGGAATAACGGGCAGATTCTGCCCGCCCAATCCGCGCGAATCGGCCAGAGTACGCTCGAGCAGTTGGCGGATATCGTTTTCGCCCAGCGGTTCGAGGACGAAGACGCGCGAGCGCGAGAGCAGGGCCGGGTTGACTTCAAAGGATGGGTTCTCTGTGGTCGCGCCGATCAGGATGACATCGCCGCGCTCTACGAAGGGCAAGAAGGCATCCTGCTGCGCCTTGTTGAATCGATGAATCTCGTCCACGAAGAGCAGGGTGCGTCGTCCGTGGTAGGCTTTTTCCTTTTTTGCCTCCGCGACGATCTCGCGCACTTCGCGCACTCCCTGCAGAACGGCCGAAAAGGATACGAAGCGGCTCTCGGTCGAATTGGCGATCACCTGGGCGAGGGTGGTTTTTCCCGTTCCCGGCGGTCCCCAGAAGATGACCGAGGCGAGTTGGTCGCGCTCGATCAATCGGCGCAGCAGTTTGCCTTCGCCGAGCAGGTGCTGCTGACCCACCATTTCGTCCAGATGGCGCGGTCGCATCCGTTCGGCAAGCGGCGCATCGCCGTTCCGACCGGCACTGTGTTCGAATAGATCAGTCATTTGCCGAGCCTTGCCGTCTGTCGGATTATCCGGGCTGTAGACCGACAGACTGCTTGCATCATAGATTCAGCGGCGCCCGCAAGGCGCCGCATTAAATTTGAACCATAGCACAGGGCGCGAATTTTCGACAATGCCCGGGCGCGGGTCGATGGACAAGCTTTTGCAGTTATGCTAATGATCGTGCCACACTGCAACGAAAGACATTGGGAGTCGCTATGCAATGCGTCGGCATCTACGCTAAAAAAAATCATCCCGATGCCCTGAATTTCGCTCAAGAGGTGATGGACTGGCTCAACGAGCGCGGCTACGAAACTCTGCTCGAAGAGGATCTGGCCAAGGGGCTGAAGATCGAGCGCGCCTATGCAGACAAGGATATTCCCGCGCGGGTGGACATTATCGTTGTCCTTGGGGGGGACGGCACGCTTATTTCCGTCGCCCGTCATGTCGGCGAGCACCAAAAACCGATTCTTGGCGTCAATCTCGGCAGTCTCGGTTTTCTAACGGAGATCACGCGCGAAGAGACGTTTTCGTCGCTCGAGAAGGTATTGGTCGGCGATTTCCAGACCTCCGAGCGGATGATGGTCGACGCCATCGTCCGCCGCCAGGGTCGGGAAGTCAAGCGGTTCTCGGTTCTCAACGATGTCGTTATCAACAAAGGGGCTCTGGCGCGCATCATCGATATGGAAGCCTGGGTTGACGATGTCTATCTCACCACCTTCAAGGCGGATGGCCTGATTGTCTCGACGCCCACCGGGTCGACCGGCTACAACCTGGCGGCCGGCGGTCCCATCGTGTATCCCGGGATGCATTGCCTGGTCATCTCACCGATCTGCCCGCACATGCTGACCAACCGCCCCCTGATCGTCTCGGATCGCTCGATCATCCGCGTGGAGGTTAAGTTTCAGGACGAGCATGTGGTTCTGACCGCCGACGGACAGGTCGGCATGCCCCTGAAAGGCGGCGACGTGGTGGAACTGCGCAAGAGCGATACGCATACCCTCTTGATTAAAAGTCCGACGAAGGATTATTTTAAAGTGTTACGCACCAAGCTGCGCTGGGGCGAGCGTTAACCGCAGGTCTTTTCGAACGAGCGGGCGCTTTTGCGCTCTGATCGTTTTTTTTTGGGAAACACTTTTATGTTGACCGATCTGAATATACGCAACTTCGCCATTATCGACAGGCTGCATGTCTCCTTTGGCCCGGGGTTCAATGTGCTCACGGGGGAGACCGGAGCCGGCAAGTCCATCATTATCGGCGCCTTGGGCCTGTTGCTGGGCGAGCGGGCCCGAGCCGAGATGATCCGCACCGGCGAAGAAGAAGCTTCGGTCGAAGCACTTTTCGACCTGACCGGTTACACGGAGTTGCGCGTCGCGCTCGCCACCGCCCACATCGAAGAGGAGGGCGAGCTTCTTATCAGGCGTATCGTTGCGCGCAGCGGTAAGAACCGCATTTTCCTCAACGGGATCCTGGCGACACTCGGACAGATACAGCCGGTGGCGGCCCAGTTGCTTGCGATCTACGGTCAACACGAACATCAGAGCCTGCTGCGCGCGGAAAATCATCTTGCGATGCTCGATGAATTCGCCGGCAGCCAGGCCCAACTCGCCGCCTATGCCGAGCTCTATCGCGAACTCGGGGCGCTGCGCCAGCGTCTTGCCCACCTCGAGCAGGGGGAGCGCGAGCGCAGTCAACGCATTGATCTGCTCAGCTTTCAGGCCCGGGAAATCGCCGAGGCCTCTCCGAGAGAGGGGGAGGAGGAAGAACTCGAAGCGGAACGCAGGCTGCTGCTCAATGCCGAGCGGTTGAATGCGGCGACCGAGGGCGGCTTTGCGGTGCTTTACGGCGATGAGGACTCGCTCTGCGCCCGCACCGATAAGATCGCCGCTGAGCTCGAGGGGCTCTCGTCTATCGATCCCGCGCTCGGGGCCTCGGGTGAAGCGCTGCGCAGCGCGCAATATATTCTGGAAGATGTCGCCGCCCAGCTTCGCGATTATGGCTCCCGGGTCTCCTTCGATCCCTCCCGGCAGGATCAGGTTGAATCACGCCTGGCTCAGCTTGCCGGCCTCAGGCGCAAATACGGCGCGACGATCGAGGAGGTATTAACTTACCAGCGCGAGGTGGACGAGGAGCTGCGCGAACTCAGCGACTCCGGCGGAACCCGCGAGGGTCTGGTTTCGCGCATTGCCGAACTCGAGCAGCGCCTGATCAGAGACGGTGAGTCGATTTCCGCTTGCCGCCGCCAGGCTGCCCGTGCCCTGGAGCAGGCGGTCGCTACGGAGTTGCGCGACCTGGCGATGGAGAAAGCCCGTTTTTCCATCGTTCTCGAAAGGTTGCCGCAGCCCGGTCCGCACGGGCTGGAGAAGGCCGAATTCTTCATCGCACCCAATCCCGGCGAAGAACCCCGGCCGCTGCTGCGGATCGCCTCCGGGGGAGAGCTTTCCCGCGTTATGCTTGCCCTGCGGCGCTCCGCCCCCGGCCAGGACCAGATCGGAACGTTGATTTTCGACGAGGTCGATGCTGGCGTCGGTGGCGCGACTGCCACCAAGGTCGGCGAGAAACTGCGCCAGGTCGCACAGGGCCGCCAGGTTCTGTGCATTACCCATCTGCCGCAGGTTGCAGCCTTTGCTGACCGCCAGTTCCGCATCGATAAGCGGCAGGACGCCCTGCGCACCCATACGGTTGTCACGTCTCTGGCTGAAGATGAGAGGGTACTGGAGATGGCGCGCATGCTCGGCGGCGCCAAAGTGACCGAACGCGCTCTCGAACATGCCCGCGAGTTGATCGCCCACTCCCGGGTGGCGTGAATGGCTTCTCCACTGTTCATAACAACTTTCCGAAAGGTGACTCGCTGATGATTCGCGAAGCGCTGATTCCCGATGCCAAGGCCATCCACAAGCTGCTTGTGACCTATGCCAAAGACGGCATGATGCTGCCCCGTTCGCTCGCCGAGATCTACGAAAATATCCGTGACTTCTATGTCTTTGACAGGGATGGGGAGGTTCTCGGCACCGTCTGCCTGCACATCTGCTGGGAAGACCTGGCCGAAGTCCGCTCGCTGGCCGTTTCGCAGGCATGCGCCGGGCAGGGGATCGGTCGACAGCTTGTTGAAGCCTGCCTCATTGAGGCGCGCCGCCTAGGACTCAAGCGGGTTTTCGCCCTGACCTATAAGCCGGTCTTTTTTGCCAAGCTCGGTTTTGCCGAGATTGAAAAATCCGAACTCCCGCATAAGATCTGGGGCGACTGTCTGAAGTGTGCCAAGTTTCCGGACTGCGATGAGACCGCCCTGGCCATCGCGCTTTAATCTGCCGGTTAAAATGATTGACAGCGACCCTCTTTTCTTTGTATTGAAAAGATAGAGTGGTTAGTTTCCCTTAACTCGCGAGCCCGACGGGAGGACCCGTGCCCGGCCGTAAATTTACCGTCATTGTGATTCCTGAGGGGTCGCACCGCGTCAGGCGCTTTACCCTGCGTCGCTCGGTTCTGCATTTCTGCCTCGGCCTTTTTCTGCTCGCAGGCGGGGGGCTGGGCTATTTCGCCTACGATTATGCAAGCACGCGGGTTGATTACCGCGAGCTCTCACGGCTGCGCGCCCGGAGCTTTTCCCAGGATACAGAGGTGCGGCTGCTCTCGCAGAAACTCGAGGAGCTTCGCCAGGAATTCGTGGTGCTCGCGCAGAACGATGCCAAAGTGCGGGTGATGGCGAAACTCGCCAATCCCAAAACCGATTCACTGACGGCCGCCGGCGGTCCGCCGGAAGATGAGCGCTGGAGCGATCTCTCCGATCTGCAACGGCAGATCGATCAGGTCCGCATGGCCATCGACCTGCAGCGCACCAGCCAGGAGGAGATTCAGGGGTTTCTCAACGACCAGCGCAGCCAGTCAGCAGCCAAGCCTACCGGGTGGCCGATCCGCGGCTGGATTACCTCCAATTTCGGCATGCGCAACTCCCCTTTTACCGGTCGCCGCAAAATGCACGAAGGCCTGGATATCGCCGCGCGCACCGGGACCCCGATCATCGTTACCGCCGACGGCATCGTCAGCCGCT
>JAGXHK010000021.1 GCA_024636255.1 Desulfuromonadales bacterium | reverse complement strand
GAACCTGGCCTACCGCGGCAGCGAGAATTCGCGCGAGGCGCCCCGACATCTGCGCTTCTGGAAAAACACCGACAGCAAACCCTGGGGAGGCTTGGTCGGATCGGCCACCAGCAAAGAGGGCGGCCTGGGTGATGTCGACACAACGCAGGAAAGCCTCGAGTTCCGAACGCATGTTCAGGGCCAACCCTACGGCGACCGGGTCCGCCAGAGCTGGGCCGGCGGAATCGAGGTCGAGCGCGTCCGCGGAAGCTACGAGCGCAAGGAGACGTCGTTTCTCTACAACGAAGCGAAATTCGCGGACGAGGTGATCTGCGGCGAGGATTTCTTTGCCTGCGTCGACGGCGAGCAGTTCTTCACCGGCCGCCAGGTCTACGGCGCCTTCGATACAGCGGCGGTGATCCACACCCTGGCGATCTATGCCGAAGACAGCCTCGACTACAAGCGGCTCACCCTGCGCCCGGGCCTGCGCCTGTCGTGGGACGACTTCATGGAGAATTTCAACGCCGCACCGCGCCTGGCGGCGACCTGGGATCTGTTCGGCAGCGGCCGCACCGTTCTGACCGGAGGGCTGAACCGCTATTACGGGCGCACCCTGCTCACGTACAAGCTGCGCGAAACAATTCCGCCCCTGCACACGGAGAGCAGAGTCCTGGGATTGGATCAGCATCCCACCGACTGGGCGCCCGCAGTCTTTTCAGCAAGAAACTCCCACAGGTTCTCGCAGCTCGACACGCCCTATTCCGACGAAATCGCCCTCGGACTCGACCAGGCGCTCTTCGGCGGTCGCCTCAGCCTCAAGTTAGTGCACCGCGAGGGCAAAGACGAGTTCGCCAAGGAGTACGGCCCGCTGCAGCCCGACGGCCTGCGCTACTACAGCCTGAACAACGCGGGCAGCAGCCGGCACACCAGCTACCGGGCCACCTGGGAGCGGCAGTGGACGAAGCACTTCCTGTCCGCCAATGCCGTCTACCGTGACGACAGAAGCAGCAACGAGGATTTCGACAGTCTGATTGACGAGAATTCGGCAGAAGAACGGGTCTGGTACGGCGAGCGCATCCTCTATCGCGGCGATCTGCCTGACGACCGGCGCGACCCCTTCTGGGAATTGAAGCTCACCTACATCGCCGACCTGCCCTGGGGCCTGAGCTTTACAAATTTCACCCGCTACCGCAGCAGTTATGACCGTCTGGAAAATACGCAAAGAGACCGGCAGGTGCCTGCCGGCGAGCAGCGCATCGATCTTGAAACCGGGGATCCGATCGTTGAAGATCTTTCTATTTTCGACTGGGTCGAACACGAAGATTTCTGGGTCTTCGACTGGCGCATCGCCTGGGAACGGGCCGTCTACCGGCAGAACCTGCTGGTTCTCAGTCTCGAAATCAACAATGTCTTTAACGAGCAGATCGATCTCGATCCGGTGCGCGAGAACTATGCGCTGGGCCGTCAGTTCTGGGCGGGACTGGAGTACCGGTTTTAACAGGCGATTCGACGCGCAGGGCGCCGGGCAGACTTGCCTCGAAGGGACCATTGAAGACCTGCAGTGTATAGCGGCCGGGCACCTGCAGGGGGGGGATGCGCAGGTGCAGATGCTGCCGGTCGACCAGGCGGGAATCGGTCAATTCGATCGGCAGGGGGAGAAAAGGTATCCCCGCTCGGCCCTCAGCCAGAAAGACGCCGTCCTCATGAAGGAGGAAATCCCTGAGGGCTTTGCGGGTTGCGAGCTTGCCGCTCACGGCCGGAGAGCGCGGATCGCTGATATCGATCACCACGAGGCCATTCAGGTGAGTGCCGACGAAGGCCCGTTCGCCGCGGACCTGCACGCGGCTGACGATCCCCGGCAGCTCGAGAGTGGACAGGATCTGCGGATGAGCCGGATCGGCGGCATCGACAATCATGAGCCCCTCAGTGCCGCACGCCACATAGACCAAATGCCCGGCGACGGCCAGGTCCATCGCAGTCTCGAACCGGCCTTTCGGCCACGGACGTTCAAGACGTGCCATGAACCGGGGGGCCAGAGGATTGCGCGTATCGAAGAACTGCAGCCCCCCCGTGCCTGCGGCAATGGCGGTCCACTCTGGCTGAACGGAGATTCCGGCGACCTTTCCCGTGACGGGGATTTCGCCGACCTGGTGCATCTTTTCCGGATCGCGCGCGTCGACAATGAGAATCGCTTCGGGAGATCCAAGATACAGCAGGTTCTCGCGAGTTGCCAGTGACATCACATTGTTTGGCAAGGCCAGCCTCCCCAGCCTGGCCAATCCGCTGCGCGGGCTTTTGTTGAAAACATGCAGAACGTTTCCACTGTCGACGACATAAACGCGCTGGCCCGACAAAGCAAAAAATTTGATCGTAATCAGTCCCATTCCAGGAAGCTCGAGCGAAACAGGTGCGGATTCTGCCCCGGCATGCTCCCAATAAAAGACGTTTCCCTCATTACCATGCATCAGCAAAGCCCCCTCCATCCATGCGCCGCCTTCCATGGATGCACTCACCTCCTGGTCGGCGATCCGGGTCAACGCTGCCTCCGAATATCGGTAGAGATGAAAGGTATCAGGGGACTTCATCAGCACTCCCAAACTGTTTTTTTCCAGTATCAAAGCTGTCAGTGTTGACGGCAGAGAAACCTCCGCCACAATCCTGGGGGCCGAGCCTCGGGTCTGGACATACAGCGTTTCTGACGTGGCGAAAAAAGCCTGTTGCGAATCCGCCGCAACCTGGATCTTTTTGACCGAGCGGGAAAATTCGCGCTGATATTTCAGTTCGGGGCGCAGAGGGTCCACGATGTCGAAAACCTGCAGCCCTGCGTCCCCACCGACATACAGGTCATCTCCCTGCACCGCCAGGACGCGTATTCCAGGCCTCACGGGCACGCTGGCGACCAGACGGGGCGCCTGCGGAGCGGTGATATCGACGACCAGCAGACCCCGGTAGACATCGGTAAGAAACAGGTGACTGGCACTTGCGGCAAGTGCATGCGAATCGCCGGCATCGGCAAAGCGCCCGACCAGCTTTGGCCGGCGCAGGCTGGAAATATCCACCAGATAGACGGCTTCTGCAGCGCCCCGCAAAACCGCGAGATCGCCCACCACGATGACGCGGTCGACCGGTTCGGGCAGAGCGAGCCTGTAAACCGTCTCTCGCTGATTCAGATCGACGGCGATCAACCCGCCTTCCCCTGCGGCAAAAAACGCCTCACGGCCGCGCACCGCGACATCTTCAGCTCTCCAGCCCGCCTCGACTTCATGGACCAGAGCGGCTTTTTCCGGATCGAGGGAAAAGACCTGCAGGTTCGCTGAATAGGCTGCCGAATATAGCAGGCCGTCATCATAGCCGAGACCCTCGATGTCGCCCTCCACTTCCAACAGGAGAGGGAAATTCCGCGGTGCGGCTTCTGCAAGATCGAGAATCTTGACCCCCTGATCGCCATCGGCCACGTAGGCCATTTGCGCCACGATATCCAGAGCCCGGACACTGCCATCCGTATCGAGGGTTCCGATGCGGGCAGGATGTCGCGGCCGACTCGCGTCGATCACCACCACTCCTTCGTGAAGGGCGCTCAGATAGATCCTCGATCCGGATACTCGGATCCTTTTGCCGGGAAGGTTCTTGAGAGAAGACAGCCGCCGAGGGGAGCGCGGCCGGCTGAGATCGTACAGATGGAGTTCACTGTTCTGAAAATCCTTGACGTAGAGGCGTCCTTCACTAAATGCGATGCCGTGCGCATTTCCGACGCTTGTGAGCGAGGCGGCGATCGCGGGGCGTATCGGGTCGGCGATATCCACGATCTGCACCCCACCTGTCCCGTCGGCCACGTAGGCAACCCCCTCGCCGACAGAGACGCTCCAGGCAAAGCCGGGGGTATCCACGGCGCCGAGCAGTTCGGGGCGGCTCGGGTCGCCGACATCGAGAATCTGCAGACCCCATTTGCCGCACGCCAGATAGGCTCTGCGGCCGGCCAGGGCGATGCCCCAGCACTGGGCCTGCGGGCGGAATGACGACAGGAGCGATGGCTGCCGGGGGCTGCTGATATCGACAATCTGCAGGCCGCCCTTGACGCTGAGAACATAGGCAAGCCCCTCGTGAAGGGCAAGATCATAGGTCTTTTCCCCGAGAGGAAGAGATGCGACCCATTCTGGAGTGTCGGGCCGCTTTACGTCATAGACAAGCAGCCCGCGAGGGTTGCCGACAGCAAACAGGTAATCACCTGAGACGTGCAGATTCTCCAGGCGCCCAAAAGAAGAAGCTCGGCCGATCAGGGCATGGCTGTTGCCGAAATCGTAAGAAAGGGCAACGCGCATGCCGGGCGAGAACCCCATACCCTTGATCGCTGCGGTGAACTCCTCGCCAGGGCGGGCCTGTGCGGGGGTAAAGGACTCCAGGTGCAAAGGTGAAGGGGGGCCGTCATGCCCCCGGCCGCCGGAAAAGTAGGCCGCCAGCGCCAGGGACAGGAGGATAAAAGCACCTGAGATCGAGATGAAAAATCGCGCGGACATCGGCTGAGACAGAATCCTAAAGAGAGATCTGGATTGGAGGATCAAGCCATTTTTCAAGCATCTGCAAAAGATCGCTCTGTTTAAAAGGCTTACGCAAATAATCGTTCATCCCCGCCGCAAGGCAGCGCTCAAGGTCGCTCCGCTGGGCATGTGCCGTCAGGGCGACGATGGGCAGGCTGCTCCCCTCTTCCCGCAGGTTTCTGGTCGCCTCGAACCCGTCCATCCCCGGCATCTGGCAATCCATGAGGATCAGATCGAAGGCGCCATCCTGCTGCGCGGCTTTTACGGCTGCGCTCCCCGTACCGACGATGCTGACCTGCAAGCCGCGACCCTCGAGCAGAATCTGGATCAGGCGCTGGGTGGTGGGATTATCTTCGGCCAGCAGAATGCGGGCTTTGGCGGACCGGTCTTTCCCGGCGGAAGTTGCCGAAACAGAGGCAGAGGCAGGCTTCTTTTCACCCGGGTCCTGCAGCCCTTTAAGCAGCACCTCTGGCAGAAGCGAAGCGCGCACCGGTTTGTACAGGACCTGATTGCCATCCGGGCGCCCCCCCCCCTCCGCGCCGCAGAGATGGTGCGGAGACATCAGAACGATGCGCGCTCCGGCGCCTGCGAAATGCTTTTCGATCCGCTTCATAACCGCAATGCCATCGCCATCCGGCAAGGTGGCATCGACAAAAACAAAGGCAAAGGGTCGCCCTTCGCCGGCCCCCTGTTCGAGGGCGGTAATCGCATCGCCCCCGGTATGCGCCACGCTAACATCGAGCCCCATATAGGAGAAATGGCCGACAAGGTTCTGTGCCGCGGCAGGGCTGTCCTCAACAACCAGAATGCGCTTTTGTCGCAGCGCCGGAGGGATGTCTTGCCAGGCGGCGGGAGAGACCGCCTGCTTTTCAAGTAAGACGTCGATGGAAAACGTTGATCCGCGATTGAGTTCGCTGTCGATCGAGATCTTTCCCCCCATCAGATCGACCAGCTGACGAACGATCGTGAGTCCCAGCCCGGTGCCGCCGAAATGGCGATTGGTGCTGCTATCGGCCTGCGTAAACGATTCAAAGATGCGCTCTTTCGCCTCTTGGCTCAGGCCGATCCCTGTGTCTTGGACGGCAAGCAGAAGCCGGACATCCTTGCCGCGCTCTTCGATGCAGGACAGACGGACCACCACCTCGCCCCCTGGGGTGAATTTGATGGCGTTGCCGACCAGATTAAGGACGATCTGCCGGAAGCGGCCAGGATCGCCGCGCAAAAAGACCGGCATTCCAGGAGCAATCAGGCAGGTGAGTTCAAGACCTTTGGTGAAAGCTTTTTCCGCAAGCAGATCGATCGCCTCTTCGATCGTTTTGCGCATATCGAAATCGACGATCTCGAGTTCGAGCTTGCCGGCCTCTATTTTCGAAAAATCAAGGATGTCGTTGATGATGTCGAGCAAAGCCTCCCCGGAGCTGTACACGGTATCGGCAAGGCTGCGCTGACGATCGTCAAGTTTGGTATTGAAAAGAAGTTCGGTCATGCCGAGCACGCCGATCATCGGGGTGCGAATTTCATGACTCATATTGGCCAGAAATTGGGATTTTGCCTGATTGGCGGCTTCGGCAGCCTCTTTGGCATTCTCAAGGGCCAGTACGGTGTGGCTCAACTCGTCATTGGCGTGTTGCAGCTCGGCGGTGCGCTGGCGCACCAGGTCGGCCAGCGTGCGCCGGTGCTTCTCCAGTTCGCGGTCACGCAGCTCAAGTTGTGAGAGCATATCGTTGAAGCCGTCGACCAGTACGCCGACCTCGTCGGAGGCGACCTTTTCGGCCCGCACGCTGAAAATCTTTTGCGTCGAGACCAGGGACATCTTCTCGACCAGATGATGAATCGGCCGGGATATCAGCTGCTGCAGCCGCGATGAGAGAAAATAGGCAATCATCACGGAGAGGCCGAACACGGCACAGCCAGCGATCGCGAACCAGCGCAGCCGGCGGTAGAGCACCCCCAGATCAGACTGCAGATAGATCGTGCCGAGTTTGCGGCCGTCGAGAAAAACCGGGCTGAGCAGAACCAGATTCCTGGCGGTGAAGAAATGCTCTTTTCGGCCGTTCTGAACAGCATCGATCATGCGCGCTTCCAATTCAGGCGGGAAATGCTGAGTGCCGCTTTGCCGTCGACGGTTGACGTACTGTGCGTACGGTCTATCTTTTTCGTCAAAAATGTAGGCGGCCTGGATATTCGGTTCCGCGGCCAGAGAAGAAAGGATATCATCAACCTCCAATTTGTTCCGGAAAGCCAGAGCGACTTTGGCGTTGGCGCCGAGGACCTGGACCAGTGATGAGGCTTTGTCGACCATGGTCTGACGGTACGTAACAATTTCGATGACGATGAAGGCGGTGGAGGTGAGCGCCAGCACGAGGATGCTGGTGATCATGACCATATAGACGAGCTTCTGCTTTATTGAGGCGTTTTCGAGAAATCTCATCACGACCGTCTGCGAGGTAAAATGGCAGTATAACTTCGCGCATACTAACAGCACGGAAAGCAGAAAAAAAGAAATTTACTTCGCCAGAATACCGCTTTGCGGATTAAGATAGGGATATGCAAGAACATCCGCGAACCCCGGCGACAGAGACATCGCTCATAAATGAAATTCAGGATGCGCCTGAACTCGAGCAGACGGACTGGAAGAGACTCAGCCCCTCGCAGGTCTCGCCGAATCTGCAGGGCCGGCTTTCGGAGCAGAACCTGCGCGCCTGGACGCTTGTTCTCAGAGCAAGAGGCGTGCCCCATGAATGCAGGCGGCAGGAAGAAGGATGGACTCTTCTGATCCCTCCCGCCGAGCTGTCCCGCGCCCGACATGAACTGCGGCTCTATGAAGAGAAGAACCGCAACTGGCCGCCCCCCGCCCAGAGTGCGCCCGCGCTTGCAGACAACACCTGGGGAACGGTCTCGATCCTCGTGCTGCTTGCCCTCTTCCACAGCCTGACGCGCCTCGAGCTCGGTCTTTTCGAGTACGAACAGATCAATTGGCTGAAACACGGCAACGCCGATGCCTTTCTGATTCAGCGCGGGGAATGGTGGCGAACAATTACCGCACTCACCCTGCACCTGTCTCTTATACACATCTCCGAGCCCACG
>JAGXHK010000187.1 GCA_024636255.1 Desulfuromonadales bacterium | reverse complement strand
CATATCGTCGGCAGCGTCAGATGTGTATAAGAGACAGCCAGCCGGGTGCCATCCTCCATGGGGATCCAGACGTTTTCAGTGCTTTTGACCGGGTAGGGAAAGGCTTCGATAAACTTCACGGGGTCGTGCTCCTTCTTCAGTCGGCGCTGATTTCGAGGGGCAGGCGGCGAACGATTTCGAGATGGCGGGCCAGCAGCTTAGCTTGGCTGTCCGCCCCCAGGAAGATGCAGCCGATCTTGTAGCTGTAGCTGTCCTGATGAACCCTGGCCGAGAGGCGCTCGCCCTTTTTGATGTAAATCATGATCCGAGTTCCGGGAAAAATCTTCTCCACCTGCGCCAACTCCTCGGGCTCCGGGACCCGCTTAACCACCCCGTCGCGAAAGCGGCGCAGGAAGAATTTGCCCGCCGCCCGGTACGCGCCCTTGCGGCTCAGCCAGTCGGGGTCGCGCCCGAGGGCCAGATCGAGTGCGATCTGGTGGTTGGGCCGGCCATCGACCTTCTGGTAGAGATCGGCATGTTCTTCCGCCATGCGCGGATTGATCTCGAGAAGGCGGATGGCATCGGTCTTCGGCTCCCAGAAGAATTCGACATTAAAGGCCGTATCGCTCAGGCCGATATGGGAGATAACCTGCCGGGTGTACTCGGCCATGCGCTCCTGCACCCGGCGCGGCAGGCGCGAGGGGTATTGGTAGCGCTGAAAGGAGGAAATCCGCGGAAAACGGATCGAGTCGGCCACACCGCAAACCACCACCTGGCTGTTACGCATCCATCCCTCTACCGTGCATTGCCGCCCGCCGATGATCTGCTCGGCCAGGCAGAAGCCGGACTCTGCAGAGGCGATCTCTTCTGGCAGCTCGGCGCATTCGAGGAAATAATTAAACGGTTCGGCGAAACGCCCGACTTCGGCGCGGATTTTTTTGATGGCACGCGAGAATTCGCGTTTGTTGCCGATGCGGAAACCAAGATAGCTTTCAAAGGATTTGATCGGCTTGACCCAGAAGGGGAAGGGCAGATCGATCTGTGCAAGGGGATCCTCCGCAAAGGGGTCGAAGCGTGCGAAGCGCGGAACGCACTCGGGAATCACCCTCTGTTGCTCGAGGCGGGACCAGTACTTGTGCTCGCACTTAAGTACGCTCTCAAGCGACGGCGCCCGCAGTCCGCGCTCGCGGCACAGCAGCGGTTGCATCAGGCTGACCGGGAAATCGAGAAATCCGAGTATGGCGTCGATCCTGTCGGGAAATTCATCGAGGATACGGCGCGCCTGCGTCATCAATTCGGCGACGCGGAAATCCTCCGCCCCCTCGGTCCGGTCATAATCGAGCAGGCCGTGAATACGATAGGCATCAGGATCGGAGATCCCTCGCAGGGTCTCGCGGTTGAATGCATCGAGTCCGAGAATAAAGATATTTTTCACGCAGGGCTCCACGTATCGTCTCATTGCTGGAGGGGACGTCCTGCCCCGGGAGTGGTGAAGACACCTCCTTGTTCTGAAAAGGCTAGCAGAAAAAGGCCGATGAACAATTCACAGAGAGCGGGCGCTCTTCTGCAGGCTGCGGCGAATGGCCCCGTTTCAGAAAAACCGCCGAGAAATTATAAAGCGAAGAATATTGCAGCGTTGCAGGGAATCTACAGGGTCGACCTTGATGCTACGGGGATGTGTGTTATTCCTGAAACTCAAGAGAAAGTGCATCGTGTGAACTTAAAAAAGGGAGGCTCGTTATGTCCGTTGCAAAAGTGATCGAAATTCTGGCCGAAGGCAGCAGCATCGAAGATGCCACCGAGTCCGCATTGAAGGAGGCATCAAAATCCGTGCAGGATATCAAGCACATCTATATCAAGGAGTTCCAGGCCCTGGTGGAGAACAACCAGATCGTGCGATACCGGCTGAACGCCAAGGTCACCTTCGTCGTCAATAAGTGATCTGATTGCGGCTCTCCGCCGATTCTCGGCGGAGAGTTTTCTTCCCCATCGCATGTTCCTCGTCCGAAAATTATCCGCACCGGGTGCGCTCTCGCGTATTTTCCACACGGCACCGGGAAATTATTTTGCCTTGCACGAGCGGACCGGGCACAATAGGCGCCTGAATTCGAGGAATCAATTGTCGATGGGGGGATTTTTATGAAATTCGATATGCAACTTGCGCACTTCGGTCAGGCTGCCGATCAGGTGCCCGCAGATCGCGCCGTTCTGGTGCGCGGCAGCCAATGGCAGCAGCCCGGCCGTCACCTCTTCGCCCTGGTGCTCACCAAAAAACTGCACCTGGAGCTGTTCCCCGAACTCGAATGCCTGACCGCGACACTGCTGCCCCTGCTCTTTTTCGATGAAAGCAATGTTTCACCGAAGACCCCGCAGGGGACGCCGATCGAGTACGGGCGCAGCAACCGCTTCTTCCTGCTGGCGGATCGCAGCCTGGGCAAGTGCCGGTTCGGTCCGCCTTCCGGCGGATTGATCCTCGATGCGCCTTTGCGCGCCTTCGGCCTCGGCAGTTACATGCTGAGCCGGCTTATCGCCTGGGGGAAATCCCACTTCCCCGGCAGTGCGGTCACAGTTGAGAATATCGATCTGAGCCGGCTGGGCGCAGAGGCTGCGGTGGTCAACGCCTTCTGCCGGCGGGCCGGATTCGAGATCATCTTTCACGGCGGCCCCGAGGCGACCTGCTTTGTCAAGCGGATGGAGCTGCTCGCCGACGACTACAATCGACAGCGGGTAACAGAGCTGGAGGCCGATATCCCTGCCGACTGGCTGTTTCCTGCCGTGCACAGCGAAAAACTGATCGCCCACATACGCCAATACCATCTGAGTTGAAACACACGCCGGTTGCCGGTTCAGAGAAGGCGGTCAAGGTGGCGGGTGAGGGTGCGAAGATGGTCCCGTTCCTCCTCAGCCAGCAGATGAAAGACATCCCGCGCGCTCTCCAGATCCGTCTCGTGCAGCAGCAGCATGTAGCGGTCGTAGGCGTTGGCCTCCATGCCGATGGCGTATTGCAGGATCTCGGCCGCCGTCTTCTCGCGGCTCCATTCCAGAGCCTCGGCCAGGAGTACGCCGCCTTCGAGCCGCCTTTCCTCCGCTCGGCCGGCGAGCTGGTCGTAAGGGAAGCGCGGACCGGGCGGGGCCCCGGTCAGATCCTGATAAAGAGAGCGCAGAGCCGCGCGGTGATCTTCTTCCGCCGCTGCCATCTGCCGATAGAAGCTTTTCTGCGCCAGATCGTCGAGGCGCTCGGCGATGCATGCGTAGAAGCAGCGCGTTCCCTCTTCGAGAAGCCAGGCCAGGGCGATATACTCCTGTGCTGTATGTGCCGGCGTGAACCATGGCCGCCCGGCTTCGGGCTCGCCTTCGGCCACCGCGCCATGCCAGGCCCGGATGCCGCCCTCCATACTGTAGATTTCGCGAAATCCAAGGCGGTGCAGAATCGATGCGGCGGCACGGCTGCGGGCACCGGCGGCGCAGTAGGTGATCGCCGGCTTGTCCGGATCGGCCTGCGCGGTCTTTTCTTCGAGCTGATCAAGAGGGACGAGCCAGGCCCCGGGCAGGTGTCCGCACAGGTATTCGGCCGGTTGGCGCACATCGATCAGGTGAAAATCCTCAGGGTCGTGCTCGAACAGAAAATGCCTGACCTCCTCGGCCGTCATGGTTTTCACCGGCCGGAAAAAATCGCGGACGCCCATCTCTCTATCCTCTCTCGGAAGCCTTCCCGGAGCCGGTGTGCTCGTGATCGCTCGAACCCTGGAACCGCCGCATGAAGCGTCTGTCAATGTAGTCTTTGAGGTCAAAAGCGCGTTTTCCGCCGAAGGAGAGCGCGCCTTTGGCAAGAACACCGGTCCCATCGCCCATATTGAGGATCAGCATATAGCCGCGCGCAGGTCGGTAGACTTCAAAAGCGGAACCGTCGAGAGCCGCGCGCAGGTTATGCAAAAGCACTTCGCTTTGCCGCACCGCATGCACGCCGACTCTGGCCAGGGGCTGCGGATCGAAGTGAATGCAGTCGCCGGCACCGAAGAGATCGGGAAAGGTCACGCTCTGCAGATGCGCATTGACGCGCAGACCGCCGTCGGCGGCGCTCGGCAGGTGCGAATCGGCGAAAACGGGCGACGGAGTCACCACGGCCGCGACAAACGCGAGATCGAACGAGAGCGTTTTGCTGTCCGAGAGGCGCGCCACGCTCTGATCGAGACCTTCGATGCGCACCCCTTCGCGGATCCGCACGCCGCGCTCCTGCAGAGACTCCATGGCCAGACTGCGCACCCGCTCGTGGGCATCGGGGAGAACGCGGCGTCCGGTGACCAGGGTGATTTCTGCGCCGGCGCCGTGCTGGGACACGACGCGGTGCAGATTGCCGGCAATTTCGACGCCGGCCGGACCGCCGCCAATGACCAGCAGGTTGAGAGGTTCGGGGAGTCGCTCGAGGATGAGGCGCCGCGCTGCGAGAAGATTTTCGATCGGTTTGACGGGAATCTGTTCCGGCCGCTCGAAATCGAAGGGGCCGCTCGGCACGGAACTGCCGATGTTGAAGGAGGCGATGTCGTAGGTGAGGCTGCGTCCGCTGGCAAGAAAAAGCGTGCGCTTCGGTGCCTCTATCCACTCTACCCGGTCTTCAAGGAAAATCCCGCCGCGCTGCGTGACCATCCTGCGCACATCGAAGCGCGCCTGCTGAGCTTTATAGAAGCCGCCCAGCAGGCCGGGCCCCATACCCGAATAATAGTGGTGCGGAGCCGGAGAGACGAGGGTCACCCGGTGCCCCTGCTTGATGAAATCATCCGCCGCGAGAAGAACCGGCAGATGAGCGTGTCCGCCGCCGACCAGGACCAGATGTCTGGACATCATCCGCCTCCTTTCCTGAAAGAATAAACCCGTTCAGGTGAGTGTCAAACAGAGGAGAGGTGGCGAGGCAGAGCGGATGCTCTTTTACGAAAGGATCGTTTCTGTTAGAGTAACGGGGTTTTCATCCAACCTGCAAAGCGTCCATTTGCCGACGGAGGGCGAAAAAAAACATGCTCAGGAGCCTGGTTTTGATCATCGATATGTTCACGCAGGTCTCCCTGGTCCTCTTCGCCGTGTCCATGGTCTGGATGATCGTGGCGGTCCGCCGCCTCAAGCAGCGCGACATCGAACCCGACCCGGAGTGGGACTTTATCCCCGCAACTGATTTCTTTCTGCTCTGGACGCACAAGGAATACGTTGCGCGCAAGCGCTCTGCGGCGCTTGCCTGGTTCAACCTGGTCTGTTTTCTGGTGATGGCAGCCGGGTTTGTGCTGCTGCCGCTGCTGGCCTTGTTCAGGAGTTGAGAACCGAATAAAAAAGCGCACCCTCCGTGTGGAAGGCGCGCTTTCTTTTGTCTCTCCAGGATGTCGACCCTGCGTGGGAAATTCTCGCCCTTGACAACTAAGGACGGCCTCTGGAAGTCGCTTCAGGCTTCCCGCTCGAATGCGGGCCTGCACACCACGACTTCACCCGAGGCACGGGTTTGTTAAATACTGGCGAGTGATTCAACTGCAGTTATCGGGCACCCCAGAGATATCAAAGACCGGATTTCTTTATAAACAGATGTTAACAAAATGCCGCATTCTGCGCAACACCTTTTTGTGGTGCTTGCCGGCGGCAGATGCCGAATGGAGGCTCCAGTATACCATGAGCAATGACGGAAACAAGATCATCTATTCAATGATGCGGGTCGGTAAATTCTACGACAAAAAGCCGGTTCTCAAAAACATTTCTCTCTCGTATTTCTACGGAGCGAAGATCGGTGTGCTCGGGCTGAACGGCTCGGGCAAGAGCAGCCTGCTGCGCATCATGGCCGGAGTCGACCCGGATTTTGTCGGCGAGGCCGCGCTCTCGCCGGGGTATACGGTCGGTTACCTCGAGCAGGAGCCGCAGCTCGATGAGGAAAAGACGGTCAAGCAGATCGTGGAGGAAGGGGTCCAGGAGACTGTCGATTTCCTTCAGGAATTCGAGCAGATCAACATGAAATTCGCCGAACCGATGAGCGATGATGAAATGAACCGGCTGATCGAGCGCCAGGGCGAGGTGCAGGAAAAACTGGACGCGCTTGATGCCTGGGACCTCGACGCCCGCCTCGAGATGGCGATGGACGCTCTGCGCTGTCCGCCCGGCGATTCCCCGGTCAAGGTGCTCTCCGGGGGCGAAAAACGGCGTGTCGCCCTGTGCCGGCTGCTGCTGCAGAAACCCGACATCCTTCTGCTCGACGAGCCGACCAATCATCTCGATGCCGAAACGGTTGCCTGGCTCGAGCAGCATCTGCAGCGCTACGAGGGGACGGTCATCGCCGTGACCCACGACCGCTACTTTCTCGACAACGCCGCCGGGTGGATCCTCGAACTCGACCGCGGTGAGGGGATCCCCTGGAAAGGCAATTATTCTTCCTGGCTGGAGCAGAAAGAGGAACGCCTGCGCCGCGAGGAGAAGACCGAAAGCGATCGCCAGAAAACTCTCCGGCGCGAGCTCGAGTGGATCCGCATGACCCCGAAAGCGCGCCACGCCAAAAGCAAAGCGCGTATCTCCGCCTACGAGAAGCTTCTCAGCCAGGAAGATGATCAGCGCGCCCGCGAACTGGAACTTTATATTCCCCCCGGACCGCGCCTTGGCGACGTGGTCATCGAGGCCGACAAGGTCAGCAAGGCGTTCGGCGACCAGCTGCTTTTCGAAGGGCTGTCCTTTGGTCTGCCCCCGGGCGGCATCGTCGGGGTGATCGGCCCCAACGGCGCCGGCAAGACGACTCTGTTCCGCCTGATTACCGGACAGGAGCAGCCGGACGAAGGGAGTTTCCGGATCGGCGATACGGTTCGGCTCGCTTATGTGGACCAGAGCCGCGCCCTCGATCCGGAGAAGACCATCTGGCAGGTGATCACTGACGGCGAGGAGACCCTGCAGCTCGGTCGCATGCAGGTCAATTCGCGCGGCTATGTGGCGCGTTTCAATTTCTCCGGCGCCGATCAGCAGAAGAAGGTGAGCATGCTCTCGGGCGGCGAGCGCAACCGCGTACATCTTGCACGGATGCTCAAGGAGGGGGGCAACGTCGTGCTGCTCGATGAGCCGACCAACGATCTGGATGTCAACACCATGCGCGCCCTCGAGGAAGCTCTTGAGAATTTCGCCGGCTGCGCCGTGGTCATCAGCCATGACCGTTATTTTCTCGACCGCATCGCCACCCATATCCTGGCGTTCGAGGGCGAGAGCCAGGTGGTTTACTTCGACGGCAACTACTCGGAGTATGAAGCCGACTACAAGAAACGGATGGGGGCGGCTGCCGAACAGCCGCATCGCATCAAGTACCGCAAACTGGCGCGATAAAAAGGCGCCGTTTGTCCCTTTCCACAGCAAAAAGACCGCCCCTGCCGGGCGGCCTTTTTGCGTCCCGGGAGGCGCATCCGGTGGTTTTTTGAGGGTGGACCTCGGACGGCTTTAGAAATATTCCTGCAGTCCGGCCGGAACCGTTTCGCAGCGCTCAATTTCATCCCAGGGAGGGGTTTCGGGCAGGGGCGAAGCCCCGCCGTCCAGATAGCGCTGCGCGAAAAGGTGGATCTGCTCCCCGGTCAGTTCGGCGTCAGCAGAGGATTTCAGCCGCTCCAGCACGACCTTGCGCCCGGAGGGAAGCTTGACTTCGGTAAAGGGGTGACGGTAGGTGACCGCCGGGCGCTGGACGACTTCCGCATAGGCGAGGCGCAGGCGAAATGGCGCGAATTCGACCCGGGGCCAGAGATCGGCGGAGAAGCTCAGGCCGTCTCTGGCGCTGTTCAGAGACCAGGTTTGCCGCCCCTCTGCGCCATGGCCGAATATCTCGGCCTGCCGCGCGATATCGTCGCGATGGCCGAGCAGGGTCAGGCTTCGCAGATAGCCGTTTTCGGTCAGATCTTCCCATGCACTGGCGACCAGAGTGCCGTTGCGGGCACGCGCGGCCTGGCCCTGAAAACGGTTCTTGTAGACAAAAGAGCAGTAGTTGACCGGCAGGTCGATTCGCGCCTCCAGGGTATGGGCGATCAATTCGAGCGCGGTCAGTTCCGATTCGAGAACGGTGATCCGCTTGCCGTGCAGGTAGGTATAGGGACGCTGTAAAAAATGCGGCAGGTTGTGTCGGGTCAGGCGCAGCTGGTGCAGGTTGAGATGGTTGATGCCGAGATCGTGCATTTCCACGAGCTTTGCCCTGAGCCGCTCTTTTTCCTCCGGAACCGCAGGAATTTCCACGGTGACGCAGGGGATCCGCTCTACCGCAAGGGCCGCTTTGTCGAGGCGATAGTCGATGGCGCCGATATCGAAACGGATCTCATCGAGTCCGGCATCGCTCAGGCGCGAGACCATCTGCGCATCGAGACGTGTGCCATTGGTGTAGAGCCAGGTGTGGACGGCATTGCCGAACCTCTCTTTGATGGCGCTGAGAAAACCGATGGTGCGTGCCGGAAAGAGCAGCGGCTCGCCACCGCTGATGCTTGTTCCGGTAAAGCCGAAGCGCTCGAGATAATCGACGTAATCCTGCGGCCGCTCGAAGGGGACGCTATTGGTTGTGGGAACGCCGTCCTCCTCCTGTGGCGCGGGGCAGTAAAAGCAGCGCACGTTGCAGCGGTCGGTAAGAAACAGGCACGACCAGCTCCCCTCAACGCACTTGCGGCACCCGGGGCTGAGCCGTTGCATGCCGAGTTTGGTCCCTTTGCAGCCGGTTTCGGAGCGGCCCGCAATACGCTCGAGCAGATCCTGCCGGAGGCGGCTGGCATCGGCTGCGGCGACTTCGCTCGGAAAGGTCAGTCTGGCGTAATCGGCGCCGAATTCGGCGCGGTTGGCTGCAATGAGCAGGCTTCGGGGATTATTCATCGGTGCTGTCGCGCCTCTGCAAAGAGATCATCTGAGCGCCCATTATATGTGGAATCCATCTGTCAGGGTGAGTCATTTTTTCGCTCAACCCCATTTCAACGCGAGAGGGAATTTTCTCCTACAAGGCCTGGTGTTTTTTCAGGGGCGAAGGCATACATCAGGTATGTCGAGGTTCAGAAAAAAACGCAGTAACGCCGTAGGACGGACTTTTTGCGACGCCATCATAATTCGCTCCTCAGTGAGGAAAGAGCCCGCACCGATTCCGGTGCGGGCTCTTTGCGTTCAGGGGGGAGGAGGGGTTGCTGCCGACAAGGCTCACGCAAAAAAATAAATCTTTATTGAAAAAAAATTAAAAGTAATTTATTTTAGAAATTAGAATTCCCTATTTTTAATTTTTTTCGCGAAGCGGTGCCATGGACCGAAGAAAATTGTTCACCGACAGCATCTTGTGGTGTGTGCTGGCAGTCGCTCTGGTTCTGCCGATGCCGGCCCATGGGCGCATTGACATGGGCGTGGTGCAGGAGCAGGTCGCGGCCATGGGCGGCCCGGAAGCACTCGAGCGTCT
>JAGXHK010000186.1 GCA_024636255.1 Desulfuromonadales bacterium | reverse complement strand
GATTGGGGACCAGCCCCATGAGCAGGCCGGCGGCCATCGGTTCGGCGCCATCGTGGCGGTACTCGAGAGCGCCGGCGAAAGGCGGAATGTGTTCGAACTTTTTCTTCTCGGTGAGGAAACGGGTGATTTCCTGATCCGGGTTGATCCCGGTTTCGAGCATCCGGTAGAGCTTGAAGAAAAGGCGGTCGCCGTAAATGATCGAACTGTTGCTCTGCTCTGCCTTGAGGACATGTGAGGGCAGATCTTCGCCGGCACGCCCCTTGATCTTGCGGAACTGACTGCCGGGATAGCCTGTGAGCTCGCCTTTTGCGCCCTTGTATTTCTTGCGCCCGCCGACCAGCGCAAGCAGCGCCTCGCGCAGCGCCGAATCGTAGATGGCATCGTAGAGCACATATTCTTCATCACCGATCTTGAGATAGGTGATCACCGACTGCGGGGTCCGCTCGCGCAGCGTCTGCGTTTCGGCGGCCGGCAGAGCGGTCATCGGCAGCATGTACGTTTCGGCGCTGCCCTCGGTATAGATCACCTGGGCCAGAACCAGGGCGAACCTGCGCTGGCCGCTTTGCACGGGGATGACATCCTGCAAGCTGATCTTTCGCAGGGCGCGTGCCTTGGCGCGGTACCAGCGCGAGCGGGCGAGATAGTCGGGCAGAACCTCTTCGACCAGGCGCTGTCCTGTGCGTCCCTGCAGAATCTGATCCCAGCTTTGCCCGGCGCGCAGCTTCAGGCGCGGCGTCTTGTCCTCGAGCCGCAGAGTCCGGCGCTCGGGGATGAGCCGGAACCAGTAGTAGTCGTGGATTCCCAGAGTGAGCAGATATCTGGTCTTGCGGATTTCCGGAAAATGATTGTGGCTGAAGACCTCCTCCGGGATCATCCCGGCGTATTTCGCGAGATCGAGATGTACGGCCTGAGAAAAGCGCGAAAGATTGACGACCACCAGGATGGTCTCATCTTCGAAGCGCCGGATGAAGGCCAGCACTTTGGGGTTATCGGGCAACAGCATCTCGAGGCTGCCGCGGCCGAAGGCCTTGAACTGCTTGCGCATGCCGATGACGCGGCGCATCCACCACAGCAGCGAGGTGGGATTGCGCTCCTGGTTTTCGACATTAACCGCCTCGTAGTGGTACTCGGGGTCGCTGATCACCGGCAGATAAAGTTTCTGCGGATTGACCGAGGAGAAACCGGCATTGCGGTCGGGGCCCCATTGCATCGGTGTGCGCACCCCGTCACGGTCGCCGAGGTAGTAGTTGTCGCCCATGCCGATTTCGTCGCCGTAATAGATGATCGGCGTACCCGGCAGCGAGAAGAGCAGAAAATTCATCAGCTCGATCTTGCGCCGGTTGTTGCGCAGCAGCGGCGCCAGTCGGCGGCGGATGCCCAGATTGATGCGCGCGCGCGGGTCGGTGGCGTAGGTGCGATACATATAGTCGCGCTCTTCATCGGTGACCATCTCCAGCGTCAGTTCGTCATGATTACGCAGAAAGATTGCCCACTGATTGTTTTCGGGGATCTCCGGTGTCTGATCCAGAATGTCGACCAGCGGAAAGCGGTCCTCCATCTGCAGCCCCATGTACATGCGCGGCATGATGGGAAAGTGAAAGGACATGTGGCATTCATCGCCCTCGCCGAAGTATTCCACCGCGTCTTCAGGCCACTGATTCGCCTCTGCGAGCAGCATGCGGTCCTCGTATCGGCCATCGATGTGCTCGCGGACTTTCTTGAGAAAAGCATGGGTTTCCGGAAGGTTCTCGCAGTTGGTCCCCTCGCGCTCATAAAGATAGGGAATGGCATCGAGGCGCAGGCCGTCCACGCCCATGTCGAACCAGAAGTCGAGGATCTTGAACATGGCCTTCTGCACCTGGGGGCTCTCGAAATTGAGATCCGGCTGGTGGTGGAAGAAGCGATGCCAGTAATAGGCCTTGGCGACCGGGTCCCAGGTCCAGTTGCTGCTCTCGAAGTCCTGAAAGATGATGCGCGCATCGCGGTATTTTTCCGGCGTGTCGCTCCAGACGTAGAAATTGCGGTGACTGCTGCCCGGCTTGGCGCGCCGGGCGCGCTGGAACCAGGGGTGCTGGTCCGAGGTATGGTTCATGACCAGCTCGGTGATCACACGCAGCCCGCGGTCGTGAGCTGCCTTGAGAAATGCCTTGAAATCCTTGAGCGTATTGTAATCCGGGTTGACGCTGCGGTAGTCGGCAATGTCATAGCCGTCGTCGCGCAGCGGAGAGGGATAGAAGGGAAGCAGCCAGATCGCCGTGATTCCAAGGCTCTGCAGATAGTCGAGCTTGCTCATCAGGCCGCGGAAATCGCCGATTCCGTTGCCGTCGAGATCGCAGAAGGCCTTTATGTGCAGCTGATAAATGACCGCGTCCCGGTACCACTGGGGATCGTCGCGGGTGATGATTTCTTTTTTCGGCATCGGAAATGACCTTTCGGTGATCACATGAAATAATCGAAATCCTGCTCTCGGCGCAGGCGCGGATAAAGGCGCCAGATACGCGCCGGAACGGTGTGGGGGTCCAGCTCGAGTCCGTTCCACTCGCGGTGCCATATCTCGCGCTGGTCCTCGAGCAGATCGTGCAGTAAAAAGGGCTGCCCCGGCGGCACGCCGAGCTCTTCAAGCGGCAGGCGGATGCTGCCGCCCTGCGTATTGAAAGGATCCATGTTGACCGTGATCAGCAATATGTTTTCGCGCAGTTCATCGGTTTTGACATAGCACAGCAGATTGTCGTTATCGCTCTGGCAGAAGTGGATGTTCCAGGTTGTCTGCAGTGCCGGGTTTTCGCGGCGGATGCGGTTGACCCGGGCGATCAGCTCTCGCATGTGGTCCGGATCGTCCCAGTCCCAGGATCTGATCGCGTATTTCTCTGAGTCGAGATACTCCTCTTTGCCCGGGATGGCCGCATTGACGAAGCGCTCATAGGGCGGGCCGTATATCCCGTAGTTGCTCGAGAGGGTCGCGGCGAGGATGAAGCGCATCACAAAAGCGGGTCGCCCGCCGTACTGCAGAACCTCGGGAAGAATGTCGGGCGTGTTCGGCCAGAAATTCGGGCGGAAGATGTCGCGCAGCGGCGCGCTGGTCAGCTCGCGCATGTACTGCTCCATCTCCCATTTGGTGTTGCGCCAGGAGAAATACGTGTACGACTGGCTGTAGCCGAGCTTGGCCAGGCGGTACATGACCTTGGGCCGGGTGAAGGCCTCGGCGAGGAAGATGACTTCAGGGTGCTCTTTCTTGATCTCGCCGATGGCGTATTCCCAGAATCCGAAGGCTTTGGTATGCGGATTGTCGACCCGGAAGATCTTCACTCCCTGCCCGATCCAGTAGAGAAAGATCTCTTTGAGTTCCTCCCAGAGCTGCTTCCAGTCGTCGGTTTCGAAATCGAAGGGGATAATGTCCTGATACTTCTTCGGCGGATTCTCCGCATACTGCACGGTGCCGTCGGGGCGCCAGCGAAACCAGGCGGGGTGCTGGCGCACGTAGGGGTGATCGGGGGCGCACTGAAAAGCGATATCCATGGCCACTTCCATGTCGAGTTCGGCGGCCCCGGCGATAAAGCGTCTGAAATCCTCCAGGGTCCCGAATTCGGAATGTATCGCGTAGTGGCCCCCCTCCTCGGCTCCGATGGCCCAGGGTGAGCCGGGTTCTCCTTCTTCGGCGACGGTGGCGTTGTTCTTCCCCTTGCGGTTGATCCGTCCGATGGGATGGATCGGCGGCAGATAAACGACATCGAAGCCCATGCGGGCAATTTCGGGCAGCCACTTTTCGCAATCGGCAAAGGTCCCATGCCCATCCGCCGGGCCGCAGCTGCGCGGAAAAAATTCGTACCAGCTGGAAAATAGCGCCCTGGGCCGATCGACGGTCAGTGGCAGCTGTTTTTCATAATGCGTGGAGAGCTGGGGGGGGTAATGGACCGACATCAGGGAATCGAGTTCGTCCTCTTTGGCAAGGCTCAGGGCGCGGGGGTCATCGGCCGCCGTGCGGATCTCATGCGCCCATCTGCGCAGGCGCTCTGCATCCTCGCTGCCGCCGGCGCGTTCGGCGGCCTCTTCGATGAGCCGGGCGCCGATCTCGCGCTCCACCTCCAGGTCCTGACCGGCGGTGAAGCGTTTGCCGAGATCCTTCTTCCAGGTGATGAAGTGATCGACCCGCCCTTCGATGGTGTAGTACCAGGTGCCCATCTCCTCAGGGATGAAATTTGCTTCCCAGCGATCGTTGACCAGATGCTGCATCGGCACCTTGCGCCACTGGTGCTCGTCCTGGTGGCGATAGAGAAGCAGGGCGGCCAGATCATCATGGCCGTCGCAGAAAATATCGGCCTGCACCGTGATCCGCTCACCGCTTACCCGCTTGGCAGCGAAGCGCCCGTCGTCGATTTCCGGATAGACGCCTTCGATCACCACGCGGCGACGGCCATCCTCGGGGAAGGGTGCAATGTGTTCGGTCGTAGTCATAAAGCCTCCCTGCAGTCACTTCATTCAAGGCAAAACGTGTCCGGCATACCGGCCGCTTGCGTGGCCATGATCAAAACTTTAACAAGGATTGGGCATAGAGCAAGGCGGGTCGTGGCAAAGCGCACAAGACGGCAAGGGCGGGAAATAAAAAAGCGGCCCCGCACGGGGCCGCTTCGTGAACGATCAGTTTGCGGTGGCTTTTGGTTCTAAAATTCGAAGGCCAGCTGCGCGGTCACAGTGTGGGACGTGTCTTCATCGGAGCCGTCCTCATCACCGTAGAGGTATTCCAGGCCGGCGATGGCGTTGCTGAAGATTCCATACGAGGCGACGGCGCCGTAGCGGGTAAGATCATTCTGGAAATCCTCTGCCCCTTCGGCTTTCACTGCCAGCAGCCAGCGCTCATCGGGCGCAAAGGCCAGCTCGGCGTTCCAGGCGGCGGGCTTGTCTCCGGTCAGGTCGTCTCCGGCGGCGATCACGGCGGCATCGAAGTCGTCGACGGCGGCCAGATACTCCCCAAAGAGGGTGAAGGCCCCGAGACTGGCGCTCAGGTAGACTGCGTAGCCGGGAACGCTGTCGTCATAGAGATCCTCATCGGCGACCAGGCCGATGTCGCTTTCGGCCAGATCGCTGATCCAGGATGCGCCGAAGGTCAGGTTCTCCAGCGGGGCGATATTCAGCGACGCGACCCAGGAATCGATCATGTCGTTATCGCCTGCGGTTTCGACATCGCCGTTGAAGACGCTCAGGTTGACCTCCGCTATTCCGCCGGCCCAGGTGAGAATACCCGCGGTGTTGTTGGTCTCGCCCAGCTCGAGGGTCAGAGGATCGGTAATGAAGTTGCTGTTGAACGCTCCGAAAGGTACGTAGAGCTTGCCGCCGGTGAAGGCGATCTCCCCGCCCAGAGCGCTGACGGTGTGCGTCAGGGTGAAGGCAGCCTCATCGACTTCGATCGGCTCCGTCTCGTCTTCTTCGTGCAGCAGGATGATATAACCGCTGAGATGATCATTAATCTCGACGATGACATCGAGCTGGGCGGTGGCCAGAACAAGATCGCTGGTCTCGCCGGCGCCTTCGATCTTGTTGTAGGCGGTTTCGAGCTCAATCAGGCCGCCGAGGCTCAGATGCTTGCCGATTGCGTCGAGAGAAAACGGTTCGCGCGACGGTGCTTTCTCGGCCTCCAGGGCTTTGATGCGCTCACGCAGGTTTTCGATATCGCTTTTGGTTCCGGGTTCGGCGGCCAGCGAGGGGGCGGCAAAAGCCAGCAAGGCAACCAGCAGGACAGCCATGGGCGCAAGAAGGGCGATACGATCTTTTTTCATGACACTATTCTCCTTCGGCGATGAACAAGGGGGTTGCAGTGAAGTTCAAGGTACAGCGACAGGACCTGCATTTGAAAACCATTGTCAGCGAAAATAGGGGGGACTGTCGTTGTTGTCAATAGGAAAATGATGTTTGTTTTCAATTGAGCGGGAGAAAAAGGCCGCCCCGTTGTGCGGCGGCCGGAAAAAGTGGGAGGCGGTCCCTCAATGAAAACAATGGTGTGCTAAAGAAGCCTCGAAGAGACTTAAATCATTGGCCTTTGTGGCACGGCAATGAAGAACTGCGAGGCGTCTCGCCATTTTTCAGGCAGTTCAGGCAGTCGCGCAGAGTGCACAGGCCGCACGAGTGAAACTGGTAAAGCGGGATGTCGTGTCTGCGCACGGCCTGCACCACCTCGCGCCGTGCGGTATGGGAAACCTTGTTGGTAAATAGGACCACGGCATCGACGTTTTTGAGTTTCGCGCCCATCCCCGGACTCAGAGTGTTAAAGAGCTTGAGGTCGATGCCGAATTTACCTGCCTCCTGATGATAGTGCGCTTTCAGGCGGGTCATCCCGCCAACGACGGCGATGCACATGGCAGCCTCCAGGAAAAGAAAGTGAATATGCTTTTCAATTATAGCAGAAAAAACGATCGTGCTGTCTGCCGCCCGGGGACAGGATGTTTCTCCTTGTCCCCAAGCAAGATCCGCCTGCGGCGAAATTTTTTCACCCGGTCATTTGAGCTCGGCAGCCCGCTCAGTGGTGCCGGCCGCCACAGCATCCGGACGAGGGATGCTTGTCCGAGGCGCCACCGCAACCTCCGCCGCCGGCGCAGCCGCAACCCTCGCCGGTGCGCGACTTGTTGAACTTGCGGTAGAGATAGAAGGCGGCCCCCAGAACAATCGCCAGGGTGATGATGCCATCCCAGAAATTCATACAGATTTCTCCCGTTAAGCAGATTGCCGATGCGTGCGCATTACGCCAGGGCGCTGCCGATCTGATAGACCAGAACCGCAATAGTGAAGCCGAGCGCGGTGTTGAAGCCGGTGGAAAACAGCGCCCAGCGCCAGGATGACTCTTTGGCCATGGTCACCACCGTGACGAAACAGGGGGCGTAGAGCAGCACGAAGACGATCAGGGCAAGTGCGGTGTACTTGGTCCACAGCGGGTCGGCCGCGAGCCTGGCCGAGAGGGGCCCGGCCTCCTCCGGATCGACTTCGCCGAGGGAATAGGCGGTGCCGAAGGTGGAGACGATGACCTCCTTGGCCGCGAAGCCGCCGACCAGGGCAATATTGGTGCGCCAGTCGAATCCTGCCAGCTGGCTGACCGGCTCGAAAAAGACGCCGATCCGTCCGGCGAGGGAATGCCGGACAGCGGCCTGGGCGCGGGCATTTTCGATCGCTGTCAGCAGCGCCGTGCGCTCTTGCTCGCCCTGCACGGTGGCCATGACGCTCTGGCTCTGCGCGTCAAAACCCGTCTCTGCCTCATCGGGCAGGCCGGGGAAGGTCAGAGCCGCCCACAGGATGATAGAGACCGCCAGGATGATGGTACCGGCCTTCTTGATGTACGACCAGGCCCGCTCCCAGGTGTGGATCAGCACGCCGCGCAGGGTCGGCATGCGGTAGGGGGGCAGCTCCATGATGAAAGGCGTCGAATCGCCCTTGATGATGGTCGAGCGCACCAGCTTCGAGACGAGCAGGGCCATGACCCAGGCGAACAGGGTGATGGAGAACATCACGGCCGCTTCGTTTTCGGCGAAGAAGGCGGCCACCAGCAGCAGAAAGACCGGCAGTTTGGCGCCGCACGGCATGAACGGAGCAGTCAGCAGGGTGGCCAGCTTCTCTTTGGGGCTGCGCAGGGTGCGCGTAGCCATGATGCCGGGGACGGCACAGCCGCCGGCGATGCCACCGGAGACGATGAAGGGCATGGCCGAACAGCCGTGCAGGCCGAAGACCCGCAGCACCCGGTCGAGCATATAGG
>JAGXHK010000185.1 GCA_024636255.1 Desulfuromonadales bacterium | reverse complement strand
GGTTGAGGGGGCCCGCTACGAAGGCGTCCTACGCTTCGCGACGCCGGTACGCGCTGCGGATGGCACGCTGATGGGGGTGGCCGTTATCTCCCTTGATCATCGCCATCTCATGGAGTTCACACAGCACATTACGCCGACCGACGAGCGCTATGTTGTCTTTCCCTCCTATCAGAGCGGCAATTATGCCTTCATGTTCGATCATGAGGGATGGATCATCACCCACCCCAAGTACTGGGATATTCGCGGTCTGGATCGGGAAGGGCGCCTGGTCCCCCCGTACTCTGCAGATTCACCCCCAGAGGCGGTAAAACGCGGATTGATCCCTTACAACCTGCTGCATGCCGGATTCGTGCATCCGAACTACCCGGTCGTCGCCCGCAATGTTCTCAAAGGGGAGATCGGAGTTGTCGATGTGACCAACGTGGGCGGCTCACGCAAGATAATGGCCTATTCACCGATCTTTTATAACGGCAGTAACCGCGCCGGTAAAGCGGTCTTTGGCGGGATCACGATCGGTGCCGATGTCAAAAATTTTCACCAGCCGGCGTTGACGACTTCCGCCGTCATTCGACAAGAGGTCACCACGTTCATGCAGCAGACCTGGTTGCTGATCCTGGTGACGGTCATTGTGATCTGTCTGTCTGCTTATCGTCTCTCTCACAGCATTACCAGCCCCTTATTGCGTCTGATTGACGGAACCAAGGAAATGGCTCGAGGCAATCTCGCAACCATGGTGAAGGTTGACACGGGAGACGAGGTCGGTGAACTCGCCGATTCCTTCAATGCCATGGCGCGTGAGCTCGATCATCGTCGTGCGCGTCTCATGCGTTCGCTCGAAGCCTTGCGGCGCTCACGCAGGGAGATCATGCGCGAGCGCAATTTCAAAGCGACGATTTTCGAGAATGTCGAAACCGGAATACTCACGCTCGATCAGAACGCTCGAGTCACCTCCATCAACGGTCCGGCCTGCGCAATTCTTAACATCTCGGATGCAAGCGAGCAAAAACCTCTGGGAGAGGTGCTCGCCGCATGGCCGGAATTGACAGAGGCTCTTGACGGGGCCCCTGCGCCCGAGAACAGCAAGCGGTGGAGCCAATATGTGCGCATGGAGCGCTTAGGCAAGGCGCTGACCTTCCGCCTGGCTCTCCTGCCTCTGGATGTGCCGAAAAACTGGGGGCGTATTCTGACCGTGGAAGAACTGACCGAACGGGTTAACATGCGTGAGCAGATGGCGCGCATGGAACGGCTGGTATCGCTCGGCCGTCTCTCTGCTGGCCTGGCCCATGAGATACGCAATCCTCTGACCGGGATCAGTATTCTTCTCGATGAAATGCATGATCGCCTGCTGGACAGGCGTGCCGACCAGGAGTTATTGCAGCGAGCTCTGCAGGAGATCGAGCGTCTCGAAGGATTGGTGACCGAACTTCTTTCGTTCGCCGGGACCTCCCGGCTCGTGCTGCGTGAGGGAGATCTCGAGAGTGTGCTGAATGACATTCTGCTTCTGATTCAGAAGCAGTGCGAGCGCTGCGGCGTCCATCTTGTCAAAGAGCTGGAACAGGGTCTGCCTGCCTTCGGAATGGATGCAGCCAAGCTCAAGCAGGCTTTTTTCAACCTGCTCACCAACGCCATGGACGCAATGCCGGAAGGTGGAACCCTGAGCGTGACCGCCCGGACCGAAGCCGACCAGGTCATCGTTGCGATCCAGGATAGCGGCGAGGGGATTCCCGCCGAGCGGATTCCGCTCATCTTCGAACCGTTCTACACCAGCAAGGGCGAGGGCACGGGACTTGGCCTGGCGATCACGCATAATATCATATCCGATCATGGCGGCCGCATCGAGGTAAAGAGCCGACCCGCCGAAGGCACCCTATTCACTGTCTACTTTCCGTTGTCCGGGCCCGACTCCCTGGGGGCGGTGCGTTAACCGAATTACCCTAAATCACAACATATCCCTGGAATGGTGGCGAAAATTCATTATTTTCCCTGTTGCTTTCATGGTTTGGTTTCCATACTATCTGGTATTCATGTATGCAACCGTATTTTCACCTATTTTCGCGCGGAGCCGTTGATGGAAAAAATCCTTATTGTCGATGACGAGGCGTTTATCCGGGAGAATCTCGAGCGGGTGCTGGGCGAAGATGGTTACCGGACGCTTTCGACCGACAACGGGGAGGACGCCCTCGCTCTTGTGGGGGAGGAGGATTTCGATCTGGTTCTGCTCGACCTGAATCTCGGCGCCCGGAGCGGACTGGACGTTCTGCGCGAACTCAAAGAGATTGAACCCGATCTGCTGGTCATCATCATCACCGGGTACGGCACAGTGGAAAGCGCTGTCGAAGCGCTTAAGATGGGCGCATACGACTATATTAAAAAACCCTTTAAGGCGGATGCCATCCACCTGATCGTGCGCCTTGCCCTGGAAACACAGAATCTGCGCCGAGAGGTTCGCCAGCTCAGACGCGACGGACAGTCCTCGCTGGGCGTGTCCCGGATGATCGGCACAAGCCCGCAGCTTCTCCAGGTTTACCGGCAGGTGCAGGAGGTGGCCAAGCATGAGACGGCAACGGTTCTGATCACGGGTGAAAGCGGGACCGGAAAGGAGCTGGTCGCGCGCGCCATTCACAACATGTCGCCGCGCAGCACCCGTCCTTTTATCGAAATCAATTGCGGGTCGCTCCCATTTAATCTGCTGGAAACCGAGCTTTTCGGCCACGAGCGGGGGGCATTCACGGATGCCAAGACCCGCAAGATCGGTCTGATCGAGGAAGCGCACGGCGGGACTGTGTTTCTCGACGAAATCGGCGAGATGGATCTGAACCTGCAGGTCAAATTGCTGCGGGTGCTGGAAGATCGGAAAATCCGCCGCCTTGGAGGCACGCGCAATATAGATATCGATGTGCGGGTGATCGCCGCCACCAATCGCGAGCTGAAAAGCGCCATTGAAGAGAAGGCCTTTCGCGAAGATCTCTATTACCGGCTCAACGTCTTTCCCATTCACATACCGCCGCTGCGCGAGCGGCGTGAAGACATACCGCCGCTGCTCGATTTCTTCCTCAAACGCTTTGCAGGCGAGTTCAACAAATTGTTTCGCGACATCTCACGCGCCGCCCTCGATCTGCTGATGCGCTACCATTGGCCGGGCAATGTGCGCGAGCTGCGCAACGTGGTCGAGCGGATCTGCATCATGCACAACGCCGAAGCGATCACTCCCGAGATGCTTCCGCGCGAGATCTGGGGAGAGGCGCCGAGCGGGGAGGCGCCTTTTTCGTTCGAGATTCCGCCCGAAGGCGTTCTTCTTGAGGAGATCGTGAACCAGGTTGAAAAAGAGCTGATCGAAAAAGCTCTGCAGGTCACCGGCAGAAATGTCGCCAAAACCTCGCGTTTGCTGAATATCCCACGCGGGACCCTGCGGTATAAGCTGGAAAAGTACGATTTGATCGGTGAGGGATAAATCCGCTCTCACTGCGCGGTGGTTTTTTGCAATCCGAAGGCGGCCTGATACGGCCGCCTTTTCTTTTTGGTGGCTGAAATTGGCCAGACCCCTGACGGCCTTTATCGGCCGCGTCGGGTATACGGAAACCGGCTTTTTATCTCAGAATCGCATGGCCGAATTCAGCCTTTTTGTGAAGTCTTCGATGATTGAAAATTTCTTGCTTTTATAACGATATTTTAAATCAAGGCCCTGGAAATGATGTATTTTGCTTTAAATACCAAAGGGTTGTCGATTCGTGTGCAGTCTCTAAACCTATGGCCTTCTTCCTTTGGCATTTGAATTGCTGAACAATGAAAAGTCGTATCGGTTTCTCTGCAGGAGACCGGAAAATCTTTTCGTTAAAGGAGAAATGTGACGATGTTCGCAGCCGTATGGAATCGCCTCTGGCAGATGCACGACGAGACGAAGGCTTTGGTGCTGTTCAGCCCGAAAGCCATGCTCGGCCGACTAAAGCACGGAAATCTTCAATTCAGTGACAATGGACGGCGTGAACACGATGTCGATCTGGCCGACGAGATGGAGGAGGCGCCGTCCGAACACGTCCAGCGCCTCAAATCCGGACCCGGCGGAGTCGACGAAGGAGAACCCGAAGGATACACGAACCGGCAGAAATTCGGTCTTATTCTCGGGCCGGTTCTTTTTCTCCTGATGCTGGTGGTTCCGACTCCCGCAGGGATGGAGCCGACTGCCCAGAGAATGGCCGCGGTGGCTTTGCTGATGGCCACCTGGTGGATGTGTGAATCGATTCCGATTCCCGCCACAAGTCTGCTGCCCATCGCTCTTTTCCCCCTGCTCGGGATTCTGCATACCAAACAGGCGACGGCACCTTATGCCAGCCATCTGATCTTTCTGTTCATGGGAGGTTTTATCATCGCGTTGTCGATGCAGCGCTGGAATCTGCATCGCCGCATCGCGATGAACATCGTCAAGGCTGTCGGTTTTTCGCCAAGCAGGCTGATTTTCGGCTTCATGATCGCCACCGGCGCATTGTCGGCCTTTGTTTCAAATACCGCGACCAGTGTCATGATGATGCCCATCGGATTGGCGATCATCGCCCATGTGGTGGAAGAGGGCAAGAAGGAGGGGCTCGATAAAGAGATCGATTTCTCTCCCGATCAGTTCGCGTTCGGTCGCAACCTGATGCTCGGCATTGCTTATGCCGCCTCCATCGGCGGCATCGCCACCCTGATCGGTACGCCGCCGAATACAGTTCTGGCCGGTTACCTGCAGAAAACTTACAACTATGAGATCACTTTCGCCGCCTGGCTCAAAGTCGGTGTGCCTCTGGCGGTTGTGATGCTGCCGCTCTGCTGGCTCTGGCTCACACGGGTCGCCAATCCCATGAAGCTGAAGAAAGTTCCCGGCGGGCGCGATCTGATCACCCAGGAGCTGCGCGATATGGGGCGCCTGAGTACCGGCGAGCGCTGGACCGCTCTGGTTTTCAGCCTGACGGCCCTGGCCTGGATTTTCCGCAAGCAGCTTGGCTTCCTCTTTCCCGATCCGGCACTGGTCACCGATGCCGCCATCGCCATGACAGGAGCGCTGGTCCTCTTTCTCATTCCGATCAACATGAAGAAAAACGAATTCGTTATGAACTGGCACTGGGCGGCCAAAATGCCCTGGGGGGTGCTCATCCTCTTCGGCGGCGGTCTTTCCATGGCGGCCGGTTTCAAGGAGACCAAACTGGCCGACTGGATCGGCAGCCAGGTCAGCCTGCTTGAAAACGCTCCGGTTATGGTTCTTGTCATCGCGGTTGCCGCGCTGATCATCTTTCTGACCGAACTGACCTCGAACACCGCAACCTCAGCCATGGTCATGCCGATTCTCTCGGCGGTCGCCATCGGCCTTGGTCAGAACCCGCTG
>JAGXHK010000184.1 GCA_024636255.1 Desulfuromonadales bacterium | reverse complement strand
TTTGCGGTGGTGGCGGCCGAAGTACGCAAACTGGCCGAGCGCAGCCAGGTCGCAGCGGCCGAGATCAGTGATCTCTCCGGATCGAGCGTTGAGGTTGCGGAAAAAGCAGGCGGCATGCTGACGCAGATGGTCCCGGATATTCAGCGCACCGCCGAGCTTGTGCAGGAGATCGCTGCCTCGACCAGAGAGCAGGACTCCGGCGCCGAGCAGGTGAACAAGGCGATCCAGCAGCTCGACCAGGTCATTCAGCAGAACGCTTCAGCCAGTGAAGAGATGGCCTCAACGGCCGAAGAGCTCTCGAGTCAGGCCGAACACCTGCAGCGGGCCATCGCCTTCTTCAAGGTCGATTCCAGTAAAGCGGGAAAAATCGCGGCAAAAGCGCCTATGCTGACGGCACCGGCAGACAGGGACATCGCTGTGTCCTGATCGTTCATGGTGTACTGAAAAGAAGAAGGTCGCCTTTGGAAGGGCTGCCTTCTTTTTTTTCGTCTTAAAAATCTGCATCCGTTCAGAAAATCGAGGCGATGCGCTCATAGGATTTGGTCAGGCGGGCCGAGGTCGCGATGAAGATATGCCGCAGCAGGCTCAGCCCGAGCAGAGGGTGCTGGACGATCAACTCTTCAAACTTTTGACTTTCGAGAATAAGAATTTCAGCCTTCTCGATAGCTTCGGCCGCCACGCCCCTCGGATTCTGGGTAAGCAGGCAGAGTTCGCCGACGACCGAACCGGCACCGTAGGTTCCAACGAATACATGTCCGCCGAATTCGGTGCGTTTTTTGATCCCTATTTGTCCTTTGACGATAAAGGCGGCAAAGTTGTCCACATCGCCTTCCTGCCAGAGGCACACGCCCTTTTCCAGATCTTTTCGCTGGCAGAATCCGACGAAATGGTCAAAATCCTGCGCCTCAAGGGTGTCGAAAAAGCGGAAAATTTTTCTCAGTCTCTCCAATTCCATAAAATACCCCTCCATTGCGAAATATATATAAAGAAGGCGTATACGCATTGCAATTGACGCGCCAGAAAACCCCTTGCCGGATTCCCGTTGAGGTGGCGCAGGAGACAGGGCGAAATGCGGGTGATTTGCCGGAAGGCCGTCAGGTCATTCCTTATTGAGGGCTTTATCCACGCGTTCCGTCTCTCCGATCAGCACAAGAACATCACTGTCCTTGATCACATGATCGGGCCTTGGCACGACTATGAACTTATCGGTCAGGGTATCTTTGATCGCGACGACGTTGATCTGAAATTTGCTGCGAAGATCGAGATCGATGAGTGTTTTGCCGATAAAATGGTCCGGCGGGGCGGCTTCGGAGATCGAGTAGTCTTCGGATAAAGGAATATATTCCAGGACATTGGGGCTCGAGAGAGAGCGAGCCGTCTTGATGGCCATGTCTTTTTCGGGAAAGATGATATCGGTCGCCCCGACCCGTTCCAGGATGCGGCCATGGTCCTCGCTCACAGCCTTGACCAGAATCCGGGGGATTTTGAGTTCTTTGAGAAAGAGCGTGATGAGGGTCGAGAGGTGGGAGCGCTCGCCGGTGGAGACAATAACCGCATCCATCTCCTCAATACCCTGCTCTTTCAAAAAATCCTTGTTGGCCGCATCGCCGATCAGCGAATAGCTGCAATCATCCTGAATACGCTGGACGCGCTCCGGATCGATGTCGATGGCGATGACCTCGTGACCCTCCTCGAAAAGAGTCCGGGCGACATTGAAGCCGAAGTTTCCCAGTCCGATGGTACAGAAGCGTTTTTTCATGGATTTTTCCCTTCACCCTTCCTTTATCCTATCATGACGTTTTCTTTCGAATAGCGCGGCGGATAGCGGCGGGTCCGACCGGCGATCGCGAAGGCAACCGTCAGCAGCCCCACCCTGCCGACGAACATCAGGAGAATAACGATCACCTTTCCGGGCTCCGTCAATTGATCGGTGGTCCCGAGACTCAGTCCAACGGTAGCAAAGGCCGAGACCGCCTCGAAGCTCACCCTGAGGAATCCGCGCGGATCCTCCAGACTTATGGTTGGTGACTGCACGATAAGAAGCGCAAAAAGCGCGGCACCGATGAGGATGATCGCCAGCATGACCAGAGCAAGGGCCTTGGTGACGGCTTCGCCGGGAATGGTGCGGCGGAACAGGTTGTTGTGGGGAGTCCCCTTGAGCCGGTTGTAGAGAACGCAGAAAAACAGGGCCAGGCTGGTTGTTTTCACACCGCCCCCCGCCGAGCCGGGCGAAGCGCCGATGAACATCAGAAAAATAAGCAGGAACAGGGTGGCGACGTTGAATGTATTAAGATCGATGGTGTTGAAACCGGCCGTGCGCGCGGTGACCGATTGGAAAAGAGAGGTCCAGAAGCCCTCTGAAAGCGACATGCCGGCCAACGCGCCGTTGGCTTCGAGCAGGCCGATGAAAATGGTGCCATACAGGATGAGAAAAGCCGAGGTGATCAGAACCATCTTGGAATGCAGCGACATGCGCGCGTTTTTTTTGCGGCGCCCGAGAGAAAATTCGAGAACCTCGCGGATGACCAGAAAGCCGATTCCCCCCAGGATGATCAGAGTCATGACCGTGGCATTGATCAGTGGATTGGCGCGATAGCCGACCAGACTGTCGCTGAACAGGGAGAAGCCGGCATTGCAGAAGGCAGATACCGAATGGAAAAGAGCGCACCATCCGCCGGCGAGCCAGCCCATTTCAGGTACGAACACGAAGCTGAGCAGCAGCGCCCCTGCAGCCTCGATGATCAGCGCCATGAAAACCACGCCCCTGATCAACTCGCGCCAGGAACTGACCGGCGTGTGCAGCAGGGTCTCTTGAATCAGCCAGCGGCCGCGCAGGCTGACCCCGAGATGCAGGTAGATGAAAAGGTAAATCGAAAAGGTCATGATGCCCAGGCCCCCGACCTGGATCAGGACCAGGACCACCGATTGGCCGAACAGGCTCAGCCGGGTGCCGGTATCGACGACGATCAGGCCGGTCACGCACTGCGCGGAAGTGGCGGTAAACAGCGCATCGAGAAAAGACAGGGGCTCGCCCTGGGCGGCCAGAGGCGTCGCAAGCAGGAGGGTGCCGATAAAGATGGCGCCCGCATAATAGAGCATCAGGGTTTGAGCGGGGGAAATCCTCTTTAGTCTGTCGCGAACAGTCGAGAGCATTTTTTAAGCCCTGCCCGGAAGGGATGGCACATTGCAGATGACAGGAGACTATGGCAGGCCAAAAAGATAAATAAATCAAGAAAAATTTTCATCCTGGCCACGGTTTTTCAGCCTGCGACGGCCGGTCTGCATGGCCGGCCGCATTCCGCAAATAGAAAAAGGGGTTACGACTTCTGCCGTAACCCCTTGTTTCTTCTGGTGCCCAGAGACAGAATCGAACTGCCGACACGAGGATTTTCAGTCCTCTGCTCTACCGACTGAGCTATCTGGGCGATGAGGCAACACTATATAGCGAATCGATCCGTCCCTGTCAAGGTAAAAATCAACCGCATTCCGCCCCGGCAGATCCCTCCGCATGGCGCCAAACTTGCGCGATATAAAGGGTTTGGTACTCTTTTATGACGGGATCTTTGTTCAAGCGAATCCCGAGCCTGTCCAGGTTAATACGCGCGGGGGCGGGAGAGACTGTTTCACCTGTTGCGGATTGCCGCTGAGGAGCTGTGCTGTTGATATGAATACGGATAAAGGACGCCTGATCGTCGTTTCCAACCGCCTGCCTGTAGTCATCAGTGAGAATGAGGGAACCTGGGGAATCGCACCGGGCTCTGGTGGCCTGGTTACGGCCATGGCGCCGGTGATCAAGCGCCACCAGGGGTTGTGGATCGGTTGGCCGGGGTGCGGCGAGGAGGCGCCCATCGACGAACTGATCGAGAAATTCACCGCCGAGCAGGGGTACGGGCTGGCCACGGTGCCCCTTAGCGAAGAAGAGGTCACAAAATATTACGAAGGCTTCTCCAACGAAACCCTCTGGCCTCTGCTGCACGATCTGCTCGGCCACTGCCATTTCGACAAAAGCAACTGGGAAGCCTATCAAAAAGTCAATCAGCGCTTCGCCGAAATGACGGCAAAGCATGTCAGCGAAGGTGATTTCGTTTGGGTGCAGGACTATCAGCTCATGCTCGCCGGGCGTAATATGCGCGAATTGGGAGTCAAGAATACCCTTGCCTTCTTTCTGCATATTCCCTTCCCCTCTCTTGACATTTTCCGCCGCCTGCCCTGGCGCAACGAGATTCTCACCGCCCTGCTCGAATTCGATATGATCGGCTTCCAGACCCTGCGCGACCGGCGCAATTTCGTGAGTTGCGTGCGCGAGATGGTTCCCGGGATCGAAGCCGATATCCGGCGTCGGCATACCTTTCTTAAAAAAGACGAGCGCTGGATCAAGGTCGGCCACTTTCCGATCAGTATCGATTTTACGGCATTCAACAATGAGGCCCGCACGCAGGAGGTGGCCGACGCCGCCTGGTATCTGCATGAAAAACTCGAAAATCAGCAGCTGATGCTCGGCGTCGACCGGCTCGACTACACCAAAGGGGTGCCCGAACGCTTCCTGGCATTTGAACGGGCGCTGGAAAAATACCCCGACCTGCGCCGTAAAATCACTCTGCTGCAAGTGGTAGTGCCGAGCCGCACCAGGGTCCATGAATACCAAGTGCTGAAAGAGGAGCTCGATCGCATCACCGGGCGCATTAACGCCACCTTCGGCGAGCCGGGCTGGGTGCCGATCAGCTACATTTTCCGCAGCCTGGATAAGGTGCAGCTGCTCGCTCATTACCGTGCGTCAGAGATCGCATTGATTACGCCCCTGCGAGACGGCATGAACCTGGTCTGCAAAGAGTACTGCGCCGCATCCGTGGACAACAACGGCGTGCTGATCCTCAGCGAATTCGCCGGGGCGGCCGACCAGCTTTCCAAGTGGGCGCTGCTGGTCAATCCGTATGACGAAGAGGGCACAGCCGATGCCATTTACCAGGCCTTCACCATGGACCAGGCCGAACGCCGCCGCCGCATGCGCCTGATGCGCGCCTCGACCGCCCGCAATAACGTGCATCGATGGGTGGAATGGTTCGTGGAGGCGCTGTAAAGAATGGCGGAGGAGAGGATCTAATTTCTTGCATTTCCCGATCGAATATGCATAAACTTTGCGAATCACCCTGACGAAGGATATGAATTCGTGCGCTACGACAGCTTTTTCTTTTCCGGCTTTTTCTTCTGGAGCGGCTTTTATTTTAGGCCGTCTGCCCCGGGAAGAGGTCTGTCGTTGCAAGCCTAGCGCACCAGAGCTTAACCAGACCACAAAACCATGGGCAGACTGTTTCGGGTCTCCCATGGTTTTTCCTTTTCCGGAATCAGACCGGAAAAAAACAGGCCGCCGGGAGATTCCGGACGGCCTGCGCTATTTTCAGGGCATTTTGCCGGAAAGGAAGAACCACCATGATCATCGTCATGAAGCAGGGGGCCGGGCGCGAGGCGCTGGCCGAAGTCAAAAAACGCATCCGCGAACTCGGCTACAAGCCGCATGTCATTCACGGCACCACCCGCGAGGTGATCGGCGCCATTGGCGACGAGAGAGGCAAGGCGGTGCTGCAGTCGATCGAGTCAATGCCCGGGGTCGAGAACGTCGTGCCGATTCTCAAACCCTACAAGCTGGCCAGCCGCGAGGTCAAACCCGAGCCGAGCACGGTCGAGATTGCACCCGGAGTGCGGATCGGCGGCGAAGAGATGATCGTCATGGCCGGCCCCTGCTCGGTGGAGAGCGAAGAGCAGATCGTTGAGACCGCTCGCGCGGTCAAGGCGGCAGGCGCCAAGGTGCTGCGCGGCGGGGCATTCAAGCCGCGCACCAGCCCCTATTCTTTCCAGGGGATGGAGGAGGACGGCCTCAAATTGCTCGCCCAGGCCCGCGAAGAGACCGGCCTGCCCATCGTCACCGAGGTGGTCAACCCGCGCGATGTCGAACTGGTCGCGCGGTATGCCGATGTGATGCAGGTCGGGGCCCGCAATGTGCAGAACTTCGCTTTGCTCAAGATGCTCGGCCAGCTCGGCAAGCCGGTCCTGCTCAAGCGCGGCATGGCCAGCACGATTCAGGAATACCTGATGAGCGCCGAGTACATTCTTGCCGAGGGAAATCATCGGGTGATCCTCTGCGAGCGCGGCATCCGCACCTTCGAAACCGCAACGCGCAATACCCTCGATATCTCGGCCGTTCCGGTGCTGCGCGAGCAGACGCATCTGCCGATCATGATCGACCCCTCTCATGCCACCGGACATGCCAGGTTTGTTCCCTCCATGTGCTATGCCGCTGTGGCGGCCGGCTGCGACGGGCTGATCGTCGAGGTCCATCCCCATCCGGAAACCGCGGCCAGCGACGGCCCGCAGTCGCTGCGACCGGCCGATTTCGCAGCGATGATGGAAAAGCTCGCGGAGTTCGCCCGGATCGCAGGCAAGAGTCTGTAGG
>JAGXHK010000183.1 GCA_024636255.1 Desulfuromonadales bacterium | reverse complement strand
AGGGCCAGCGGGCGATCTCTGCCGAAAACTTCGCTCCAGGACGCGTTGCGGCCCAGCCGCTCTTCGTTGAGGAAGTTGGGAGAATTGATCAGGATCATTCGTTGCGTCATGCTGCTCCCCATTGGATGAATTGTCGTGTTTCGCCGGGGAAATTAGCACACCAGAGGGGTTTTTTCAATCGGGCTGGAGCGGTCGGCGGGCACCGCGCGGGTGTCCGCCGCACGGATTACAGATCTTCCAGGTATTCGATCAACGCCTCGAGGTCTTCATCGGAGAGGTGCTCATAGCTGGGCATCATCGAGCCGGGATTCACTTCTTTCGGATTGACCAGTTTCTGACGGATCTTCTTCTCGTCCATCCGCTGGCCGACTCCGTCCAGGGCAGGGCCCATGGTGCCGCCCGACCCTTCGATCTTGTGACAGCCCTTGCACCCAAGGGAGTTGGCCAACTCGCGGCCGTGCGCCTCGTCAGATGCGGAAACCGGTCCGGCGACACTCAGGGCGAATGTCGCGGTGATCGCAGCAGAGGTCATAAGCCGTGTCCATGTTATTTTCATCTTGGATTCCTCCTCCAGTAAAGGTGATGTGCATCGGTGCGCATGAAGCATACAATTTGAAAGAATAACCGAATTTGATCGGTTGGCAAGCTCCCGGAATATTTTGAAAAAGGTTGAAATCTGCAAGGAGGGCGGCTAACCTGATTCTTGCCGGCAGGCCGCCCGGCTGTTGCTTTTACCCGGAGATTGGACTTTGACTATTCCTCTTTCGCGCCGCGCGCGGGCGGTGACGCCCTTTCTGGCCATGGACGTTATGGAGCGTGCCAGGGAACTTGAGGCGGCGGGCCGCGAAATCATCTATCTCTGCCTCGGCGAACCTGATTTTCCGACCCCGGAGGCGGTGCGCCGCGCGGCCATTGAGGCGATCGAGGAGGGTGCGACTACCTATACTCACAGCCTGGGCCTGCCCGAATTGCGCGCGGAAATCGCTGCGTACTACCGGCGCCGCTATGGGGTAAGCGTCAGCGCGGAGCAGGTCCTGGTTTCGGCCGGAACCAGTCCGCTGCTCCTTCTGCTCTTCTCGGCGTTGCTCGAGCAGAATGACGAGATCATTCTGGCCGATCCCGGATACGCCTGCTACCCGGATTTCATCCGCTTCTGCACGGGACGCCCCGTTTTTGTCCGAGGGCGTCCCGAGGACGGTTTTCAGCCGCGCCCGGATGCGGTGCGGGCAGAAATTTCCGAACGCACCCGCGCCGTTCTGATCAATTCGCCGGCCAATCCCGCCGGATCGGTTCTCGAGACGGACTGGCTCGAGGAATTGGCCAATCTTCCCGTCCCTCTGGTCTCCGACGAGATCTATCACGGCCTGACCTATGCGGGAGAGGAGCGCAGCGCCCTCGAATTCTCCGACCAGGCTTTCGTGCTCGGCGGGTTTTCCAAAGCCTATGCCATGACCGGCTGGCGCCTCGGCTATTTGATCTGTCCTGCAGAGTGCGTGCGCACTTTGCAGAACCTGCACCAGAACTTTCTGATCTGCGCCAATCATTTCGTGCAAAAGGCCGGCATCGCCGCCCTGCGTCACGGCGATGAGGATGTCGCGCGCATGCGCCGGGCCTATGATGCCAGGCGCCGCTTTCTGGTGGGTCGGCTGCGCGAGCTCGGTTTCGGCATCGCCAGCGTCCCGAGCGGGGCGTTTTACGTGCTTGCCGATGCGCGCCACCTGGGGGAGGATTCGCTAAAGCTCGCCCTTGACGTGCTGGAGGTGACGGGCGTGGCGCTGACGCCCGGCATCGATTTCGGCCCTGGCGCCGAAGGCTTTTTGCGTTTTTCCTACGCCAACTCTCTGGAGAACCTGAAACTTGCCTGTGACCGGCTCGAGGCGTATGCCTCGTTCTCCGCAAGCGGCGATCGGGTCTGATTTTAGTCGGTGGTGACTGGCGCCAGGGCAAATATGTGAAACGGGAGATTTTTTTCTATGCTGATCGTTATGGAGCATAATGCCACCCCCGCTCAGGTGCGCGCGGTGCAGGATTCCGTTGCGGCAATGGGGCTGCAGGCCGCACCGATTCCAGGAGCCGAGCGCATCGCCATCGGCGTGCTGGGTAATCAGGGCTACGTCGATGACACGGCCATCCGCAATCTGCCAGGGGTGCGCGAATGCATTCATGTCAGCAAGCCCTATAAACTGGTATCGCGTGATTTTCATCCGGTCTCATCGGTGGTCGAGGTCGGATCTGTGCGCTTCGGCGACGGTGAGCCGCCGGTGATGATCGCCGGCCCGTGCTCTATTGAAAGCGAGGAGCAGATGCGCAGTGCCGCCCGTCTGGTCAAGCAGGCAGGCGCGCAGATTCTGCGCGGCGGCGCCTTTAAGCCGCGCACCGGACCTCATTCCTTTCAGGGGCTGGGGGAGAAGGGCCTGAATCTTCTGCGCCTGGCAGGCGACCAGGTCGGCATGCCGGTGGTCACGGAGGTGATGCGCATCGAACAGCTCGATGCGGTCTGCCGCTATGCAGACATTCTGCAGATCGGGGCGCGAAACATGCAGAACTTCGATCTGCTCAAAGAGGTGGGGCGCACCGGATATCCGGTGCTTCTCAAGCGCGGGATGAGCGCCACCATCGAGGAATTCCTGGCGGCCGCCGAGTACATCGTGGCCGAGGGAAACGAGCGGGTGATTCTCTGCGAGCGGGGAATCCGCACGTTCGAGCGCGCCACCCGCAATACGCTTGACCTCTCCGTGGTGCCGCTGATCCGCGAGCTGAGTCATCTGCCGATCATCGTCGACCCGAGTCACGCCACCGGCAAGCGCTCCCTGGTGCCGGTCATGACAAAGGCCGCTCTGGTGGCCGGCGCTCATGGCATTATGGTTGAGGTTCATCCCGAACCGGCTGCGGCCCTTTGCGATGGAGCGCAGAGCCTTGATGGTGAGGGGTTCAGCAGCCTCATGGATGACGTGCGTGCCCTTCTGCCCTTTCTCGGCTATCGCTGAGCCGGTATTCAGGAGTGCAGGGGGACCAGGCGCAGCAAGGTGATTTCGGGAGGGCAGAGAAAACGCACCGGTAAGACGCTGGTTCCGATTCCGCGAGTGACATAAAGCGGCGTCTGTGCGGGGCCGACGCGGTAAAGGCCGGCCACGAAATCGGCGGAGAAGCGCGGCAGGTAAAACGGAAAGAGAAACGGCAGCCGCACCTGGCCCCCATGGGTGTGGCCGGCGAGCAACAGATCGAAGCGGTCATCGAGCTGGTCGTGGGCAAAGGCCGGGACATGCGAGAGAAGCAGGTTCAGCCGGCCGGGATCGGCCTGGCGTTGCAGGGAACGCAGAGCGTCGGCGGGGGAGGGATAATCAAGGCCGGAGATTGAGACCGGGACGCCCTGAATTTCGCTGTCGATCCGCTCGTCGATGAGCAGGGTCGCGCCCCAGCGGGCGAAGTGGCGGCGCAGATTTTCCCCTTCGATGCGTGCCCAGTACTCCCAGTTTCCCTGCACCCCGAAAATGCCGCCTGGCGCCTGGAGATAGTGGAGAAACTCCCGCACCCCGCCGAGGTTGCGCTCCTTTTCCAGGTAATCGCCGGTCAGCAGGATGACCTCGGGTTCGAGATCCATGACCAAGCGCGCCACCTTGCGGAAATAGCCGCTGAAGGAGCGCATATGCAGGTCCGAGAGATGCACGATGCGAATATCGCGCCCCGGCGGTATTTTGGCCAGAGGGATTCTGATCTCTTCAACCCGCACGGCGTGCGGTTCACGCACAACACCGTTGGCGAGGACCGCGAGGCCGGCCCCGACACTGGCGCCGATGATGAAGCGGCGGCGGGAAATGCCTTTTCTGGCGCCGGCGGCGGTCGTGTCTTCAGTACGCATGATACTCCGGGGTCAAAGTGTTTGTCTTGCCAAGGCCATGCGATTCTAGCATCTCTGCAACCTTTCGGACCACCGTCTCTTGTCGGGGTCCGGAATTCAGTTTATAGTTTACCAGAAAAGTCATTCTTTGAACTGCACGCAGGTTTTCACAGCAAGGAGTTCCCCTATGTCCAGCTCGGCCGAAATCCGCCCCGATGTTTTCTGGGTCGGCGCCCGCCATCCCGAACTCGAGATCTTCGATGAACTTTTCCCGACCCGTAACGGCACCACTTACAACGCCTATCTCGTGCGCGGCTCGGAAAAAATCGCCCTTATCGATACCGTGAAAGAGATGTTCACGGAAGAATATCTGGACAAGTTGCAGAAGATCGTTCCTCTGGCCGATATCGATATGGTGGTGGTCAACCACACCGAACCCGATCATACCGGGGCTCTTGGCCGGTTGCTCGAGATCAACCCGGAGATCGAAGTCTGGTGCACCCGCCCCGGGGAGAATTTTCTCAAGCAGCTCTTCGCACAGCCGATGAAGACCCATGTGGTGAGCGAAGGGGAGGAGGTCTCCCTCGGCGACAGGACCCTGCGCTTTCTTCTCGCTCCCAACCTGCACTGGCCCGACACCATGTTCACCTACCTGCCGGAAGAGCAGATTCTGTTTTCCTGCGACGCCTTCGGGGCCCATTTCTGTGGAGACGGTCTCTATAAAGATCAGGTTGAGGATTTCTCCTACGAGTTCCGCTATTATTTCGACACCATCATGCGCCCGTTCAAGGAGAAGATCCGCGAAGCGGTGGCCAAGGTCGAAGATCTGCCGCTGACCATGATCTGCCCCTCGCATGGCCCGTTGCTGCGCCGAGAGCCGCTAGCCGCCGTGCGCAGCTACAAGGACTGGGCGGCCGCACCGCCGGAAGGCGCCCGCAAGCAGGTCCTGATGCTGACTCTCTCTCCGCACGGCAACACCCGTCACATGGCCGCTTCGGTGCGCGCGGGGCTCGAGGATGCGGGCGCCGGGGTGACGGAATTCACCATCAACGAACTCGATGATGAACGGGTGCGCGATGAACTCGAGCGCTGCGATGCCCTGCTTATCGCCACCCCGACCATCAACCATGACGCGCCACCGCCGGTCTGGCGTATCCTTTCGCTTCTCTCCAGCGTGACCCCCCGGGGCAAGGTCGGCGCCGTGTTCGGTTCTTTCGGTTGGAGCGGCGAAGCGGTCAAGCTGGTTGAGGAGCGGCTGCGCGGGCTCAAATACAAACTCCCCCTCGAGGGGCTCTCGTTCCGGTTCCGGCCCACGGCAGAGAACATGGTTTCCTGCCGTAAATTCGGTGCCGATTTTGTGCAGGCACTGGAAAAGTAGATCCTGATCGTAATTGATCAACATGCCCGGTTTCAGGTCTCCAGCAAGGCGCGAGCAGCGCAGAAGAACAGCAACCATCGACACTGTGAGCAGTTGAGCAGCACAGCAACGCCGCTTGAGGGAAAAAGGCGGGTTGAGCTGAATCGTTACTCCTGATCGTTTTTCATGCAGAACGGGTTCTCTGTCCGGCGAGGTTGCGCTCTCGCCATGAACGACATTGTCTGATATCTCATTTCAAGGAGGAATTATTCGATGAATCTGTCTGAAATCATGGCCAGCGTGAACAGCTTCGTCTGGGGTCCGATCATGCTCACTCTGCTGGTGGGGACCGGCGTCTTTCTTTCTTTCCGGCTCGGTTTTCTGCAGTTCGTGCAGCTGCCGCGGGCCCTGCGTCTAGTCCTGCGGCGATCCAAAGCTGATCTCGGAGAGGGGGATATCACCCCCTT
>JAGXHK010000182.1 GCA_024636255.1 Desulfuromonadales bacterium | reverse complement strand
AGATGTGTATAAGAGACAGCTTCTCTCCCTTTTCACCTCGGGTCGATGACACGTGCGCCCGACGGAATCCCTCCCGAAGGCGTTTCGCCGCCTTTGGTCAGGTAAATGCCATCGAGTAGAAATCCCTTCTCGCGAATGAAGACATTGACCGTATATTCCCCGGGCGCCGGGATCGACAGCTGGTTGCCGTTCCAGTACTGCCTGTTCGACCAGACCCAGTCGCCGGTGGGAAAGCTCAGCGCCCCGAGCGCCTGACCGTCGAGGCCGAAATAGACCGAGTCGGAAGTCCCCGAGAGTGCCAGTCCGCGCACCCAGAAGCGATAAGTGCCCGCTTCGGGGAAATAGACCCGGTACTTTTTGCCTTCACCGGTGGGCGGCGTTTCGTAGCTGCTGCCGTTCGCCTTGAGGTAGGCGCTGCCGGAGAAGCCTTTTTTTGCGGTTTCGAGCGTGTAGTAGGCCGATCCCTGGAAAATGGAGCTGGTAAAATTCTCCGCTTCAAAGTAGGTGCCGGCAGAATCCACGGACGGCACCAGGGGGGTGGTCTCAGGAATAACAACGCTGATGGTCACTGCTCCCATATTCTGAGCATCGTCGAAGGCGCGAGCCGTCAGGTGATAGGTTCCCGGCTCGATGGGGGCCACCCAGGAAAAAGAATATGGCGCACTGGTGTCCGTATCCATCAACTGCCCGTCAACCAGCAGTTCGACCTGTGAAACACCGGTATCATCGGTCGCGTCGATGGCGACGGAGACCGTGCCGGAAACCTCTGCGTTATGACCGGGAGCCTGAATCCTTACCACCGGGGGAGTCGTATCGATCGATGTGCTCAGGTTGCTCGGATTGATAACCGTTGCGCCTGAGGGGACGCCTCCTGAAGGCGTTTCGCTTCCCTTGGTCAGATAGATGCCGTCGAGCAGAAATCCCCCTTCGCGAACGAAAACATTAACTGTGTATTCGCCCTCAGCGGGGATCACAAGTTGGTTGGTGTTCCAGAACATGGTGTTCGACCACACCCAGCCGCCGATCGGGGGGCTCAGGGCGCCTTTTGCCTGGCCGTTGAGGCCGAAGTAGAGCGAGTCGGAGGTCCCCGCAAAGCCCTGGCCGCGCACCCAGAAATTGTAGCTGCCCGCCTCCGGAAAGTAGATCCGGTATTCCTTCCCTTCACCGGTGGGCGGAGTTTCATAGCTGGCGCCGTGGGCCTTGAGATAGCCGGTGCCATTAAAGCCGCTCTGCGAGGATTCAACGGTGTAATAGGCCGTCCCCTGGATGATAGAGTCGCTAAAATTCTCCGCTTCAATATAGGTGCCGTTCGGATCGACTGCCGGCAGGCTCGCAGAAACCTCGGAAACAGTGACTGAAATCTCTGCGGTACCGATATTTTTCGCAGCGTCTGAAGCTTTTGCGGTAAGTTGATAGGTTCCCGAAAGTTCCGGCACATCCCAGTTGAATGCGAAGGGCGCGCTCGTATCGGTTGCGACCACGCTGCCGTTGACGAGCAGTTCGACCTGAGTAACGCCCGTATTGTCGGCGGCTTCGACCTCGACCGCGATCGCGCCGGACACTTCAGCCCCATTGCGGGGGCTGGAGAACGAGACGGTGGGAGCGCTCGTGTCCGCAGTCGTGCTGGCATTTCTCGGATCGATTACCGCTGCCCCCGACGGAATGCCCCCGGAAGGCGTCTCACTTCCCTTTGAAAGATAAATGCCGTCGAGCAGAAAGTCCCCCTCGCGAACGAACACATTGACCGTATATTCGCCCGCAGCGGGGATCACGAGTTGGTTGGTGTTCCAGAACATGGCGTTTGACCACACCCAGCCGCCCACCGGGGGACTCAGGGCGCCTTGTGCCTGGCCGTTGAGGCCGAAGTAGAGCGAGTCGGAGGTCCCGGCAAAGCCCTGGCCGCGCACCCAGAAATTGTAGTTGCCCGCCTCCGGAAAGTAGACCCGGTATTCCTTCCCTTCACCGGTGGGCGGAGTTTCGTAGCTGGCGCCGTGGGCCTTGAGATAGCCGCTGCCATTGAAGCCGCTCTGCGAGGATTCGACGGTATAATACGCCACCCCCTGAATCATCGAAGCGGTGAAATTTTCCGCTTCGATGTAGGTCCCTGTCGGGTCAATAGCCGGCACGGTGCTGTCGGGGTCCGCCTCGGCCGGGACCACCACGGAAATGGAGGAGCTGCTGGCATTCTGATCCGTATCGTAGGCCTTGGCTGTCAGCTCATAGATGCCATCCTGTTTCGGGGCATTCCAGGTGACCAGATAGGGCGAGGACGCATCGGTGCCGACAAGGACGCCGTTCACATAAAGTTCGACGAGCTCTACGCCCTCATCGTCACTGGCCTCGATGGCGACCTCGACGGCTCCGGATACCTTCATGCCTTCTGTCGGCGAGCTGATCGCCACATGCGGAGGCACCCCGCCTGCCAGGGTCGCGGCGGCCATGACCGATTTGAAGGCATTGATGCGGCCGTGGCCGAAAATCGCATCAAAGCCTGCAGCGCCGAGATCGTCGGAGTTTTCCTCGATGATCGTTTGCACCGCCGTGTTGGTGAGCTCCGGGTGCGCCGACCAGATCAGCGCGGCCAAACCAGCGGAAATTGGGCTGCTGAAGGATGTGCCGCTGTAATAGCCATACGAGCCGCCATTTTTGGTCGTATAGATGTAATGACCCGGAGCTGTGATGTCGATCCAGTCGCCATAATTGGAGAAGCTTGCTTTTTTGTCATATTTATCCGTGGCGGCCACTGAAACGACATTGTTGCAGGCGGCAGGGTAATATTTCGTGGATGTATTCGCATTGGCGGCCGAGGCGAAGATCAGACAGCCTTTTCCCCAGGCATAATTGACGGCATTTTGCAGGGTGGTCGAAGACGATGATCCGCCTAAGCTGATATTGATGACTTTGATGCCGTGGTCGGCGGCCCAGATGATGGCCCGTGCCATGTCATAATACGTGGCGTAGTTGCTGCCGTTCAAAACCACAAGGGGCACAACCGGGGATTGCCAGCTGACCCCCGAAACTCCTGTCAGGTTATCGGAAATAGCCGTGGCGGCGCCGGCAACTGCGGTCCCGTGGCCGTAGACATCATCGCCGTTTGTAGAATCGTCCAAAAAATTGAAACCGGGCAGAATTTTCTGCGCCAGGTCGGGGTGATCCAGATCGATTCCCGAGTCGATGATCGCGATCGGCATCTGTGCGGACCCGGTGGTGATATCCCAGGCGGCCGGCGCTTCAATTTTTCCCAGATGCCACTGGTTTCCGTAATACGCGTCATTGGGCAGGAGAAGGGGCTCGGCCAGAAAATTCTCCTCGACAGCGACCACTTTTTTTGACTTGAGAAGCCGGGCTTTGATCTTCTCGCGCGCCTGGCCATTCTTAACCTTGATTTTTTTAACGTGGATCTGCGGCAGGGAGCCGGCTACAGCTCCATCAAGGCTTATAATCTCCTGATCGAGCGAGTGCGCGTTTTTCGGGACGAAATAGACAAGAAGCTCGTCCTCTCTGAAATTTCTTTCTTTTGCCCAGGAAGTGGCGGAAATAAAGATCAGGAGCGCCAGGGTAATAAGAATCAGGGGAAATCTTTTCATTTTTCACCTTCCTGCTCGCATCGTTTTGATCGTGCGATGGTTGAGAATTGAAAGTCAGCGTTATCCATACCGGCGAGGCTCGCATCGACGTGCAGGTCGTGGATTGAACAGTTGGACATCGATCATTCGGAAGCAGAATGAGATATACTTAATTACGAACCTGATTGTCCGGTGGCAGCAAACTTCATGCCCGAAATGAAATCCAATAAATCCGGATAGGTGATGAAAGTTCGCGAACGAAGTCGAAAAAGCGGGAAACAATCTTTGTCACGGAGGTTCGTTTTTTTACGTAATAAATGTATTCGCTTTTGGTCTAAACCCGGGGGATGGCGCGCAAGTGAATAAGAGAAGCATCGAGTTCTGAATTAGCTTTTTATCTTTATAGGTGGCAATTCAGGCTTTACTAGCGCATTTTAGGAGGTATTGCAAGAACGGATAGAAATATCAGTGACTTCCGTCGCCTTGCGACGACGGTTCGAGTCTGTCGGCTATGCTTTTTTTGCGTAGCGTATCTGCAAAAGGAGGCTCTTCATGTACATGCGGAAAATCAGCTGTTTGGTTTATTCACTTTTAGTGCTTCTGGCGATGCCCGCAGGGGCTCAAGAGAGCGCAAACGAGGTGCGGACCACTTTGGATAATCAGACGGCCGTCTCGGTGACCATCTATAACGACAACCTGGCCCTGGTGAAGGATCGGCGGCGCGTTTTTCTGGAAGAAGGCGCTAATCTGCTGGCGGTGCGCGAGGTGAGCGCGCGTATGCAGCCGGAGACGGCCATGTTGCGCAGCCTGAACGCAGGGGGGAGTTTGCGCGTCATCGAGCAGAACTTCGATTTTGATCTTCTCAGCCCTGAAAAGCTGCTGGAGAAGTACGTCGGGCGCACTGTGCAGGTGGTTTCCGTCAATCCGGCGACCGGGGTCGAAACGCGCGAGGAGGCGACGGTCCTGGCAGTCAAAGACGGGATGGTGCTGCGCATCGGGGACCGAATCGAGACGGGCATTCCCGGGCGGATTGTCTATCCGGAAGTCCCGGAGGACCTGCATGACCAACCGACCCTGGTGATCCATCTGGAAAGCCGGACGGAGGGACGCCAGGAGGTCGAACTGAGCTACCTGACCAGCGGGCTTTCCTGGCAGGCCGATTACGTGGCGCAGCTTGGCCCCCAAGAGAAGACGCTTGCTCTCTCCGGGCTGGTCACCCTGACCAACCAGAGCGGCACGGACTATCGCGATGCCCGCCTGCAGCTGGTGGCGGGGGAGGTGCACCGGGTGCGCCCGGAAATGAAGGTGTCCAGGGCCCTGGAGGCACGCGCTATGGCGGCGCCGGCTGCGGAGATGGCCGAGGAAGCTTTGTTCGACTACCATCTCTATACCCTTGAGCGAAGAACCACCCTTGCCGACAATCAGACCAAGCAGGTTGCCCTGCTCGAGGCTTCAGGAGTCTCCGTACAGAAGGAATACGTGCTCACCGGTCAGTCGCATTACTACACGGGGCGTTACGACCAGATGGGCGATAAGCGGCCGGTGGCGGTGTTTCTGCACTTCGTCAACAGCGAAGAGGCAGGCCTGGGGATTGCCTTGCCGAAGGGAACGGTGCGCGTATATCAGAGCGATCGTGCCGGACGGACCCAGTTTCTCGGCGAAGACCGCATCGATCATACGCCGAAGAACGAAGAGGTGCGCCTCAGGCTCGGCGAGGCGTTCGATGTCACGGCGCGACGTGTACAAACAGATTTTCAAAAGCTCGGAGGAGGGGAGGAGCGCCTCTTCGAGACCGCCTACCGCGTCGAGTTGAAAAACGCCAGGAAAGAGGCGGTGACGGTGCAGGTGGTCGAACCTATGCCGGGCGACTGGGAGATTCTCAGCGAAAGCCACCCGCACCAAAAGAAAAGCGCCCGCGAGGCACTCTGGAAGATCAGGGTTTCTGCGGAAGGCGAGGTGGTGCTGGAGTACCGGGCGAGAGTTCGGTTGTGAAAATCGGGATTAAACGCAGAGGAGCATGAGGAGCAGAGAGCGCAGAGAAAAAACATGATAATTTGAAATCCCTTTTATCCTGTCAATCCAGTCGCCTTTGATTTTGAATTTCTCTCTGCGTAGTTTGCCCCTCGGCGCCCTCTGCGTTTAAAATCCTTTTACCGCTGGCTCGCCTTGAACCGCTTGAGCCAGGCCTGAAATTCTTTCTCTTCCTGCTCGAGCTCAAACGCATTGATCAGGCCGCGGCCCAGCCCCACGGACACGGCCCGGTTGCGCAGATTGAAGGCATCGCCGAACTTTTCGCTGTGAAACTGGTCCTGATCGATGCCCAGCTTGTTATACAGCGAATTGAGGCGGCTCTGCACGCCGCGACGCGAGAGATAGCGGCGCTGCGCGATCAGATTGTCGGTCAGGCCGAGGGATATATCCACCAGTGCTTCGTATTCGATATCCGACAAAGCGGTCTGACTGTGCCCGGTGCGCCCTTGGACCTTGCGCACCTCCGGGT
>JAGXHK010000181.1 GCA_024636255.1 Desulfuromonadales bacterium | reverse complement strand
GGCCATGGCCGTGCGGCCGCTGCGGATCTGGCCGAGTTCGGAGGAAAGAACCGACATGATGCCACGGATTTTCTGGGAAAGCAACCGGTTGCGCTCCTGCACCTGCTGCATCAGGTCGACGCGCCGGCGAAAGAGCGGATCCTCTGTCAGGCCCTCGCCCCCATCCCGGAACAGTTCGGCAAGCAGCCGGTCGTTTTCTGCGGCCTCATCCTGTCGCGAAGACATACTTTGCGTCAGAGCGATCAGCTGCTCGCCGGAAAGCGATGCCAGGTCCGCCTCCAGCTTTTCCATCTCCTGAAGGATGGCCTGATACTGGCGCACCGAAATTTCCAGTCCCTCCCGGACAGACATGCTGTCGAGTTGCATCAGTACCCCGCCGCCAGCGACTGGTGGCCGCTCGCTTTTCCGGCGCGCTCTTTTTTGACGATCTCCGCCGCCTCAACCCAGGCCTCGCGCAGCTCTTCAAGGATATTGAGAACCGGCTGCAGAATCTGCGGGTCGTTTTTGGCGTTGGCGCGGGGGATCTCGCGCATCATGAAGTCGTAGAGCGAAGCTAGATTCCCGGCGATCTCGCCGCCAACCTCGTGGTCGAGAGTTGCGGAGAGCTCGGCAATAATGGCCAGGGTCTTGTCGGTGAAGTGAATTTTCTTTTTGTAATCACCCTTCTCCATGCCCTCTGCGGCCTGGTGGAGGAAGCGGATCGCTCCGTCGTAGAGCATGATCAGGATCTGCTCAGGGGACGAGGTCTGCACCTGAGTGTTCTGATAGGGATTTGCGTAGGATTTCATCATGACTGGTTCCCCATAAGACTGATATTTGCAAGCTGTTGCGAGAGAAAAGAGCTCTGCGCATTCATAGCGCTGACCATCTGCTCCATGGCCGTAAATTTGGCGCGCATCGTCTCTTCGCGCTGCTCCAGCCGAGCCTCCTGCCGTTCAATCTGTGTATCGATGCGCCGCAGGCTGCTATCGGTCGCATCCTTGCGACTGGCAAGAATGCCGTCACTCCCGTTGGTCGCTGCCTTGAGATAATCAACGAATTGGCCGGAAAGTCCCTCGACACCGTCGCTGCCGGCAAACAGACCGATCACGCCCTCCAGGTCGTTGCTGATGGCGTCGGTGAGTTTCGCTCCATCGATTTTGAGGGTGCCGTCCTTCTGTGTCTCCATACCCAACTGCGACAGGGCCTGAAGGCTGTTATCGCCGCCGATGGCAGAGCTGACAACGCCCTGCAGGCGGCGCATAGGCATCTGCAAGCCTGAGTCGCGCCCCCAGCTCGAATCCTTCTGGGCAGAAACGAAAGAAACGATCTCATTGTACGACGTGACAAAATCACGCACTTTTTTGTCCACAGCTTCCACATCGAGGTTGACCTGAACGCCGGTCGACGCCGCAGGGTCGCCGTGCTCCTTGAGCAGATCGATCGTCACCCCCGGGATGGCTTCGGTGATCGTGTTGCTGGTGCGGTAGATATCGATGCCGTCGACCTGAATGTGGGCTTTGGTTCCCTCCTGGGTCTGGGTGAACAGCGGGGCGGCGTAGGTGCCGCCGGCCAGGCTGGTTCCAACATCGACTGCCGTCCCGGCTTCGTCGGCAGTGAGCACCAGCCGATAGGGATTATCCGGGTCGCCGTCGTTGATAATTGAAGCGCTGACGCCGGCGCCGGCCGCATTGATGGCGTCACGGATGCCGCCGAGAGAGTTGTTGGTGTCGTCGATGGTGACATCTACAGCCGTCCCGCCGACATTCAGGCTGAGCGTGCCGGTTCCGAACTCTTTCGCTCCAGTGTCGGCGTAGCCTTGACTGGCTTCTTTTTCGCGCCTCGCCAGGCTGACCACGTTGATGTTGTAGTCGCCCTGCTCGGCGGTTGACGAGGCGGTGACCGAGAAAAACTCCTCTGAAGCGGCAACCGCCTTGTTCGTCACGATTTTGTCCGCTGAAGCAAGACCTTCGGCCTTGCTCAGAAACCCTTTGAGCTTTTTGTCAAATTCGGTAAAGGCATTCAGCCGGCTTTTCAGATAATTCTGCTCGCGCTCCAACCGCTCGATCGGCTTGCGCTCGACCTTGAGCAGTTGATTGATCAGCGCATTGGTATCGAGTCCTGTCGCCAGTCCACCGATTTGAATAGACATGATGCCTCTCCTTTCGATTGCAAAGAGGCTGGGCCCCGTTGCCGCGCGCGTCGGACGCACATGGTTCAAGGTGCTTATCGGCTGGTCAAGACCAAGAGTTTAGGAAAAAATCATTGCCCACTTTCGCGCCCGGCAAACGACTTTACGACAGCCTCCAACAGGCGTGGCCGGGCGGTCTTGATTCTGGCTTGTTCTGGGGGGATTTTTCACAACAGGAACATACGAGGAAGTGCAGAAACACGAATAACGCATGAGCCGGAAGCAGCCATCCGCGTGTAATTAGTGAGCGAAGTATCTGGGAATCACAGAAGCAATAAGAATTTCGGCACCGACAGGCACCACCCCTCCTGACTAACTCTGCTTGTCGACGATCGTTCCGCGCAGATCATTCAAACGCTTGGTCAAACCCAGCAACGCTTCGGGCGGGATCTGACGAATCACATCCCCTGACTGAGAATCGACCACTTTGACCACGATTTCGTTCAGATCACTATTTTTCTCGAAACGCACACTATAAGCGCCGTCCTCAGTCAGCTCATTGATGCGGTCGAGCAACGCAATGGAATCGACTTTTTTTTCCGTCGCTTTTTCCGCCGCCTTGGCTTCAGCGACACGCGGTTCCGTGTTCTGACTAACCGCTTCCTGCCCGGAATTCTGCATTAACAGTTGTTGCGCGGAAACAGCTTCAATCTTCATCACGAACCTCCTGCCTCCAAGGCCTGTTCAGGGAAAAAACGGGGGACCCAAAGGCCCCCCGAATAGCCTGATGTGCTTCTATTTAGCCGAGCAGCGAGAGTGCAAGCTGCGGGGCCTGGTTGGCCTGGGCCAGAATCGAGACGCCGGCCTGCTGCAGGATGTTGAACTTGGTCATGCTCGAGGTTTCCTGAGCAATGTCGGCATCCAGGATCCGGCTGCGCGCTGCGGAGACGTTTTCTGAAACGTTCTGCAGGTTGGAGATGGTGGATTCAAGACGGTTCTGCACTGCACCGAGATTGCCGCGGATTTCGTCGACCACGCCGATACCTGCGTCGATTGCGCTGATGGCAGCTTGCGCTTTAGCGAAATCCTTAACATCCAGACCATTTACGCCCAAACCGGTGGTCCCGGCCGAAGCGATGGCGACCGAGATGGTTTGGCCATTGTTCGCACCGACCTGGAAGGCAATTTCACTGCCGCTGGCAAAGGTCCCATCCAGGATATTCTGGCTGTTGAATGATGTGTTAGCGGAGATCCGGTCGATCTCAGCAGTAAGCTGCTGAAATTCCGCATCCAGAGACGCACGGTCAGTCGTGGTGTTTGTTCCGTTGGATGACTGTACGGCCAGCTCACGCATGCGCTGCAGGATATTTGTCGTTTCTCCCAGAGCACCTTCGGCAGTTTGGGCGAGAGAGATGCCGTCGTTGGCGTTACGTACAGCTTGGTTGAGCCCGCGGATCTGAGAGGTCATGCGGTCGGAGATTGCAAGACCGGCCGCATCGTCCTTGGCGCTGTTGATGCGCAGACCCGAAGAGAGGCGCTGCATCGCGGTACCGAGGTTAGACTGGGACGCGCCAAGGTTACGCTGGGCGTTCAGAGAAGCGACGTTCGTGTTGATGGAAAGTGCCATGGTGTTTTCCTCCGTGAAGTTGGTTTGCGGGCATCCTTGCCCTTTGGGTACGTGTTGTTTTCGTTCTGGTAGCGAGAACGGAGCAAATTAAGCCAACGACCAGCTCACCTCCTTGTCTCGAATATTTCCGCCCTCGAAACACTTATCGGTGCGGCAGAAAACAATCTTTAGATTTTTTTCTCTCCTGGCATCATTTTTGGGCGAAAACATCACCCGCTGTTCTCAATCGCCTCCAGAAATCTCATGGCACCCTGATGTTGAGGCCGTGCAGATAAAACATGCTGCGCGGCAAGGCGCGCGGCATCCATCTGGCCGGCCTGATGGTAGAGCTTCCCCAGACGGATCATGGCGTCATGGTCAGCAGGGACCTTTGGCAGATAATCAGAGTAGACCGCGATGGCTTGGTCCAACTGCCCTGTCATGCGCAACAAGTCACCATATTTAGGCTGATAAATCGGCGAAATCGCAGAAAGGCAATCCAGGGCAAGCAGAGCTTGCTCAGCGTTGCGCTGATCCAAAGAAATCACCAGTATTCTCTTTAAGGCATCCTCTAAAACATCGAGAGGCGTGCCGTCTTTCACGAGACTTCCATAAAAATCCAAAGCTGGTGAATACTTTTTATCCAATTCGGCCAAATAGCCACTGGCTAAAGAATGGTAGAGATGTGCCGAAGAATCATTGCACGATGCCAGGTAGGCAACGAGATTTACCAAAAGCTCACGCGCCCTTCCCTGGAAAAGAGTGAGCGCCTTGCCCCTTGCACCGCTCACATCCCACCCTTGAGCGGCATCCTTGCGAAAAGATTTTTCCTTTGACGATAACGATTGAAGAAATGTTTGTTCTCTTTCCACAAACTCCCGGCGAATCTCGACCAGAAGGTCTGCGAATTTACCTGGATTGCGCGCCCGCCATACCCGAGCCCTTCCGGGCTGCGCGTCAATCTCCCAACGCTTAAAAATTCTTGTCCAGTCGAGGAGATCCTCTTCCTCTGCCAGACGGTCCCGCAAGCGTTCGCGAGCAGAATTCAGCAAAGTGATCAGTTTTTTTATGCTCTCTCGATATACGGTATAGTAGAAACGTCCCGCCTTTTCGATCTCCTCGTCTGACCAATTCCGGCCTCCCATTCCACGTGGCATTTTAATAAAATCACGCGCTGAGTAATTCTTGACCCACTGGGAAAGACCATGAAAATCTTCATTCAATTTCTTTTCAATACTATCCATCTGCTTTTTGAACTTAAAATCCGGCGATCCGCCCTTTCGACCAAAAAACCGAGCATTGCATTCCAATGCCCGGTGAGCAAGTTTATCCATTTTTTTCAACTGGCCTTCCGCTCGGTCAAGTTCGGAAAGGACGGTTGCATAATGTGCCTTCCGCGCAGCAGGTGAATCTTTCGGCAGAAGGGAGAGCATAATTTCCCGTGCACAGACTTCGGCGCCTGCAATCGAAAGGTTCTCAACAGCACAATGCGCGACACCAGGCACTTTCGCCGCAAATTGATTCAGATTGTAAATATGGCAACCCAAACGGGCCGCTTCTTGCGCCTGGACTGCCAGAGCCTTGATTCCAAGGAAATACCCCG
>JAGXHK010000180.1 GCA_024636255.1 Desulfuromonadales bacterium | reverse complement strand
TGTGTCGTTCCAGGAAACGATGCTGGCGGCGATGTCGTCGACAAAGACACCGAGACTTTCAGCCGCAGGGGGCTCAGCGCCGAAGCCTTTGCCGCTGATATGGATGGTGTTGCCATTGATTTCGGCCTTCTGGACCATCGTCTTGGACTTGAAGACCAGGACCTTGGGTGCGCTGTACTGCTCGGTTTCATCCAGGGTCAATTTGGCCATGACCTTGTAGTTGCCGGCAGGCATAGCGGGCAGAGTCGCGGTGATGGTGTCCATGGTGACGCTGTCGGCGGCGAAAAGCTGCTCGACGCCGTTGCTGTCGACCAGGGCCACGTCGCAGTCAAGGAATCCATTGGTGAAATTGCTGCCGTAGAGGGTCAGGGTCAGGCCGCTTTCCTCGTCAGCCACGAAAGCATCCATGGTTTCGAGGTTGGGTGCCCAGGTGCCCATTTTCGGCATTTCCATCATCGACAGAGAGCTGACGCCGGTGAAGCCGTGGCAGCCGTTGCAGTCCGAATTCGCGCCGATGTGCCCGTATCCGGCGGGCTCGACGAGGGGCGTGATGGTGCCGTCCTGGTTGCCATCGACCTGAATGTTGTGCAGCGACTCGGGACCATGGCATTTTTCGCAGGCGCGCATCTGTTTCGGGCCGCCGAACTCAGTGCCGCCATTGCCGGGGGGGTGGCACCAGCTACAGTTGTCGAGGCCGGTGCTGTGGTGGGTCGTGCCGCTGCTGAAGACTTCAACCGGGTCGCCGGTGGAATTGTCGATCAGCGCGTTACCGAAAGGATTGGCGAAGTTGTACGGGGGGCTGTGACAGAAATCGCAGTTGCCCTCGCCGTTGGGGCCGGCGTTCGGCTTGTCGGAGGCCCAGGGGGTTACCTGGCTGATCTGGTACTCGGGAATGAAATGACCGTCGCCCATGTTGTCGACGATCGAGCCGTGGCAGACCACGCAATCGCCGCCCTGTGCCTGTGCGGTGTCGTGGTGGACGGTGGTATTGCCGAACTGGCCATCGCCGGCAGTCCCGCCGGTATGGCAGAGAGAGCAATCGCGGAAGACCTGGAATTCGAATACGCCGGTATTGGGATTCTGCTGCAGGGCGTGACAGCTCTGGCACTCATAGGTCGTGCTGGCGTCGGGATACGGCGCATCGGTGTTCGTGGGGATCGGCGCGCCGATCAGGTTGTGGTGCCGGTCGGGCAGGTAGGTCGTGTCGATGATGTCACCGACGCCGGGGGGCGGGTTGGGGCCGTGGCAGACGCGGCAGTCGGCTTCGTCGAGATTGCCGAACGTGGTATCCGGAATACCGATAAACTGGTTGACCGGGGTGTCATAGCCATAAGGGGGAACTTCGGCCCAGGCGTTGGCGGCGACGAAGAACGTGCCGAGCAGCGCAAGAGCAAGAAATTTGCTCATTTTACCTTTCATCTGATGTACTCCCTTTTCTGCGGAAAAAATAAATGAATCCGTGACGCAAACCAGAAACTTACAAACAATGGCGATCACAACGATCACCAAAACCAAACCTGCAGAAAGAAATCAATAAGTCAAAACCCCCTGCTTCACCTCCCTTCCGAAATTTGCCCTTCTCGATTTCCTCCTGGATATCTATTGCAATCGTCCGTGCGCCGATTGGCCGCACACGAACGGGTAAAAATAAAAAAGCCGGGTTACCTTGCGGCAACCCGGCTGTCTTCATGAGACCCGTGGCTTTCCGTCCCCACCTCGCGGTGGGTTTGGCGAAAACTTTGGATTTTTCTTTTTTCCAAAAGCCGAATCGCGATCGGCGATGAAAATACCTCTGGATTTTATACCTGTCAATATGGTTGTCAAGCCGGAAAAAAATAAATTGTATTCATCCTGGATCCCTGAAAACCTGACTAAAATCGTCGCTTTCCGTCGGTGCCTGCAGGAAATGACATCCCAGAAACCCTAATGAGTATTTTCTTCCGTCGGGTTCTCGAGGAGAATCTCAACATCGGCTTTTTCGCGCAGCATCCGCATGTGGTCGGCGATCAATTCTTTGCTGCGTTGTTGCTTCAGGTGTTTGCCGAAAAACTCCTTCATCTGGTCGAAGGGCGTTGTCCCGGCGGGTTGTTTTTGCTCCACCCGGAGCAGGTGCCAGCCGTGCCGCGTGCGCAGCGGCTCGCTGAGTTCGCCGGGCTCGATCTGGAAGGCGACAGCATCGAACTCAGCCGGCATGAAGCCGCGGGGAATACTGCCGAGATCTCCCCCGGCGGGCGCGCTGGCGCAGGCCGAGTATTCCTGGGCCGCTTCGGCGAAGCTCAACTCGCCGGAAAGGATGCCCTCGCGGATCGCTTCGATCTGTTCACGCGCATTCTCCACGATTTCCGGTTCGGCAGTTTCCGCAAATTCAATGAGAATGTGGGCGGCCTTCACCGTCTCAGGATAAGCGAAGTCCTTCTTGCTTTTTTCGTAAAGGGCGCGGATTTGCGCCTCGGCAATCTCAGGATCGAGCAATCCCTGCTTTTTCAGATAGTCCTGAAGAGAGGCCTGACGTTCGATTCTCGTGCGGCGCTGCTCATCGTTGAGTCCCGCCTCGCTGTGGGTCTGAGGTGCTGCCTGCATGGCGTCCTCAACGATCTCCTGCACCCCTTCGGAGCGGGCGGCAAGGGCCTCCTGGTAGAGAGCCTTGCTCGCGATCACCTGCTCCAGCGCATTGAGGCGCAGTTGGTAGAGAAGGTCGTCCGGAACCTGGCGCACGCCGAATTTGGAATAGGTGCCTAGCTTTTCCTGGACAATCGGCTCGATCTGGTCGAGGTAGACCGGTTGGCCGTTGACCCGGGCGGCGACAGTGCGCTCGTCGGAAGAAGGCTCCTGCTCTTCGGCGGCCAGAGGTGCGCCCGGAGCGATCAGTGTCAGGAGCATCCCGATAAGCGAAAATAAGCCTGCGGCTTTGAAATACCAAATCGTTCTGGACATGATCTTTTGTCAGCCTCCTTCGCGCTTGTGACAGGATTCGGAAAATGAACCGCCAGTCTACAGACAAGAGGGAGGCGAAATCAATTCCTGTTTGCTTATGAAAGCCTTATGCCAGAAAAGATTTGTGCTGCCTAATCCCCGGCCCCGGCGGCTCTTGAAAACCGCACCTTGCCCTTTTTTCACCCGGAGCTCGCTACGTGGGACTTCCAGGTCGTTAGCGGCTCCGAAGCCGATCTGGCGTAGGTCCGCTCCCCTGGAAATGTGGAAAGACTAATAAGAAATTCTTGCCAGGCACTAATGTTAAAAAAGGACAATCCTTCCCGGGAGTTTATCCCTTCCCTCGTGTTTCGCGAAATCGCTTTCGTTCTTCGGGCAAAAGGCGGAGCGCGGCAAAGCCTTTTCTCAATTGCGATCCAGCTTATGGCAGAACAGGCAGCGTGCCTTGGTCGGATGATCGTCAGGAAAGGGAACCTGCTCGTCGTTGTGGCACTCCTGGCAGAATTTTTCTGCCTCCTTTTTCCCCTCCGCTGCAACCATATCGTAAAAACGCCGGTGCGTCTCGTCGTAGGGGACATGCGAGGTCGTCTCGGGCGGGGCGTTCCAGAGAAAGATCAGAATGAAAGCGGCCAGAGCGAGCAGGAAAATATCGCGTTTTTTTAATTGCATGTGCGGAAATCCTCGGATGTGATGGCGATGATCAGTCCGCCAGCGCAAGCCGGGCGCAGCCGATGGCGCCGTTGTGCTGGGGACGCTGGGGAACAACAACCTGAGCGCAGACGGCGCGCAGCAGGGTCAGAAAGGCTTCGTTGCGCGCCACCCCGCCGGTGACCACGATCGTATCCTGGGGGAAACGGCGCAGCATCGGCATGGTCCGTTTGATCAGCGTCTGGTTGACGCCGGCGCAGAGATGCGCGAGGGGATGCCCCTCGATGATCTTGCCGATCAGTTCGCTCTCGCCGAAAATGCCGCAGGTGGCGTCGAGCGGAACCGGGTTCTCATGGTGGCGGGCCAACTCATCAAGGGTCAGTTCGAGGACTTTGGCCATGTTCTCGAGATAGCGCCCTGAGCTGGCGGCGCATTTGTCGTTCATGAGAAAGTCGAGCAGGATTCCGTCTTCGACACGGGCGACTTTGGTGTCCTGGCCGCCCAGATCGAGCATCGTGAAGGTCTGCAGCTCCGTCTGGAAGGTTGCCCCCTTGATGTGGGCCTGGATTTCAGGGACCACGCGTGCTCCGGCGAGTTCGATGGTATTGCGGCCGTAGCCGGTGACAACGATACGCGCGCTCTCGAGCTCCTCCGGCGGCAGCAGGTTCATCGCTGGAAAGTCGAGGGTCAATCCGCCGCCGCGGGTGCCGCCATAGCTTTTGTAGAAGGGGATGGTGTCGAAGTCTTTAAGCCACAGCAGCTCGTCGCGGTCGAAAGCGGCGATTTTGACCTTGCGACTGCCCAGATCGATGCCGAGCGCGGTCATGGCTTTCGCGCCTTGATCATCTCAAGAAAACCCTCGATGCGGATGCGGGTGCGGGCATCGAGCGGACCAGGCCGGTCTCCCTCAAGGGTCAGGACGGGCAGGTTGAGGCGCTTGCGCACGATCATGTCTTCGATCTGGCGAAAGCAGAACGATTGCACATAGTGAACCACGCCATCGATGCGGCGTTTTGCGACCTCGCGCTCGATGTCGTCGAGGCGCGCGAAGATGTCGTAGGGATAGGTGTAGCGCCGGTACTGCTCTTCGATGGTCGCGGTTTCCCAGGGCATTGAGAACTGGCGCTGCGTCTCGTTGAAAACAACCCGGGCTCCGAGCGTCTCGAGGACGGGGTAGAGGTCGGAGATGATCGGCGGAACGCCGATATAGGCAAGGCGCAGCGGGTGGTCGAACGGGGTGCGCGACCTGGCCTGTTCGAGAAAGGTGTCCACCTCTTTTGCATACTCCGCGGGATCGCCGTTCATGTCGGATGAGCAGACCTGAAAGTAATGATTCTCGGCGCCGGTCACCCGGTCCTCTTCCCAGCTCATTCGATCGATTTCATGGATTTTGCGCCGCAGGGGAGCAAGCTCTGCCCGCGCTGTCTCGACCTGCTCGATGCTCACCCCGAAATGCCGGGAGAGTTCGCTTATCTCCATGTTCAACTTGGCGGCGGAGCGGTCGTAAGGATAGGCAAAAGGAATGGTGCGCACCCCCTGCAGGGTGAGCACCTCCATGAGCGCCTGGGTGTTTGAGCAGTCTCCCTCGGTGACGGCGATGACGTCCTTGATCCCGTATTTCAGGGTGGCGCCGTAGAGACCTTTGATCCAGCCGCAGATGTTGCGCGGAAACCCGGCGATCTCCGCCTCTTCGATCAGATTGCGGGGATCGTCGTGCGTGATGAAGATGTTGTTGAGATCGACCGGCTTGCGGCCGGCGGCGATCAGGATCTCAAGGGGGATGGTTGTAGTGAATCCGACCATAGCTGTATATCTGTCTATGCGCATTGTCGCCAGGAAACT
>JAGXHK010000179.1 GCA_024636255.1 Desulfuromonadales bacterium | reverse complement strand
CTCGTGGGCTCGGAGATGTGTATAAGAGACAGATCTCAGCCCCTACTTCGTGACCGATCCCGAGCGCATGGAAACCGTCATGGAGGACGCACTGATCCTTATCCATGACAAGAAAATCAGCAATATGCGCGACCTTCTGCCGGTCCTCGAGCCCGTCGCCAAGCAGGGCCGTCCGCTGATGATCATCGCTGAGGACATCGAGGGCGAAGCGCTGGCCACCCTGGTGGTCAACAAGCTGCGCGGCACCCTCAATATCTGTGCCGTCAAGGCCCCCGGGTTCGGCGACCGCCGCAAAGCAATGCTCGAAGACATTGCCGTTCTGACCGGCGGCAAAGTGATCAGCGAAGAGATCGGCTTCAAACTCGAGAACGCCACCATCGACATGCTCGGCAGCGCCAAGCGCGTTGTTGTCGATAAGGACAACACCACCATTATCGACGGCGCCGGCGCCGAAGCTGAAATCGAAGGGCGCGTCAAGCAGATCCGCGCTCAGATCGACGAGACCAGCAGCGACTATGATCGCGAGAAGCTCCAGGAACGCCTCGCCAAACTCGTCGGCGGTGTGGCCGTGGTCAAAGTCGGCGCGGCAACCGAGACCGAGATGAAAGAGAAGAAGGCCCGCGTCGAAGATGCCCTGCACGCCACCCGCGCAGCAGTGGAAGAGGGCATCGTCCCCGGCGGCGGTGTGGCGCTGGTGCGCTGTATCGCAGCGATTGACAAGATGGACATCCAGGGTGAGCAGAAGTTCGGCCTCGACATCGTGCGCCGCGCCCTCGAGGAGCCCCTGCGTCAGATCGCCGTCAATGCCGGCATGGAAGGCTCCATCGTCATCAACCGCGTCATGAGCGAGTCCGGCTCTTTCGGCTTCGATGCCTACAAGGAAGAGTACGGCGACATGCTGGCCGCCGGGATCATCGATCCCACCAAGGTGACCCGCAGCGCGCTGCAGAACGCCGGTTCCGTGGCCGGCCTGATGCTGACCACCGAAGCCTGCATCGCTGAGATCCCTCAGAAAGATGATGGCGGCGGCATGGGCGGCGGAATGCCCGGCGGCATGGGCGGCATGGGCGGAATGGGCGGCATGGGCGGCATGATGTAAGCGCCCTTCGCACCTGATACGGCACAGCCCAAAAAGCGGGCTTTCGGACATTTTCCGGAGGCCCGCTTTTTTATGCGCGCCCCTTTCCCATTGACACACCCAGGCCTGCCTGCTAACTTACCTGTTCATTCTAGATAGATTTTAATCTTCTGACTTTCCTGGTCACCTATCCCCCGGTAGCGAAAAGTGAAAAAAAGCGTTTTTTCCTGGCTGTTCATCGCTCTGCTGGCCCTCGCGCCCGTCGCCTGGGCAGCGCCCGCATCCTCCCCGGTTCCTCTCGACAGCTGGGTCTACCCCGCGCTCGACAAGCTGGCGGGGCTTGGAATGATCGAGTCCTCACTCCAGGGGATGCGTCCTTTTACGCGTCTCGAGGCGGCCCGGCAGACCCTCGAGGCCGAAGAGAGCAGCTCCAGGCAAGCTGCGCCGCCCGTGGTTCGCGAGCTGCTGGCGCGCCTTGAGCGCGAACTCGAGGTCGAACTGTCGCGGCTGCGCGAACCGGGGCAGGAGAAAAGTTTCTTCCAGCCGCTGCGGACCACCGAACTCACCTATGTCTATCGCGATGGTGCGCAGGTCGATATCACAGGGAACAACGCGCGCCAGTTTCCCCTCAACACGAACAATTTCGGCATCGAGTACGGCGAGGGGCACAACGCGCAGCTGACCTTTGAAACCGAGGCCAACCTCGGCGGCTGGCTCTCGCTTTGGGCCCGCCCTCTCTATGAAATGCAGGAAGAGGGTGCCGGCGGCTCGCTGCACCTGCTCGAGGGGCGCGCCGCTCTCGGGCTCGGCCCATTCGAGATCTCCGCCGGACGGCAATCCTTGTGGTGGGGACAGGGGCGCCGCGGTGCGCTGGTATTGACCAATAATGCCAAGCCCCTCGATATGGTTCGCGTCACCCTGCCATCGCCCGTTCTGCTCCCCTGGGTGTTTAAATATCTCGGTCCTTTTCGCTTCGACCTTTTTCTCGGCGAACTGGAAGAAGAGCGCATTGTGCCGGAGCCGTACTTCAGCGGCCTGCGCCTGGGCTTCAAGCCGGTGCCCTGGTTCGAATTCGGCCTCATGCGCACGATCACTTTCGGTGGCGATGGGCGCCCCGATGTCGATTCCGGGGATTTTCTCACGATCCTCAGCGGCAGAAACCTTTCCGGCGGCGAAGACACCAGCAACTCGGTTGCCGCCCTGGATGCCCGGGTCAAGATCCCCTTTTTGGCGGGGTTAGAGCTCTACGGTGAGCTTGGCGGTGAAGACGAGGCCGGCGGGTTTATCTCCAAAAAAGCCTGGCTTGCGGGGTTGTACCTGCCGCACATCGAGCCGAGCGGCCGACTAGGCTTGCGCTTCGAAGCGACCGATATAACCGACCCCGTCTGGTACCGGCACAGCATCTACCGCTCCGGCTATACGTATGAAGAGCGCGTGATGGGACACCATGCTGGCGGCGACAGCGAAAATTTCTACAGCGAAATCAGTGCCTTTCTGCCGCATGGATTCACCCTGACCGCCGGTTTCGACTACCAGCAGCGCGGGGGGCATCAGGCGGTGGAAGAGAACCACCACATGCCGTCTCTGCTTCTGGAGTGGGCTGCGAATGACCGGATTCGCCTCAAGGCGCGCTATGCTCTCGACCGGGTCGAAAACTTCGCTTTTCGCGACGGTGACGATCGGGATCTGCACTTCGCCGAACTTTCTCTGCGGTATCTCTGGTAATCCAAGCAACGGGTTTTTTTTAATTCCCTCGATTTTCATTTTGCGGAGGACGAAAGTTGTTTCCCTCGAACGTCATCAAGACTATCTGGCTCGCCCTGTTTGCCCTGCTTTTCTTCCCCCTCGCAATCTCGGCTCAGCAGAGCGATTCCGGCGCCCGCTCATCCCAGCGTAACGGCGGTGATGGGCAGTTTCTCGGCGAGACGCTGAACCCCTTTGACTTTGCCTACGAGGGAAAAGCGCCGACGCGAACGGGGGTGCAGAAAAAAACGCCCGCAGAGACCTCAGAGCGCCGCGCTGAACGGGAGCCCAGGCCCGCAGAAAAGCCTGAGAAATCCGAAGTCGAAAGCCTGTTCATGCGAGGGCCGGTACCTGTCGGAACCGCCCTGGGGGGCAGGGCGCGTATGGAGGAGAAGGACGAAGAGGACGAAGACGACAAAGACAAGGACCGAAAAGACGAGGATGCGCGCTGGCCGGACATGCGTTCGCGCAGCGAGGCGCAAAGGCCCGAGCTGCGCACCGGCGCCGAGCGCGAGCGGGATGCTCTGCTCGAAAGAGAAAGAGGGGAGCTCTCCGAGAAGGATAAGCGGGCTGCGTACTTTCTGCTCTTTCAGCAGGGGGAGGAGATGACCCCCATCGAGAAGGTTCGCCTCTATCAGCTCCTCGATGCCAAACAGAAGAAGCGCTACCTGCAGAGCCTCGCTCCGCGGGAGCGCGAGCAGTTCCTCAGGGCGCTGGGCGAAGAGGCCCGCTGGTATACCGATGACCTCAAGCCCGCCGATATCGATCGCGAACTCAAGCAGTTCGGGTACGATTTCTTTGACGTCGGGACCGATGCCGACGAGGATGGGCGCTTCACGCCTGAGTTGTTCTCACCGGTCGGCCCCGATTACGTGGTCGGCCCCGGCGATACCTTCAAGATCGATATCTGGGGCTCGGTCAGCGGCAGCTTCGAGGTGACCGTCGATCGCAGCGGCGAGATCGTCATCCCGAAAGTCGGTGCCGTCCACGTCTGGGGGCAGAGCTTTGCCGAGGCTAAAGAGACGATCCGTAAACAGGTCGCCAAGTACTACAGCAATTTCGAGATCAATATCTCCATGGGTGCGCTGCGCTCGATTCAGGTCTACCTGGTCGGCGAGGTCAAGAACCCCGGAACCTACTCGCTCTCCTCGGTGGCAAGCGTGCTCAACGGGCTGGCCGCCGCCGGCGGGCCGACCCGCACCGGCAGCATGCGCCGGGTGCAGCTGGTGCGCGGCGGACAAAGCGTCAGCGAGGTCGATTTCTACGACTTCTTTCTGGCCGGCGACCGCAGCCGCGATGTGCGCCTGCAATCCGGAGACACGATCCACGTGCCTGTGTCCGGTTCCCAGGTCGGCGTTGCCGGCGATGTGCGCCGACCGGCGATCTATGAGTTGAAGGATACGGAAGATCTCGGCGACGTGCTGCGCATGGCCGGCTGGGTCAACGCCACCGCCTACCTTAAAAAGGTCCAGGTCGAGCGTGTCCAGGCGCATCAGGCGCGCACGGTTATCGACCTCGATCTGGCCGGTCTGGACGCGCGCATGGACGGCGTTCTCGATTTTACTCTGCAGGATCGCGATCTGATCAAAGTCGCCCCGATCGCCCAGGTCGCCTCCGAGTACGTCTGGCTGCGCGGTTACGTGGCCCACCCCGGCCCGTATGAGCTGCGCCCGGGCATGAAGCTCTCCGATCTGCTGCTGCCCTACGACAATCTGCTCCCCTATTACTACCCCGGGGTGGCGGAAATCCTGCGCCTGCAGCCCCCGCTCTACCAGCCCGCACGCGAGACGGTCGATCTTGAAAAGGCCCTGGCCGGCGACCCCGACCATGATCTCACCCTGCGCGAACACGACGAAATCCGCATCTTCTCGCGCGACGAGATGGAAGAGCTCGCCGAAACCTCGGTGGCCGGCGCGGTTCTCTCCCCCGGCGATTTCCGCCTCTACGAAGGGATGCGCGTGCGCGATCTGGTGGTCGCTGCCGGCAATCTTAAACGCAGCGCTTACCTCGAGCAGGCAGAACTCAGCCGCCTCGTTCCCGAGGGTGACAAAACAACCACCCGGCGCATGATCATCGATCTTGAGAAAGCGCTGGCCGGCGATCCCGGCCACAATCTGCTCCTCGAACCGCATGACAGCCTGTTCGTGCGCGCGATCCCCGATTTCGCCGAACGCCTGACCGTCGAACTCGAAGGCGAAGTCAAGTTCCCCGGAACCTACAGCGTCTCCAAGGGCGAGCGGCTCAGCTCGGTGATTTCCCGCGCCGGCGGCTTTACCGACAACGCCTATTTGCGCGGCGCGGTCTTCACCCGCGAGGCCCTTGAGGAGCTTCAGCGCGAGCGGCTCGAGAAGCTTATCCGCCGCCAGGAGCAGGAGGTCTTCCGCACCTCCGCCGCAATCGCCCAGGGCGCGCTGAGCACCGAAGAGCTGCAGGCCGCTGAGTCGGTGCTGCAGGCGCGCCAGAACCTGGTGGACAAGCTCAGAGAGCTGCCCGTCACCGGCCGCATGGTGGTCAACCTGGCGCCCGTCGACGATCTGCGCGGCAGCGAGTACGACGTCGAGCTGATGAGCGGCGATACAATCAGCGTCCCAGAGAACCCGCAGTCCGTCACCGTCCTCGGCCAGGTCTACAACCCGGTCTCGCTCACCTTTCGCCCGGGCAAGACGGTCGCCTACTACCTGAACAAGGTCGGCGGCGCGAACGAGGACGCCAATACCGACGAGATGTTCATCGTGCGCGCCGACGGCACGGTCTACAGCAAGCAGCAGGCCGGTATGGGCGTGCGCTGGGACAGCGAAAACTTTCGCTGGGTCTTCGGCGGGTTCAACAACACGCCCCTCTATCCCGGCGACACGGTACTTGTGCCTGAGAAGTTCGCCCGCCTCAATGTCATGCGCGAGGTTAAGGATCTGACGCAGATCTTCTACCAGATGGCCCTGGGCGCCGCGGCAATCGCGTCGTTCTAGGATTTGGCGAACGGGCGGTTGAAAAACCGGCTCACCGCAAAGACGCAAAGGGCGCAAAGAGAGACGGATGCTTAGAGTCTGACTTTGCGTACCTTGCGTCTTGCGCGATTTGAGGGGATGTGATCTCCCGATATCCAACAGGCCGGGTGCATAGGTGTGTCCTTCACCTCAAGTCCGGGGGGCCATCCCGGCTGCAATGCACCCCATAATCCCCTCTATCGAGCCAAATTCCATCACCTGATTGGGAATCCTTCCCGTTTTTCTGAGCCACCCCCTCCAACGGCGCCCGGTAGCTGTATTCTTGTCTAAAACCGAGAATTTTCAGATTATCAATCTGCTCAAGTGAAGCTGCATCGGGGGGGCGCTACGAGGACCAGTTCTTCTTCAAAGGCCTTATGATCGCCCTGGACCTTCGTTTCTCAACCTACAGCCTGTAGAAAGGAGTCTCCTCATGCCGTACGTCAACATCAAAATCACCAAAGAAGGCGCCACCTCGGAGCAGAAAGCCCAGCTGATCAAAGGGGCGACGCAGTTGCTGGTCGATGTGCTTGGCAAAAATCCGGCAACCACGGTGGTCGTTATCGACGAGGTTGAAACCGACAACTGGGGAATTGCCGGCGAAACGGTGACCGTCAGGCGCAAGATTGGAAAGTAGGTTGGTTTATGGGGTAAAATCGTTAACCACGTTGCAAAGATTGACACCTGCCGTTTTCGAACTGGATATTTTCGGCCCCTAGGCGCCGGGGCTGCTCGGAATCATGGGTGGCCATGACCGCGATGGTGTCGGAGGATTCTTTGACCCCCTTGATCAGATCTTCGATGAGGGGGATAACTTCCGGATTGATGCTCGCCATCGGCTCGTCCAGCAGCAAGACTTTCGGTCGCAGCACCAGGGCCCGGGCCAGGGCCACGCGCTGCTTTTCGCCGCCGCTCAGCTCCCAGGCTTTACGCTGTGCGAAATCTTTCAGCCCGACCTGCTCCAGGGCCTCGGCGATGCGGCTTCTGCGCTCCCCCGCCGGCACCTTGTGCAGCTTGAGCCCGTAGGCCAGGTTCTCAAAGACATCCGCGTTGAACAGGTAGGCGCTCTGGTGCACCAGGGTCACCTCCTGGCGGATTCTGCGCCGCTGCGTCTGCGCGCCGGTGACGGTCTGCCCCCGATAGACGAGGCGCCCCTTTTCCGGCTTGAGCAGCAGTGCCATGATCTGCAGTAGCGTGCTTTTGCCGGAACCATTGGGTCCGGTCAGGGTGTAGAGTTTTCCCGGGTAGAAATCGAGGCGACCCACGTGCAGGGCGACTTGCCTGCCGTAGCGTTTTTTTACATCGACCAGAGAGAAGAGAGGTTCGCTCATGTCACCGATACTGCAGGAAGTTGATGATCAGGTTGACGAAAAGGGCGACGGCTACCAGAACAAGTCCCAGGGCCAGCCCGAAGGCGAACTCGCCCTTGCTGGCTTCCAGGGCGATGGCCGTGGTCATGGTGCGGGTAAAGCCGCGAATGTTGCCGCCCAGCATCATCGCCACCCCGACCTCGGCGATCACCCGCCCGAACCCGGCCACCAAGGCGGCCATGACGCCGAAGCGGACCTCCGCGAGCAACTTGAGGGTCGCCTGCCGGCGGCTGGCGCCCAGGGTCAGGGCCGTGGAAATAATTCTATGGTCGGCACCCTGGACGGTGCTGACCGTATAGTGTGCCACCAGAGGGATCGACAGAACGGAGAGGCCGATGATGATCCCCGTCGGCGTGAACAGCAGGTCGAAGCGGCCGAGAGGTCCCTGGCGGCTGATGAAGCCGTAGACGACCAGTCCGACCACGACGGTCGGCAGGGCCATGGAGGTGTTGAGAACCGTGATGGCCGCACGGCGCAGGGGGATGTTGTAGAGGCCGACCACGGCGCCCGTGGGGATGCCGATGAGTCCAGCGATGACCGTGGCGACGCCCGCGACGTAAAGCGACGTCCATACGGTCTTGTACACTTCGGCGTCGCCGGAAGCGATCAGGCGAAAAGCCGCCTGCAGAGATTGCCAGATGAAATCCAAGGTGAGTCCGCGCCCCTTTTGGCCTTAATAAAATAGAAACCTTTGGCCGAAGTGCATTCTAGCTCTGCAGTCCTGAGAAAAAAAGCCCTTCCCCCCGTAAGGAAGAAAAGGCTTTTTCTCACACTTCGGTTCCGATGCCGATTACTCGTAGGTGTAGAACAGCTGCTCGCCGAGCTTGCGGTAGTTGTCGATGACCTTCTGCCCCTGCGGCGAGGTGAGGTAGGCGATCAGCAGCATGGCCCCGCGGTAGTTGACGTGGGTGTGCAGCTCAGGGTTGACGGCGATCACGCCGTAGGGATTGAACAGAGCCTTGTCCCCTTCGACCAGCACCTGCAGGTCTGCTTTGTCCTTGTAGGCGATGAAGGTGCCGCGATCCGAGAGGGTGTACGCGCGTTGCTGGTCGGCCATGTTGAGCACCTCCCCCATGCCGCGGCCGGCTTCCAGGTACCACTGGCCGGAGGGGTCGACGCT
>JAGXHK010000178.1 GCA_024636255.1 Desulfuromonadales bacterium | reverse complement strand
GTAATTGATGCTCTTGTCAAAAACGGCCGCGAGTCTCATGAGGATCTCGACCGAAGGGATGGTCAGGCCGCGCTCGACGCGTGAGATCATATTGGAGGAGACGGTCGATTTTTCCGCAAGTGTCTGGATGGTCATATCGTTTTTCAGGCGAATCGCCTTGAGCTTCTTACCGACGATTTTCTTGACTCTCATTGCACTCCAACCTCTTCCGCCCAGTAAAAGAAATCCTCCAGGGAGATTTTTCTCTCCTGGCGGTATGAAGAATTACTGCGAAACATTCGGGGCCGGCGACACCACCCAGAGAATCTCGGTCTGCCCGGGGTGCAGATTCTCCCAGCGATGCGGCAGGGATGCCTTGAAAACGATCGAATCGCCTTCTTCGAGAATGTGCGGGTCGCCATCGATGACGAACTGCATCCGGCCCTTGAGCACGTAGGCGAACTCCTCGCCGGTATGGACCATTCCCCCCTCGCCGCTCGAGACCCCCTCTTCCAGCGTATCGCTGAACACCGTAAAGCTCGGGTCGCGAATGCCGTGGGTCAGGCTGTTGATCTGATGCTTGTCCTCAAAGAAAAAGCTCGGCTCTCCGCTCCCCCTGCGGGTCGGAACGACGACCGTCCCCTTTTCGGCCTCCTCGACGAAGTAATTGATGCTCATGCCGAATGCATCAGCCAGTTTCATCAGGATTTCCACCGAGGGGATGGTCAGCCCGCGCTCGATCCGGGAAATCATATTCGAGGAAACCTTCGATTTCTGCGCCAGCTCCTGGATCGTCATATCATTCCGCAGGCGGGTATTCTTGAGCTTTTTACCAATAATCTGTTTGATCATGCCGAATCCTCTGTGATCTTTAATAGAATGATGTTTTATCATTTGCCGGAAAACCTGTCAATACGATATGAGAAGAAGATTCCACACGTGGTAGACGCCGACATGTAAACCTGTCCTGCAGGCGGGTTGACAATGACGTTTATCTCGGTTAACGTCAGGCTCTCGACACCCCCCAAAGGAGACATCGGCATGGTACATCCCTGGGCCCGGAAAATCATCGAAGGCGGCCGGCTCGATCAGACAGAAGCGCTTGAGATCCTCGCAGCCGAAGGCGCCGGCCTGAGTTTTCACCTGGCCGGCGCCCATGCCGTCCGGGAGCACTTTCTCGGCAACCGCATAAATCTCTGCTCGATTATCAACGCCAAATCCGGAAAGTGCGCTGAGAATTGCACCTTTTGTGCCCAGTCAGCCCACCATCGCACATCCGCACCTGTTTATCCTCTCAAAGATGAGGACGAAATGGTCCGCCAGGCCACTGCCGCACAACAGAACGGCGCACACCGCTTCGGCATCGTCACCAGCGGCACGCGCATCAATGCTGGCCCCGAATTCGACAGGATCCTGGCGGCCATTGGCCGTATCCGCCGGGAGACCAGCATCGCGCCTTCGGCCAGTCTCGGCATTCTCGACGATACGGCCGCCCAGGCGCTGGCCGAGGCCGGTTGCGCCACCTATCATCACAACCTCGAAACCGCCCGCTCCTTCTTTCCCCAGGTCTGCACCACGCACGACTACGAAGAAGACGTTGAAACCGTGCGTGTTGCCAAGCGCGCGGGCATGAAGGTCTGCTGCGGGGGGATTTTCGGTCTCGGGGAATCTGCGCAGCAGCGGGTGGAATTCGCCGCGACCCTTCGGGATCTACAGGTCGACTCGGTTCCCCTGAATTTTCTCAATCCCGTCGAGGGGACCCCGCTGGAGAACCAGCGCGACCTCACGCCCCTGGACTGCCTGCGCATCATCGCCATGTTTCGCTATATGCTGCCCGAACGCTCCATCAGCGTCTGCGGCGGGCGCGAGGCGAACCTGCGGGCATTTCAGTCCTGGATCTTCATGGCCGGGGCCAGCGGCACGATGGTGGGCAACTACTTGACGACCCAGGGGCGCAATTTCGAGCAGGATATGCAGATGCTGCGCGACGCGGAGGTTGAGATCAATGCATGCGGATAACCCTTCGGCCCGTGGCGTTTTCATTACCGGAACGGATACCGGGGTAGGCAAAACCCTGGTGGCGGCGGCTCTCGCACGGCACCTCAAATCTGCAGGGGTCGATGTCGGCGTCATGAAGCCTGCCGAGACCGGGGTCGCAGATCCGCTGGTTCCCGGTCAGGATGCCGAGCTGCTGCGCTGGGCCTCCGGCTGCGAAGATCCGGCAGAGCAGATCGCCCCCTGCCGCTTCCGGCTGCCCCTGGCCCCCTCGAGCGCAGCGCGCCGCGAGAACGCACGCATCGACTTCACCTCGCTGGCCGATACTGCAGCGCAGTTGGCCGAAAAACATGACTTTCTGATCATAGAAGGCGCCGGAGGCCTGATGGTTCCGCTCGCCGGCGGGCTGCTCATGGCCGACCTGGCCAAATCGATCGGCTTTCCCCTGCTGGTCGTCTGCCGGCCGGGTCTGGGCACCATCAACCATACACTCCTGACCACCTTCGCGGCGCGGGCCATGGACATCCCCCTGGCCGGTTTTCTGATCAACAATATGCCCGGCGCGCCCGGAGATGCCGAGGCAGAGGCCCCCCACACCCTGGCGTCACTGGCTTCTGCCGACCTGCTGGGCGTTCTCGGCCAAGTCGACGGAACGCCCCGCGAACAGATCGGGGCCCTTGCGGAGCAGATCGCCGCGCTGCCGACACGCCGGCTTCTTCTCCACAATCTGGGCCTTTCTCCGTCATTGTCTCAGAGCGCATCCGATTCCGGAGCTGAACTTCATGAATACTGAAGACATTGTCCGCCTCGACCGCAAGCACGTCTGGCACCCCTGTACGCAGGAAAAAGATCACGAGACCTCTCCGCCCATCCCTATCGAGCGAGGTGAGGGGTCCTGGCTCATCGCCTCTGACGGCCGGCGTTTTATCGACGCCGTCTCCTCCTGGTGGGTCAATCTGCTCGGCCATAACAACCCCCGCCTGAACCGGGCCCTTGCCGAGCAGGCCGGACGCGTCGCCCACCACATCTTCGCCGGCTTCACACACGAGCCGGCTGTGGAGCTGGCCCGGCGCCTGTGCGAAAAGGCCCCTGGCGATCTCAGCAAAGTCTTCTTCGCCGACAACGGCTCGGCCGCGGTGGAGGCGGCCCTCAAGATGAGCTTCCAGTACTGGCAGCAGATCGGGCGCCCGCAGAAAACGCGCTTTGTCTCCATCACCGAGGCGTATCACGGCGAGACACTCGGGGCCCTGGCTGTCAGCGGTTGCGACCTCTATCGCAACATCTACCAGCCGATTCTCATGCAGGGGTTCCAGGTGCAGGGACCGGACTGCTTCCGCTGTCCCTACGGACTCGAGCGCGAGAGCTGCGCCGCCGAATGCTTCGAGGCCATGGAAAAGCTCGTCTCCGAGCGCCATGCCGAAATCGCCGGCGTCATCATCGAGCCGATGATCCAGGGAGCCGGCGGGATGCGCATCTATTCGCCGGTCTACCTGCAGCGGCTGCGCGCGCTCTGCGATCGTTACGAAGTGCACTACATCGCCGATGAGATCGCCGTCGGCTTTGGCCGGACCGGTCGTTTCTTCGCCAACGAGCATGCCGGAGTGGCGCCGGACCTGCTCTGCCTGTCCAAGGGCATCACCGGCGGCTACCTGCCCCTTTCCGTGGCACTGACGACCGAGAAGATCTATCGCGCCTTCTATCACGACTACCAGGAACTCAAGGCTTTTTTCCACTCCCACTCCTACACCGGCAACCCACTGGCCTGCGCTGTGGCGGTCGAGGTCATGAAGATCATGGATGAGGAGAATATTCTCGAGAGCCTGCAGCCGAAGATGGACCTTCTCGATGCCAGCCGGGAACGATTCGAGAGCCATTCTCATGTGGGGGAAATGAGGCGCTGCGGCATGGTCGCCGCCATCGAGATGGTGAAAGAGAAGGAGGGGAAGATCCCCTACCCCTGGCAGGAGCGGCGCGGGTACGCCGCCTTCAAGCTCGCCCTGGATAAGGGAGCGCTGCTGCGCCCGCTGGGCAACACGCTTTATTTCATGCCGCCGCTGACCATCAGCGAAGACGAGCTGCAGCAGGTCATCGACGTCGCCTGGGACTGCATCGTCGAAGTCGCCTGCTGAGCTTTATTTGCGCGGCTGCAGCTCATCGTATGGGGCTCTGCGGCGGCGGCGCAGAAAGACGCCGAGCCGCACCAGCAGATAGACGCATAGAGCGCCGAGCAGATCGGCGGCCAGATCCCCCCATTCCGCAAATCTCGAGCGGGTCAGGGCCATCTGCAGCACCTCGAGAAGCCCCCCGTACAGAATCGCGAAGATCGCGCCCCACCGCCAGCTGCGCTCCCAGGTATCGATATCGCGGGCCAACGTCCAGCCAGCGAGAAACGTCAACAACGCGTAGGCGATAAAATGCCCCACCTTGTCGGCCTGCGGCATATCGAGGTCGGGGACCGGCGGCGCCGAATCAAGGGATAACCAGAGAATTGCGAGCGCCGTCCCCGCAAAGACCGCTATACGAAAGCGGCGGTCGAGAAGAATAGTCACATTGACCCTCCTGTGCGATTTCGGAAGATCAACCATATCCCATCTTCGATTCAGAGCAAAGCCACTTCAGAAAAACCGGCCGAACGCAGCCCCCCGGAGCTGCCCGGCGAACTATCAGGCAACCTGCTCCATCCGATCTTTCGGCCGGTTTCGCCCCGCAAAAAAGCCCTCGAGAAATCCAAGCAACGCACCATTGAAGTCCCCGGCCTTTTCGATATTGACCAGATGGCCCGCGCCGTTGATGATGGACTTGGCGCTTCTCGGCAGAGACGAGGCCATCAGTTCGGCATGGCGGGGGTGGATTGCCTGATCGAGCTCGGCGCCGACCACCAGCACGGGCACCTTGATTTTCGGGAGCAGAGACGTATAGTCCTTGCGAAGGCTTAACGCCTCAAGCGCGGCCGCCAGTGAGCGGGAATCGGTGCTCTCGATCTTTCGGCGCAATGTCTTTGCTTCGGTCGCGAAACGCCGCCGGCCGCGCGGCGAGAACAGGACATTGAGATAATCGTGCCCGAGGCGATGACGATCGCCGCGGAGCAGATCCCGGCCAAGCTGCTCGCGCACGAAACGCTCCTGGATATCGTCCGTGACGGAGCGCGTCGCGACGAAGCAGGCGCCCGCGATTCTCTGCGGAAAGCGCTCGAGCAGGTTGAACAGAACATATCCGCCCATAGAGAGCCCGCAGGCCACGGCTCTGCCGATTCCAAGGTAGTTGAGCAATCCGATCACATCGTCGGCGTAGATATCCATCGCCGGATCGGTTTCGCCGAGGGCACTTTCACCGAATCCGCGCAGGTCGACGAGAATGACCCGGAAACCTGCCTGGACAAGAGGATTGACCTGAGAGGCCCAGATGCTCCGGTCGAGGGGAAAAGCGTGGATGAACACCACCGCTGGCCCTCTCCCGAAATCGTCATAGCCGATATGTGTTCTGTTGATCCTCGCTTTCATTGCTGCCCCCTTCTGCGCTGCTGAGAAGCCCTGCGCTGCCGACGGCAGTGGGCGGGGCCTCTTGTTCATACAAGTCATAGTACCAGGCTTTTCATCGAACTCTTTCACTTTACATACCAATGTTTTATTTTTTAATTTTTCCTTTACATTCGGTAAGTTACGAAAAGCCTCAAACGACATCCGGAAATCTGTTTTGCAATTCTGCAAATCGGATTCGCGTTCCCCCTCCCGAAAAGAGGCGTATGGGACGAGAACATCCGTTTAATTTCAAGAGCAATTCTGGAATCTTGCGGCACTTTTCGGGTTAACCGACCCGCATTTGCATATTTGCGAAACGTTTTTCTACTTTTCCGCAAAGCGACAATCTCTATGCAGGAGGGATCTCTTATGGTGAGAAAATCCGAGGCGCCCAAAACCGTTCTCACTCGCATTTTCGAGGCGGGCCTCTCCGCGGTAGAGCCTCGCCAGGCGGTGCTGCGGCATCTCCGATTGCAGGAGAACGCGCTGCAGATCGGCGACCGCAAAATCGAACTGGACGCCATCGGGCGTATCTTTGTGTTCGGAGCGGGGAAAGCCTGCGGCCCGATGGCCGCTGCCGTGGAGGATATTCTCGGGGAACGCCTGAGCGGCGGAATGGTTATCGTCAAATACGGGCACGGCTGCAGTCTGCGGAAAATCGCTGTGCATGAAGCCGGACACCCGGTCCCCGATGAAGCGGGCCTGCGGGCCGGAGCCCTCCTGGTGGACCGGATCCGTCAGCTGAAAGCCAACGACCTGTTCCTCTTTCTTATCTCCGGAGGCGGCTCCGCTCTGCTGCCGGTGCCCGCCGAGGGTGTGAGCCTTGCCGACAAGATGGAGGCAACCCGTGAGCTGCTGCGCTGCGGAGCGACGATCGGGGAGATCAACACGGTGCGCAAGCACCTGTCGAAGACAAAGGGAGGCGGTCTGGCCAAACTGGCTGCGCCCGCGAAAACGGCGAGCCTGATTCTCTCCGACGTGGTGGGGGACCCCCTCGACGTTATCGCTTCCGGGCCGACGGTCGCAGATCCGAGTACGTTCGCCGATGCCCTGCAGGTCATCGAACGCTATGCGCTGCGCGAGACGATCGCCGATTCCGTCCTGAACCGGCTCGAACGCGGCGCAGCCCAGGAGATTGCGGAGACTCCGAAGCCGGGCGCCGCCTTTTTCGCAGACACCATCAATCAGCTCATCGCAACGAACGCTCTGGCCGTCGAGGCGGCGGCCCGTGAAGCATCCCGGCGGGGTTACACGCCAATCGTTTTGACCACGACACTGACGGGAGAAACCCGGGAGGTGGCCAAAATGCATGTCGCCATCGCCCGGGAGGTGCGCGACCACCGCCGGCCGGAGTCGGCGCCGCTCTGCCTGATCAGCGGCGGCGAGACCACGGTCACGATCCGCGGCCGGGGCAAGGGCGGACGCAACCAGGAATTCGCTCTGGCCGCCGCCGTGTCTCTGGAGGGGGAGAAAAAAATCGCTGTACTGGCGGGAGGCACCGACGGCACCGACGGTCCGACCGATGCGGCAGGCGCCTTTGCAGACGGCTCGACCCTTGCGCGCGCGCGTTCTCTCGGGCTCGAGGGGGAGGCGCATCTGGCCGAGAACAATGCCTATCCTTTATTTTCGGCCCTGGAAGATCTGCTCATGACAGGGCCGACCGGGACCAACGTGATGGATCTGTACCTGCTGTCGATCGATTCGTGAGCGTTCAGGCGATACGGCGAAGATCGACGATCTTTCGCCCGTCGTTGAAGCGCAGCGCAAAAACGCCCCTGATCCCCTCAGAGGTCACGAAGGGGCGCAGGCTGCCCGCGGGCAGCCTCACGCGCCGGCCATCCAGGCTGGTGACCTCGACAAAGCTGGCGGCACCGCGGTAGTAGCGAAGATATTCGCCCACCGGAATGCGCAGCGCAAAACGGACCTCTTCGATGCTCATTGCCCGAGCAGTTTTTTGATTTCAGCGACCTCCGGAACCCGCCCCTGAATCCTGGGTTCGCCGTCGATGGCCAGACCGGGAAGCCGCAGGATCTGGTAGTCGGCCAGAACTTCCGGATCGCCGGTCACCTCGATATCCGCCTCGATGCCAACCTCGGCAACAGCCTGATACACATTTTTCTCGAATTTCCGGCAGTTGGCGCAGCCATCACCCAGCACTTCGATTTTCTTCATGATCTCTCCTCGGCGCGGATCGCCTGCAGGCCCGCCCGCAGATTCGGGTAACGCGGCGCGAAGGCTAGGTTTTCGCGCAGGCGCCGGATATCGAGCCGACGTGATTCACCCAGATAGGAAAGCATCGCCGGGCTCAGATGCGCCCGTGCTTCGTCCATATCGACCTGTTTCGGTCGAGGCAGTCCCCACATCTCGGCGACTGCAAGAAAATACTCGCTCATGGTCCCCTCGCACCCGTCAGAGACGTTGTAAATCTCGCCCCCTGCCCCCTTCTCGCCCGCCAGAAGACAAACGTCGGCAAGATCGTCGGCATGGATGCGGTTGGTCGGCGGGGCCTGATCGTCGCGCACCACCACCATCCCCTGCCGGAGGCGTTCAACCGGCAAACGGCCCGGTCCGTAGATCCCGGGTACGCGCAACGTCACCACCGCCACGCCGCGTTCTTCTCCCCATGCGCGCAGCGCCTGTTCGGCGGCGAGGCGGCGGCGCGAGCGATCGGTCCCTGGGGCGGGCGGTGTCGCCTCATCGACCAGGGCGCCGCGCTGGTCGCCGTAAACGCCGCTGGTGCTGATGTAGACGATTTTGGCCGGTTCGTCTCCCGCAGCGATGGCCGCAAGAAAAGTTTCGAGGCGCGAATCGCTCGTCCCTTCAGCCGGAGGCGGGGCGAAATAGTAGACCAGAGCCTGCCCGAGGCGCAGGCCCGCAAGGCTCCCGGCACGGTCGAGATCGCCGCGAACCGGCTCGATGCCCGCCTTTTCGAGGCGCTCGGCGGCCTGTCCGGAGCGCGCCAGGCCGGCCACAGCCGCCCCCCGTTGCTGCCAGAGTCGGGCCACACGCTCGCCGATGTCGCCGCAGCCGGCGATAAAGACCCGCCAGATCATGCCGGGGCCTCGTCTGACGGCGCGACCAGGCTCTTCGAGGCGACTTCGTAGACATCGCGAGAGAGCCCGGGATGGGCGAGAACCCGCTCCATCTGGGCGCGCATCTTCTCCCGGCGTACCGGCTCGTAGCGCCGCCAGCGGCTGAACGCGCCCACAAGGCGGCCGGACACCTGCGGATTAAAGGCATCGATTTCCAGCAGGGTGTCGGCCACAAAAGCGTATCCGTCGCCTGAGGGCGCGTGGAAACCGACCGGATTGCCGTGGGCGAAGGCTCCGACCAGGCTGCGCACCCGGTTCGGATTCCGCAGGTTGAACGCCGGGTGGGCCATAAGCTGCCGCACCCGCTCCAGTGTATTTTCAAAAGGCGCGGTCGCCTGCAGGGTGAACCACTTGTCAATAACCAGCGGCTCATTCTGCCACCGCTGGTAAAAGGCCGCCAGAGGCTCTTCCCGCTCGCGGCGGCCCCGATGGGTCAGGATATTGAGCGCGGCCAGTGCATCGGTCATATTGGTGCTCAGATGAAACTGATTAAGGCAGAGATCGAGAACGGTCGCATCCTCGAGAGTGGCCAGGTAGGCCAGCGACAGATTTTTCAGGCTGCGCCTTCCCACCGACAGCGGATCGGGGCGGTACGCGGTACCGTCGGCGTTCGCCTGCCAGGTGGCCAGCAGGGGACGCCGCAGGCGCTCGGCCAGAACGCTGCGCAGAAAATCGCGCACGACATGGATGGCATCCGGATCGACCTCGCTGATCTGATCGGCCAGAAAACTCTCCGCGGGCAGGCTCAGAGCCTGAGCGCGAAAGGCCCGGACGAGCCGTTCATCCTCAAGGGTCTGCCGAAAGGCTTCGACGAACAGGCTTCCGACCTTCAACCCGCCCCCGCCGCGCAGCTCTTCAAGCAACCCGAGCATAATGCGCTGGGCCAGCAGCTGGCCGGCCTCCCAGCGGTTGAAGGGATCCTGGTCGTGGGCCATGAGAGAGGCGAGCTCGTCGTCGGCGTAATCGTAGAGCACGCGAACCGGCGCGGAAAAGCCGCGCAGCAGGGACGGCACCGGCTTGTCCGCGATATCCGTGAAAGTGAAGCTCTGCTCCGCCTCGCAAACGTCCAGGCCCCGGCTGGCAGGCGCATTGCGCCCGTCGTCTCCTGCAAGCTTCAGCGGCAGCGCCTGGCCCTGGGGACCGATCAGGCCGATCTCCAAGGGGATGTGAAAGGGATGCTTGACGGGCTGGCCCGGAGTCGGGGGGCAGGACTGCTGGACCGTAACTGTGCAGGTCATGCCTGCGGGGTCATGCTCGGCTTCGATCGTGAGCACCGGCGTACCGGCCTGGGTGTACCAACGTTTGAACTGTGAGAAGTCGCGCTCATTGGCATCCGCCATCGCGGCGACGAAATCGTCGGTGGTGACCGCCTCGCCGTCGTGGCGGGCAAAGTACAGATCCATTCCCTTGCGAAAGCCCGGCGCGCCCAGCAGGGTGTGCAGCATGCGGATGACTTCTGCGCCCTTATTGTAAACCGTGGTGGTGTAGAAGTTGTTGATCTCGACATAGGCGTCGGGACGCACCGGATGCGCCATCGGGCCGGCGTCTTCGCTGAACTGAGCGGCGCGCAGCAGGCGCACGTCGCTGATCCGCTTGATTGGCCGCGAGGTCATGTCCGCGGAGAACTCCTGGTCCCGAAAGACCGTGAGCCCCTCTTTCAGACTGAGCTGGAACCAGTCGCGGCAGGTCACGCGGTTGCCCGTCCAGTTGTGAAAATACTCATGGCCGACGACCCCCTCGATCGCCTGATAATCGGCATCCGTGGCCGTCTCGGGTTTGGCCAGAACATACTTTGAATTGAATATGTTGAGCCCCTTGTTCTCCATCGCGCCCATATTGAAATCGTCCACGGCGACCAGCATGTATCGATCGAGGTCGTATTCGAGCCCGAAGGTCTGTTCATCCCAGGCCATCGCCTTTTTCAGAGAACGCATGGCATGGTCGCATTTGTCCAGATTGTGGCTCTCCACCCAGATCTGCAGAACGATGCTGCGCCCGGAAGCCGTCGTGAACGTATCTTCGAGTTTCAGCAGGTTTCCCGCCACCAGGGCGAACAGATAGCTCGGCTTGGGATAGGGATCCTCCCACTGCGCAAAATGATATCCCTTTTCAAGCTCGCCTTGCGCCACGAGATTGCCGTTGGAGAGAAGAACCGGATAGCGGTCGCGCTTCGCCACGATGGTCGCGCTGAACACAGCCATCACATCGGGGCGATCGGGATAATAGGTGATCCTGCGAAACCCCTCCGGCTCGCACTGGGTGCAGAAATTGCCGCTCGAGGTGTAAAGGCCTTCAAGGGACATATTGTCCTGCGGCCGGATCCGCGTCACGATCTGCAGCGAGAAACTCTCCGGGAGCGCATCGATGACCAGCCCATCCTCCTCGACCCGATAGCGGTGCGGGGGAAGCGGGACCTCGTTGATGGAAATTTTTTCCAGCGTCAGCTCTCTGCCGTCGAGAACGAGCGGCGCAGCCGAATCGGCGCCGGGCTCGCGGCGGATTTCAAGGTTCGAGCTGACCAGCGTGGTCTCCTCGCCGAGCTCGAAGCGCAGGTCGACAGAAGCGACCTGATAGGCCGGAGGCGTGTAGTCGGCAAGATGAACTGTCCGTGGCTGTACCCGTGTCATTGACATTCCTTTTTTCCAGAAAAATTGAATACGATTCGTAGGACCGATTTTTCAAAAGGCCATATCCCTTTTTATCACACCCCCTGCGTAAACAAAACGATCGGCACTCTCCCCGGCATGCAGCCGGGAAGAATTTTCTTTTTAATCTTTTTTCCCTTGCCAGGAGCCGATGCGCTGCACTACTATGCCGTTAACTTCTGCTAATTCCCAAAACTGATATATTATGGACCCCGTCATGAAAATCGCAAGCTCACTCATGAACTGGTTGACCCAGGCTCCCGCTTATGCCCGGCCACAGGATTCCTCCGCCCCCGGCCCCGCGCAGAAACAGAGTCCCGCCGCTCAGCCGCAGACCAGGGACACCCCCCCCGCCATCGACAAAGTCGCCTTCTCTGACGCGGCTTTGCAGATGAGTCACCAAAGCGAGGAAGGGAGCGATGCCCAGATCTCCGCTGAAGAAAAAGAGGCACTCAATCAGCAGTTTCAGTCATCGACCTATAAAGTTTCCATCGCCCAGATCGCCAAACGCTTTCTGAGCGGCGGACTTTTCTGATTTCAGCGAACGCGTACTTTCTGCCTGTTCTCACAGCGGTTGGCCTTTTCCGGGTCAACCGCTTTTCTTATTCCGTTGCAAATCAAAACGTGAAAAGTATTATTTAGAGTGGTGCTTTTAAGGGCCTGCCATGGTGCGAACGCTTCCTGGGCCAGCCCGGGCAAGAAAGCAAGGAGATGTCGATTGAAAGCACACTGCTGCTGGGACAAAGATCAGATCGATATCGGTGAATGCATTCTTTTGCGCGAAGGGGACGAAGAACTTCTGTTCAATCCGCGCAAGCGCATCCTTTCCCGCTGCCTCGAGTGCCCGCGCTTCATGACCGACCTGGCAAACCTCGATCTGGCAGATGGAAAACTGCGCGATATTATCGAATACTCTCTCGATGAAATTCAAGCACAGCGCCTGAAAATCCGGGATCTCTCCAATGAGATCGAGACACGCAACATCGAATTTAACTTTCTGCACGAGATAAGCACCGCGATACAGGTTTCTCTCGACCTCGACGAGGTCATCGCCATGGCCCTGACCGCGGTGACCGCAGGCCAGGGATTCGGCTTCAATCGGGCATTTCTCCTGCTGGTCGACAAAGATCGGCAGGATCTCAATGGCTATTTCGCCATGGGGCCGCGCAGCGGCGAAGATGCCGGCCGCATCTGGCAGGAGATCGAGCAGCAGCACACCAGCCTCACGGAGATGGCTCAGCTTTTCTTCGAGAAGAAAATGTCCGCCGAACGCGAAAAGTTCGGGGATATCCTGCAACGCCTCTCGGTCCCGCTGAAAAACAAAGACCACCTTTTCGTCCGCGTCCTCAACGAAACCGGCTCATACCATGTGGTCAACCTGGATCAGGAACCCGGCCTGCCGCTCGAGGTCGCTGAAATTCTCGGCGTGCGCGAGATGGTCATGGTCCCGCTCAAGAGCAGGAACCGGCGGATCGGGATGCTGCTCGCGGATAACGCCATTACCTGCCGTCCCATCACCGATCAGGACACGCGCTCTCTCGAGACCTATGCGCTCCCCCTCTCCTTCGCCATCGAGCGCGCCGCCCTGCACGAGCAGATCCAGGAGGAGCTGGGCAAGGTGCGCGAAGGCAACAGGCGGCTGCAGGAACAGCAGGATCTTATGCTCCGCATGGAAAAAATGGCGCTGGTGGGACAGATCACTTCGAGCATTGCCCATTCGATTCGCAATCCCCTGACGATCATCGGCGGATTCGCCCGCTCACTGAGCAAGAACATGCCACCTGAGGACAGCCGGCGAAGCTATATCGAATCGATCGTCAGGGAGGCGCGTAAACTTGAAGACGTTCTGCAGGAGGTTTTGAACTATTCCGAATCGATGCACCCCACCATCGATCTGTGGGACGCCAATCAGCTCGTCACGCGGGTGTTCGGAAACCTGCGCGAGGATATGGAGATGAACCAGGTCACCGGCAAACTCGATCTCGACCAGGATCTGGCGCCGATTCGCCTCGATTACAAGCAGATCAGCTACTGCCTTCGCAATATCATGACCAATGTCATCCAGGCCAGAGAGAAAGGCGGCGAACTGCGCGTCTCGACCCGCTGTCGCGATTCCCGCCTTGAGATCGTGGTCGCGGATCTCGAACCGGGGATTTCCCCGGAAAGCCTCAAGGCGGCCGCTACGCCTTTTTTCTCGACCAAGGCCGAAGGCAGCGGACTCGGCTTGTCCCTGGTCTCGCGCATCGTCGAAGGGCATGGGGGAAGACTGCAGATCGACGACTATCCCGAGGGGATAAGGTTTACTCTGATCCTTCCCGCCCTCTCCGGGTGCCGTATCGACGAGAATGGTTAGCCCCCGCCCCCCCTGGAACGCAGATATGCCTCTCTTGCGAAATAACATCAGCCGGCAGGCGGTCGATTTGCCGCGATCGAGTCTGCGGACCATGATCCGCGTGGTGCGCGAACTCCATGCGCTCAGCGCACTGCCGGCCTACCGCAATCTGCTCATGCGCGCCGTTCCCGAGATCGCCCGGTTCGATCCCGGACATAACGCGGTGATGATGGGGTACGATTTTCACCTCACCCCCGAAGGGCCGAAGCTGATCGAGGTCAACACCAACGCCGGGGGCGGAATCCTTGCCTACCTTTCTCATGTTCCGGATGCCGACATCGCCAGCGACCGGCTGCCGCAGCGTCTTGAAGCCAGCCTGCTGGACTCCTTTTCCGAAGAGATGCTTCGCTTCAGCGGCGGCAAAACGCAGCGGCCGCGCACGATCGCCATCATCGACGAAAAACCGGAGGAGCAGTTCCTTCATTCGGAGATGCAGGCATTTGCGCGACTCTTCGATCAATGGGGATGCGAAACCCGCATCGTCGACCCGCAGGGTCTCGAGGGCGGTGCGCAGGGCGTGTTCGTCAATGGCTGCAAAATCGATCTGATCTACAACCGGCATTGCGACTTCTATCTCGAAAGCGCCGGAATGCAGGGGCTCAAAACGGCCTACCTGGCCCGCAAGGTCTGCCTGACCCCCAACCCCTTTACCTACGCCCTGCTTGCCGATAAGCGCCGCATGATCCTGTGGTCCGACCCCGAGGCGCTGGCAGGCATCGGGTTGGCGCAACCCACCATCGATCTGCTCCGCTCGGCGATCCCGCGCAGCCGGCTTCTGGCCGGCATGAATCCCGAGGAGGTCTGGGCAGAACGCAAGGATCTCGTTTTTAAACCCGTCAGCCGCTTCGGAAGCCGCGGAGTCTTTCTGGGCCGCAAAATCTCGAAAAGCCGCTTTGCCACCCTGCCCCCTGAAGAAACTCTGGTACAGCGTCTCGCGCCCCCCTCCCTCACCCCGCCGGACAACCAGTCGATCTCTTTCAAAACCGATCTGCGCCTGTACGCCTACCGCCACAAAATCCTCGGCGTCGCCGCCCGGCTTTACCAGGGGCAGGTCACCAACATGAGCACCGAAGGCGGCGGTTTTGCGCCCGTGCGGATTACGTAAGAGATATCGGACAGCTTATCCGAACCGTTTCGGATTTTCGTCAAAAAAGCCCCTGTTTCCAGGGGCTTTTCTTTTCATTTTAAACAATTTACTTTAGCTTCTCGGTGATGTTGTTCTGCAGCCACTGGGCATCCCACCATTCCACGGGATTGACAGGAACTCCCGAGAGGGTCATGCCGAGATGCAGGTGATCGCCCCCGGCCATGCCGGTGGCTCCGCTGGTCCCGATCTGCTCGTTTTTCCGCACCTCCTGGCCCGCCTCGACGTTATAGCTGGTCAGGTGAGCGTAAAGGCTCTGCAGGCCGAGACCATGATCGACGATCACGCAATTGCCGTAAATCCCCATGAAATCGGCAAAAACCACCCGGCCGTGGTTGGCGGCCAGAATCGGGGCCTGACTGATCGAGGCCAGATCGACCCCGAGGTGGGTTTGTTCGTCGATCTTTTCACCCTTGTAAAAGTAGCTGCGCTTCTCGCCGAACTGTGCCTTGCTCGCGGCGCGGGCCATGCGCTCGAAAGACTCGGTCCACTGCGGCGACGGCAAGGTCTGCAGGCCGTAGTCGCGCAACGCGCGCCGATTCTCCGCGCGCAGCTCACGGTTTACCTTGAGAAAGATTTCGACGAGAGAGTCGACCCCGGGGAAATACTGCTCGAACTGGGGCATCTTGGCCGCGAGGAAATTATCCGAGATATTGATCCGGTCATGGCGAAAGCGGCGGGTATTGGCGTGATAATAAAAGCCGCCGCGGCCTTCGTTGCCTGCCCGATCGACGGCGACCAGGGTCGGCGTGAAATCGCTCTCGGCCATATCGTGCGGAAAGGCGAACAGACAGGCATAGCTGCCCGAGTCCAGTTGATAGCCGGGAAAGAATGTTTCTCCGACCCGCATTCCGGTTTTTTCGACATCCTCCGCGATGTCATAGATGATCAGGGCGCTCCCCCCCTGATTGATGTTGTGGGCGCGGCTGAGGACGTTGAGCCGCGGCGGCGTGCCATCGAATGTCAGGCTGAACACCTGCTCGCTCTGATTGCCGGCGCCGAAGTGATAGATCGAGCGATCCCCGGCCACAACCGTTAACTGGATCGTGCCGTCTTTGAGCCCGACCCCCTTGAGGGTAACCGTTTCCCGGCTCGACTGCACCTCTGGTTCATATTCTTTTGCCAGCAGAACCTTGCGCAGATCGCCCTGTTGCACGACCACCTGCAGATTCTTCAGCGCCGAGCCCTCGTCGCCGATTTCGATGCTTATGGGGCGGGCCGAAACCAGTCCGCTTTCGCTTGCCAGCGAAATCTGCGGACCGTCGGTATCGCGAAAGTACATCACGATCGCCGAGATCAGCAGGACCACCAGGAGCGCGGTAAGGAGAAAGCCGGTTTTTCTGAGAAACGATTTCATGGGAGACCTTATCGAAAAAATGGATTGTTTGATCGTGCTTTTACGTGACTGGAAATCGGATATTAGCCAGCCCTGTTCCTGAGGTCAACCCCCTTGCGCACTCTTCCCACACCGGGGATGGGCCGGTTCCGAGCTGCCGTTCCGGGCGCCCCATTGAAAAGGGCGACCGTCTATGGCCGCCCTTGAAAACGCTCCCTGTCCCTGCCCTGCTACTCCCAGCGATCGCCCTGCCGCTTGCGCAGTTCGATGTTGAACGATTCGACCCGGCCCTTGTCGTTGATAAACGAGCTGAGCAACCAGCTCACCAGGCTGATGATCAGCGACCCAAGCAACGCCGATCCGAACCCGGAGACTTCCAGTCCGCCGATAACCCCCGACGTCATCATCAACAACAGGGCATTGATCACAAAAGTGAACAGGCCCAGCGTCAAGACATTGATCGGAAGAGTCAGAATGAGCAGAATCGGCCGGAAAAACGCATTCAGTATCCCCAGAATCAGAGCGGCGAACAGAGCGGCCCCGAACCCGGTCACATGAATTCCGGCAAAGAGGTAGGCGGCGGCCATGATGGCCACAGTAAGAATAAGCCATCTGAGCAAAAGCCCCATCATTCGAAAAATCTCCTGTTCGTGTCGTATCCCCCGATCATCAAGACCGGACCCTGCGGCAACGGCCTGTGGTGCATGGGCCTGTTTTAGAGCGCTGAAAAGGGCTACCAGGGAATGGGGCTGCCGTCGTAAGAGAGCAGCGTGCCGTTGTCCTCGGGTTTCAGCCGGGTGACCACGCGATAAAGCCCCTGCGCGCTCTCCTCCGGAGACAGCGTGGCCTGCTCCCCGCCCATATCGGTCCGCACCCAGCCCGGGTGCAGAAGAATTGTTGTGATCCCCCTGTCCCGCAGATCGATCGACAAATTCTTGCCCATCATATGCACGGCCGCCTTGGTCGAGCGATAGACGTACTTGCCGCCCGAGCCGTTGTCCGCGATGCTGCCCAGCATGGTGCCCATGATCGCGACGATCTTCTTTTCGCTGACGGTCACCTGGTCGGCAAAGGCCCGTGTGACATCATAAGGGGCGACGACGTTGACCCGGAAAGCCTGCTCCCAGCCCTCGCGGTCGATGGGACCGAATTCCTGCGATTTGGGCCCGGTGATCCCCGCGTTATTAAAAAGAATATCGATCTTCTCCCCGCTAAGCTCGGCGGAGAGCTCGTCGAGCCGGTCGCGGTCGGTCACATCGAGCCGGAATATGCGGATACCGGGGTGCTTGTCGGATTCGGCCTGGAGTTCTTCGGCCCCTTCCGGATCCCGGCAGCACGCCAGAACCTGCCAGTTCTCGGCCGCGAATCTGCGGGTCAGAGCCAATCCAAGGCCGCGATTGCTTCCGGTAATCAGAATCGTGCCTGCCATCATCGTCCTCCTTTTCCATTCGAATTATCGTTCACCCCTTAAATCTATCAGAAATATGCCCGATTGCGATGGCTGACTGCAACCGGCCCCGACTTGAAGCGGGTCGCCAATCTGGTAAAAGGAAAAGAAAACACGGCCACACCCCGGCCCAACAGTGCTGCTGAAGAAGGAGGCGCCAGAGAT
>JAGXHK010000020.1 GCA_024636255.1 Desulfuromonadales bacterium | reverse complement strand
AGGCCGCCGTCGGTCTGCAGTTGCACAAGGCCGCGCAGATCGTTGGCCTTGAGGCTGATATGCGCCTCGGCCAGGCCGAGCTCCCAGGGATTGCCGGCGAACTTGATGGACGTCAGCGGCGCGGCGCCGGTTCCGCCTTCCCCGCCGGAGATGATAATGCGATCAGCATAGGCTTTGGCGACTCCGGCGGCGATGGTGCCGACGCCGTCGCAGGAAACCAGCTTGACGCTCACCCGGGCCCTGGGGTTGATCTGCTTCAGATCGAAGATCAGCTGCGCCAGGTCCTCGATGGAGTAGATGTCGTGGTGCGGCGGCGGCGAGATCAGGGTCACGCCGGGGATGGTGAAGCGCAATCCGGCGATCAGAGGCGTGACCTTGTTTCCGGGCAGCTGGCCGCCTTCGCCCGGCTTGGCGCCCTGGGCGATCTTGATCTGGATCTCCTCGGCGCTGCGCAGGTAGGCCGGGGTGACGCCGAAGCGGCCCGAGGCGATCTGTTTGATTTTGCTGTTCTTGGTTGAATTCAGCCGCTCCGGCGCTTCGCCTCCCTCGCCGCTGTTCGAACAACCGCCCAGGATGTTCATCGCCTCAGCGAGTGCCTCGTGACACTCGGGAGAGAGCGAGCCGAGGGACATGGCCGCCGAGTCGAAGCGCCGGGTGATCGCCTCGACCGGTTCCACTTCTTCGATCGGAATCGGCGCCGCCTGCGGATTCCAGGTCAGAAAATCGCGCACAAAACGCTGGCCGCGCCCTTCGACCAGCTTGCGGAACTTCAGGTACTGGCGCCGCTGCGGGTCGTCGGCAAATTGATGCAGTTGCACCACCACCCGCGCGTTGAAGTCGTGGTGCTCGCTGGCGGCGTTGTCCCGGTAGAAGCTGCCGACCTTGAGCGGGTAGATGGGGGTCATGTAACTTTTGCGGTAGACCTCGCGGTGCACCCTGTCGATGCGTTTCTCGATATCGGCGTAGCTCAGCCCCGGCAGCAGGGCCGCCGAAGGCGGAAAACAATCGGCGATGATTTCGCGCGAGAGGCCGATCACGTCGAACAGGGCAGCGTTGCGATAGCTCGAGACAGTGCTGACCCCCATCTTCGACATGACCTTGAGAATCCCCTTGGTCAGGGCGTTGTAGATGTTGCGCAACCCCTGCCGCGTCTCGCGCAGTGATCTGCCGGCGCGCTCGCACATCTCGAGTCCGGTGGCGTAGAGCAGCCAGGGATAGATGGCCGTCGCGCCGTAGCCGAGCAGCACGCAGGCCGAATGCGGATCGCTGATCTCGGCGCTGATCGCGACCAGGGTTACCTTGTGGCGCACGCCGGCGCGCAGCAGGCGCTGGTTGACGTAGCCGGTGGCCATCGCCATGGGGATGCCCTTGAACTGCTCACCGACCTGGCGGTCGTCTAGCAGGACGATGCGTACCCCGTCCTCGGCCACAGCCGCCGCAACCTGCTCGCCGAGGGCGATCAGGCTCGCACGCAGGTCTTCGCTGAACGCGGTGGAAAAGATTCCGTATTTATAGCCCGGCTCGAAGCGCGGCCGCTGCGGATCGCCGAAGGAGAGCAGGGCATCGAAAATTTCGCGGGAGAGAATCGGCGAGATGCTTTTCAGTCGCCTGGCGCGCTCAGGAGTCTCGAGCAGCGGATTGCCGATCTCGCCGAAACCGATGGTGGTCGACATGACCGCTTTCTCGCGCAACGGATCGATGGGCGGATTTGTCACCTGGGCGAACCGCTGGCGGAAAAAATCGGTAAAGCTGCGCTGCTCGTCGGAAAAAGCCGCCATCGGAGTGTCGTCACCCATGCTGCCGACGGCCTCCTTGCCGCCTTCGAGCATCGGGCTGACGACCACCTCGAGGGTTTCATGGGTAAAATTGAAGTAGCGCTGCCGGTTGGTCAGTTCGTGGCTCGCGTATGCGGACAAATCTTCGAACTGGCGCTCGATGAATTCCTGCAGATAGTAGGTATGGCTGGTGAGCCAGTCGCTGTAGGGCTGTGATTCCATCAGGTAGCGATCGATGTCGGTGGTGGTGGAGATCTGCACGTGCTCGAGGTCGGCGGCGATCATCTGGCCGCTCTGCAGGCGGCCGCGCTCGCGCACCAGTTCGGGCGGCAGGTCGAGCACGCCGTATTCGCTGCTGAGCAGCAGGCGCTCGTCCGTGGTGACGACATACTTCGCCGGGCGCAGTCCGTTGCGATCGAGAATGCAGCCGACATAGCGCCCGTCGGTCAGGCTGACTCCCGCAGGGCCGTCCCAGGGCTCGTAGGCTGAGGATACATACTCGTAGAACGAGCGCAGTCCGGCCGGCATGTGGGCCACGTTGTGGCGCGGCGGCGGAATCAGCGACCGGATAGCCTTGAAGAAATCCATGCCGTTGGCGATGAGGAACTCGAACATGTTATCGAGGCTCGCGCTGTCCGAGGCGTCTCCTGCGAGGACCGGCAGCAGGCGCTGGAGCTCCGCCTGTGAGAAAATCGGGCTCTCGGCGTCGGTGAATTTGTGCAGGGCGTTGAAGCGATTGGCCGTAAGCGAGTTGATCTCGCCGTTGTGCGCGATCATGCGCATCGGCTGGGCGAGCTTCCATTTGGGCAGCGTATTGGTCGAGAAACGCTGATGGAAGAGAATGAATGAGACCTCGAAATCCTCGCGCTGCAGGTCAGGAAAGAGGGCTTCGATGTAGGTCGGCATCACCAGCCCTTTGTAGCTAAGCAGCCGCCGCGAGAAGTTCGGGATGTAAAATTCAGGATCATCGCCGAGGCGCTGTTCGGCTTCGCGCCGGGTCAAGTAGACCAGCGCGTCGAAGCGGCGCGTGGCGATCAGTTCGGCCGGAATCACGAAGACCTGCACGATGCGCGGCAGCATGGAGAGCGAATAGGCGCCGAGGGCGGCGGTATTGAGGGGAACCTCGCGCACATGCACCACCTGCAGATCGTTCTGCGCGCAGCACTCGGCGAAGACCTCGAGCTGATTTTCGGCCGACTCGCCGAGGAAAAGCGTACCCACGGCGAACAGTTCTGGGAGCGAAACTCCCGCCTCGGCCGCCACGTTGCGCATGAAGCGCGTCGGCATCGAGCAGAGAATGCCGCTGCCGTCCCCGGTCTTGCGGTCGGCGGCGATGGCGCCGCGGTGGACCATGCGCGCCAGGGCGGCGATACCGTCGGCAAGCATGGCGTGGCTCGGTTGATTGCGCAGGTGGGCAAGCAGCCCGACTCCACAACCGTCTTTGAACTTCTCGGCCGGATTCATGGGACTCCTTCTCACGCGATGCGATGCATCGAAGTCATTCAAAAGGATTCATTCCGTGACGAATATGTCACAAAACATAAGTGGGGAATCAGTAAAGATCAATGTGACGCAATAATTGATAACCATATCACATCTTCGCAGAAATACTTCGCATGAAGCCATTCTGACCGCATAAATTGCCTGCGCAGGTTTTGTTCTCCTCGGATTTCTGGTAAGATTCAGAAACTTGCATTTTCCTACCGTCAGGAACCCCATGATCAATAACGCGAAATCGGCAGTTCGCCTGGACCGCGGTCGCACCAAAGCACTCTACGAGGCGCAGAAGCCAGCGTACGAAAAAGCTCTGCAGGGGCTTTTTCGCCGCACCCGCACTCTGCTCGAAAACCACGGGCATACCCCGACGATCAAATACCGGGTGAAGCGCTTTGAGAACTATTTCGAGAAACTGGTGCGCCTCAATCGTCAGGCGGGCGGCGAGGCACCGGAAATCAACGATCTGCTCGGTCTGCGCATCGTCTGTCCGTTTCTGGAAGATATCGACGCCATCGAGCAGCTGCTGGAATGCCATTTCGATGTCATCGAGGTCGAGCGCAAGGGCGGGCAGCATTCGTTCCGCGAATTCGGCTACGATTCGGTGCATCTTCTGGTGCGCCTTTCCCCGGACGCCATCAAGGCCTCTTTGCCCTGCATCAACAACGTCTGCGAGATCCAGCTGCGCACCATCCTGCAGGATGCATGGGCCGAGGTCGAACACGAGCTGGTATATAAATCGCCGCTCTCGTTGCCGCATGAATCGTTCAAGCGAAAACTGGCCGCTCTGAACGCCACGCTTAGCCTGTCCGATCTGATTTTTCAGGAGATCCGGGATGTTCAGAAAGAGATCGTTCGCCACGACCATAAACGGCGTACGAGCTTCACCGATGTCGGTCTCGAAGATCTTATCTGCGCGGTGGCCCCGCGCCAGCCAGAACCCGGGGTGCTGGAGCCCCGCCCCGAACTCTCGCTGACCGGCGCGGCCGGAAGCCGCCTGGAGAAAAACATGCTTGCGGCCCTGCAGTCGCACAGCAACGGAGACCTTGAGACGGCGATCAGGCTCTACTCGAAAGTTCTCGAGATGAAGCTCGATCAGCCGGTTCGTTCTCTGGTCTATAATCATCGCGGCATGGCCCGCTTCGGGCTGGACGAGTACCGCCTGGCGGTGCGCGACTTCACTCAGGCACTCAATTATGACTCCGGCAATGTGCGGGCGCTGACCAACCGCGGCCTGACCCTGCGGGTGCTGGGGCGCTTCGCCGCCTCTCTGCAGGATTACGATCATGCCCTCGAACTCGACCCCAATCGTCTCGAAAATTACTGGGGACGGGCTCAGACCTGCTACGAGATGGGCCTGCAGAGCCGCGCCCTGGCCGACTGCCGCAAGGCGGTGGCGATTGACGAATCCTTTTCCCCTGCGCGCGAACTGATCAAGCGCATCTGCCTGACGATGTTCTGATTTTTTCCTTTCCTTTCCTTGCCAAAGGTTCAGGGCCTGCGCTCCGCTCGCGCTGGAGCTCTCCCGACGCATTTCATCATCCCTTTCACCCTCGATTGACATTTCCTGCAAGGCTTGTATAAGAAAACTCAGGCTTTACCCCACGCATACTCGCGATCGCCTTTAAACGCGAGTGCGCGGTTTGGTTGATCCCGCACGCATGCCGAAACCGCCATTCCCTTGGAAAGGAGAGAACAACATGGTCAAAATGAAAAATCATTGGATTATCGCTTTTACGCTCTTTGGCTTTCTGGCCCTGACCGGCTGCGAGAGTGAGGAGGCCATATCTCCCGCAGTCCCGGAAGAGAGAACCGAAACCCAGACGGGCAAGCAGGACCAGATGGAGCAGCAGAATCAGGCGGTAGCCGTCCTCGAACCCACGCAAGGGAACAACGCAACGGGACAGGTGACATTCAAGACGCAGGGAGAGGGCGTCCTGGTCGTGGCGGATTTTGAAGGCCTGCCTGCTGGCAAGCACGGGTTTCATGTCCATGAGAAAGGCGATTGCAGTGCTCCCGACGCCTCATCGGCTGGCGGTCATTATAATCCGGAGAACACCCCCCATGGTGCGCCGGACGCGCCTCCCTCAGAGCGTCATGTCGGCGATCTGGGCAATCTGGAAGCCGGCCAGGATGGTACCGCGCATTATGAACGCGTCGACCCACTCCTCTCGCTGAGCGGGCCGAATTCAATCATCGGCAAGGCGGTGATCGTGCACGCCAAGGCCGACGACTTTACCTCGCAGCCTACCGGAGACGCCGGTCCGCGCCTGGCCTGCGGTGTCATCGAGATGCGGGAATAAAATCCGCAAAAAGATGGAGGCCGGCTCTGTCCGGAACTCAGGCGTTATCCTCAGGCGGGGAGTGGGGCTCGGCCCCCCCCCGGCCTGAGGTGTTCGCAAGTTCTCTTCCTGTCGCGTGCTCAATCCCCTCTGCCCTCCTCGGAACCATCTGAGTGTCGATCCAGATAACGCTTTGCTTCCGCAATACCTGGACGCTGTGAGTTGCCGGCGATCCTGAGTAATTCTGCGTAATGATCCCCGGCATTTTCTTCAGCGCCCGCCGCCAGGGCCGCCCGTGCGGCTCCAAGCACGGTATTGTAGCGCCCCGGCCAGATCTCTGCGGATTTGCGGTAAGCCTCAAGCGCCTCGGCTGGCCGATCGAGTTTCATGAACAGGTCGCCTAAGGCTTCATAGGGCGGCAACAACGCACCGGGAGTCACCGGATGCTTCTCGATGGTGCCTTCCAATGCGCCCGCTGCGCGAATACGCTGGATCGCCTCGTCCGGATTCTCCTGCGCGTGGACGATCCAGCCGGCGAGGATCAGCCGGTCGATTTCGATGTAGGTCGCAAAATTCTCATCGCCGGCTGATTTTGCACGGTCGCGCAGATCGCGCAGCGTCTTCTCCGCCTCCTGCGCGCGGTTGAGATTTCCCGTATGGAGGTTGCCGAGCCCGCGCGCGAACCAGGTCATTCCTTCTGCCCACTCGGCCTTTTCCCAGGGCAGATAGTCCGGCTGTCGCGGTTCAAGAGAAGATGCCTCGTGCCATTTGCGCCGTTCTACAGCGTAACGCGCCGGCATGGCCGCAAGGTGAAAGGCGCTGATGAAGGAGCGCTGGAAGTCTTCTTTTGCAAGCGTCTCCTGGAGTATGGCCCGTGCTTTATCGTCCTTTCCCTGCTGAAGGTAGGCGTAGAGCATATAGTCGGTTGCGTGCGGGTAGTGGTGCGACAGGGCGCCTTCGCCTGAACGTTTCAACGCGGCCGCGGCCGAGCGCCGGTTCCACGCGATCACCTGCGGCCAGTCACCCAGCCTGACATAGATATGCGAGGGCATGTGCAGGGCATGGGGAACCTGCGGTGCGATCTCTCCATAGCTTTTGACGATATCCAGGGCCCGTCGCGCCCGGCCGTCGGCATCGGTGGCATGTATGGTGTAATGGACAGCGCCGGGATGGGCGGGCTCCTGCTCATAGATTTCGCGCAGAACAGCTTCCGCCTCATCGAGCAGCGCCGCTCTGTTTTCTGCTGTCTGCGCCAGCGCCAGGCGTGACAGCGCGTAGAGTACCGCCGTATCGTGATCCTGCGGAGTGGCTTGGTAGGCAGTCTCCATCGCCTCGATCCAGCGCTTCATCCGCGTGCGGAAATCGGCCGTTTCGGGATCGCGGAAGAACGCTTCGGTCGCCGCCACGAGCTGGCGCTCGCGCTTCGTTTCCGGCTCCAGCTTCTTTGCTTTTTGGATCATGTTCCCGCCGCGCTTCAGCTCAGCGGTACTCGGACGGGTTCCCCAGAGCGGCTGAAACAATGTGGTCGCAACCCCCCAGTAAGCCATGGCGCACTCAGGATCCTTTTCGATGATCTCTTCAAAAGCTGCGCGCGCCTCCGCATACATCATGTGGTGCATGAGGCCCAAAGCGCGATCAAAGGCAGGGCGCGTGGCCTCTGCGCAGGATACGCGAAAATCGACACGCCCGAGCGATTCCCCCTCCTTGATGACCTGATGGTCGTCATGCAGGGACGCGTGATCTGTGCCTGCCTGCGCTGTGCCCGGTGCCCCGGCGGCAATCGCCAGCCAGAGAAAAAGGGTGAGCATGCGGCGAATAGGGCTGCGTCTGATGGGAATGCGTTTCGCGCTCATAATTTGTCCTCCCGGAAAAAAAGGCGTCCATCTTAATTCAACCTGTTTATTCCATTTGCGGGCGATGTCAACCGCTGGCGCGCGCATCTTTCACGAGGGGCGATATGAAGGGGCATGTTGGAAATTTTGCGGCGTTGAAAAGCGCCGGTGAGATAGGCGGGGAGCTCAGTCGTCCTCGGGTTCTTTGATCAGGCGGTGCTTGACGCGCTGGGTCAGCCACCACACGCTGCCCGCCACCAGGGGGACGATCACGGCGATCACTGTTTTCTTATCGACGCCCCAGGCGTCCATGGGCAACCCGCTGATCATATAGCCGATCAGGCCCACCATATAGTAGCTGATCGCGGCCACCGAGAGCCCCTCGACCGTTTCCTGCAGGCGGAACTGCAGGCGACCGCGGCGGTTCATGGCGGCGAGCAGTCCCTTGTTCT
>JAGXHK010000177.1 GCA_024636255.1 Desulfuromonadales bacterium | reverse complement strand
GAGCAACACATCGCCAGAACCTACGGTCGCTACCCCCTGGTCGCAGAACGCGGCGAAGGCTGCTGGCTCTGGGATATTGAAGGCAAGAGCTATCTCGACTTTCTCGCCGGGGTCGCGGTCAACAACCTCGGGCACTGCCATCCGAAGGTCGTGTCGGCACTGCAGGAACAGGCGGCAAAGCTGCTGCATGTTTCGAACTATTTCCATATTCCTTCGCAGATCGAGCTGGCCGAAATGCTCTGCCGTCATTCTTTCGGCGATCGCGTCTTCTTCTGCAACTCAGGGGCCGAGGCGAACGAAGCGGCCATGAAGCTGGTGCGCAAGTACAGCCGCGAACAGCATGGCGAAAATCGCTTTGAGGTGATCACGGCGCTCGCCTCTTTTCACGGCCGCACCATCGGCACCATCAGCGCGACCGGGCAGGTGAAGGCGCGGGTCGGCTTCGAGCCGGTGGTCCCGGGCTTTCGCTATGTCCCTTTCGGCGACATCGCCGCGCTCCGGACCGCAATCACCCCGAACACCTGCGCGATCATGCTCGAGCCGGTGCAGGGCGAAGGCGGAGTCAACGTGCCGCCAGCCGGCTATCTGCAGGCCGTGCGCGAGATCTGCGACCAGCACGATCTGCTGCTGGTCTTCGACGAGGTACAGGTCGGCTGCGGGCGCACCGGAACACTGTTCGCCTATCAACATGAAATGGTCGAGCCGGACATCATGACACTGGCCAAGGCCCTGGCCGGCGGACCGCCCATCGGGGCAACCATCTATCGCGAGAAATTCGCCGACGTGCTCGGCCCGGGGACCCACGGCTCGACCTTCGGCGGCAACCCTTTGATGACAGCCTCCGCCGTCGCCGCAATGAAGGTGCTCACAGAAGAGGGCGTTCTTGAGAATTGCCGGACTATGGGCGACTACCTTCGCGGCCGGCTCGAAGAGTTCAAAAAGCGCTACACTTTCGTCGAAGAGGTGCGCGGACGCGGCCTGATTCTCGGCATGCAGCTTTCCATCGAAGGGGCCGAGATCGTCCGGACGTGCCTGAGCAAAGGCCTGCTGATCAATGTCACGGTCGGCAATGTGCTGCGCTTTCTGCCGCCGCTGATCGTGAGCAGAGAAGAGATCGATGAGGCTTTGGACATTCTCAACTCGGTTTTGCAGGAATATCAATAGATTCAAAACCCTTTAACCACAGTGATCACAGAGGAGAAACCGGGAAAGTACAGAATTGCTTTCTCTGTGTCTCCGTGGTCCCTGTGGTTCAATACAATTTTGGGAGACTGAGAAGTGACTAAGGACTTTCTCTGCCTGACCGACTGGAACCTCAAGGATCTCGAGGCCATCTTCGACCTGACCCGCGAACTGAAGGAAAAACAGAAGCGCGGCGAAGAACACCACCTGCTCAGAGGGAAAACCCTGGGGATGATCTTTGAAAAGAGCTCCACCCGCACCAGGATCTCCTTCGAAGTCGGCATGTATCAGCTCGGCGGACACGCCCTCTTTCTCTCCTCGGCCACCACCCAGATGGGGCGCGGTGAGCCGATCAAGGACACCGGCCGGGTCATGTCAGGCTACCTCGATGCCATCATGATCCGCACCTTCTCCCAGGAGGCGGTTGAAGAACTGGCGCGCTGGTCGGACATTCCGGTGATCAACGGCCTGACAGACACCTATCATCCCTGCCAGCTGATGGCCGATCTATACACTGTCATCGAACACAAGGGCAACTACCGCGACCTGACCTACTGCTGGATCGGCGACGGCAACAATATGGCCAATTCATGGATCAACGCCGCAGCCGTTTTCGGGTTCGAACTGCGGGTGGCGACGCCGGAAGACTACCGCCCCGATCCGGCGGTGGTGGAGCGGGCGCGCAAGCTCGGAGCCCGGGTCAGCTACTACACCGAACCCCTTGAGGCGGCACGCGGCGCCCAGGTCCTCAACACCGACGTGTGGGCCAGCATGGGCCAGGAGGATGAGCAGAGAGAGCGCGCGAAGGCATTCGCAGGCTTTCAGATCAATAGGGAAACGATCAAGGCAGCCGCGCCGGACTGTGTGGTGATGCATTGCCTGCCCGCGCATCGCGACGAGGAGATCACCGATGAGGTCATGGAAAGCGCGCATTCCATCGTCTTCGCCCAGGCGGAAAACCGATTGCATGTGCAAAAGGCCATTCTGGCCACTCTGATGCGTTGAGGGTGTGAAAGCCCCATCCTGATTTGAACCAAGTTTTGCGATTGTAGAGATCCATGATCCTAACCTGCCCTCATTGCGGCTTTTCACGCGAACTCGACCCCGAAAGCCTGCCGGATAAGCCGGTCAAGGTGACCTGTCCGCGTTGCAGTCAGGTCTTCGAGCACTCTCCGGTCAATGCGCCGCCCACTTCGGCACCGCTGGTGGCCGGGCAGAAAGTTGCTCATCGGGGTGGGCCTGCATCGCTTGCAGGCGCAGCCGAACAGCCCAAGGCCGGTTTCTGGGTGCGTGTTGTCGCCGCCCTGGTTGATATGTTTCTGGTCAGCGGCGTGCAACTGATTCTCACCTTTCTGCTCAGCATGAGCATCAGCGCGCTCGGCGAAGGAGAACACACATTGCGAATCATGCCCATCGCGCAGCTTTTCAGCACCGTAGTCGGCATTACCTATTACGTTTTCTTCACCGGCTACTGCGGGCAGACTCCCGGCAAAATGGCCGTGCGCGTCAAGGTGATCCACACCGACAGCGCACCGATCGGCTACGGCCGGGCGTTCTTCCGCGAGGTGCTCGGAAAGTTCGTCTCGGCCCTGCTCCTTGGACTCGGTTATCTGATGGTCGCCTTCGACACGCAGAAGCAGGGGCTGCACGACAAAATCGCCGACACCTATGTAGTCAAACTCTAAAAAACCTGAAGCCCGGATTCAGCCACCGAAATCCTCCTGATTCCAGACTTCTGAAGTCCCTCTCAAAGGAGAACGTTCATGCCCAAGCAAGGTTCCGTCAACAAGGTCGTTCTCGCCTACAGCGGCGGGCTCGACACCTCGATCATCCTCAAGTGGCTCTGCGAAGAATACGACTGCGAAGTCATCGCCTTTGCCGCCGATCTCGGTCAGGGCGAGGAGCTCGACCATATTCCCGAGAAGGCGAAAAACACCGGCGCCAGCAAATGCCACGTTCTCGACCTGCGCGAAGAATTCACCCGCGACTTTGTTTTTCCCATGTTCCGGGCCAACGCCATCTATGAAGGGCGCTATTTCCTCGGCACCTCCATTGCCCGCCCGCTGATCTCCAAGGCCCAGATGGAGATCGCGGCAAAGGAAGGGGCCGACGCCGTCTCCCACGGGGCGACCGGCAAAGGCAATGACCAGGTGCGCTTTGAACTCGCCTATTATCATTTCGATCCGGCGATCAAGGTCATCGCGCCCTGGCGCGAGTGGGATCTAAAGAGCCGCAGTGCCCTGGAGGCCTATGCCAAGAAGCACGGCATTCCGGTACCGACCAGCAAGAAATTTCCCTGGAGCTCGGACCGCAACCTGCTGCACATCTCCTTCGAGGGCGATATCCTCGAGAATCCCTGGGCAGAAGCTCCGGAGGAGATGTACACGCTGACCGTGCGGCCGGAGGACGCGCCCGATCAACCCGAGTATGTCGAGATCGAATTCGAGAAAGGCGATGCGGTAGCGGTCAACGGTGAGCGCCTCTCGCCGGCCAACCTGCTGGCAAAACTCAACGAGCTCGGCGGCAGGCATGGCATCGGCCGGGTCGATCTGATGGAAAACCGGTATGTCGGCATGAAATCGCGCGGCGTATACGAGACTCCCGGTGGAACCATCCTCGAAGAGGCGCATCGCGCGGTCGAGTCGATCACCCTCGATCGCGAAGTGATGCATCTGCGCGACTCGCTGATCCCCCGTTATGCCGAAATGATCTACAATGGCTACTGGTTCTCCCCCGAGCGGCAGGTGCTGCAGACGCTGATCGATGAATCTCAAAAGACGGTCAACGGCAAGTCCCGCATCAAGCTCTACAAGGGACACTGCCGGGTGGTCGGCCGGGCGAGCGAAACCGACAGCCTGTTCAACGTCGATTTTGCGACCTTCGAAGCCGACGAGGTCTACAACCAGGCCGACGCCGAGGGTTTTATCAAACTCAATGCCCTGCGCATGCGCATCGCTGCGATTCAGCGCCAGGCAAAAAAGTAAGGCCATTAACGCAGCGTCCGCAGGAAGCAGAGAAATCAGGTTTTTACTCTTGCCTCCTGCGGCCGCGCTGCCTGCATGAAACTGCTTTTGCATGGATATTAAAAAGAAGGCCATAAAGACTTCGGTCGTCGCCTGCGTGGTGGATACAAAAGAGCGGGTACTGCTCACCCGCCGCTGCATTGAACCGTTCTGCAGCCTGTGGGTGATGCCCGGCGGCAAGATCGACCATGGCGAGTCGATCATGGAGGCGCTGCACCGCGAGGTCCGCGAAGAGGTCGGCATCGAAGTGAAGGTTGAAGGGCTGGTCGATGTCTTCGAGCATATCGGCGTCGGCGCGCGCAACGATCACTTTGTCATTCTCTACTATCGGGCATCGCCCGTGACCTTTACGCTCCAGCCGAATGGCGATGAGTGCACCGAGGCGATCTGGGCCTTCAAGAGTTGTCTGCCGAAAATGGCGCTGCCGCCGGGCGGCCGCCACATTCTCACCAAGGTGTTCCCTGAGCTGCCCTGGACAGAGCGGCCGACGGAAATCAGTCTCGAAGAAGAGATTCCCGGCGGTGAACTGCGCCCCGGGGAAAGCGACTGACTCATGTTCAAAATTGTCGAAAAAGACCTCAATGTCGAATTCACCCTGGGGCACCACCAGCATTTTCTGGTCTGCCAGATCCCCAATCAGGTCGGACTGCAGGATTTCGCCTGCAAGCTCACCGACCCCGATGAGAAATGGCAGCGCATCCGCTCGATTCTCGAGCTGGTGGCCGAAGGACCGGGAAATCTTAAAAAACTGCATTTTCTGACCTTTCCCGAATCGGCGATGCCGGCCGATCACGTCGAGGACGCCCTCGCCTACATCGGCGCCAATTTCCGCAACAACACGGTGACCATGTTCGGGGTGGAGCACGTGCGCCTGCAGGAATACTGCAAGGTGCTCGAGCGCTACCGGGATGACAACCGGGAGGCCCTCGAATCGCTGCTCACCGACATCGACGCGGGGGACATCGATCAGGTGCCGGTCAACTGGGCAGTTACCGCCGTCAAGGAGGCCGATGGCCGTCTGCGCGTCTTCATCATGGCCAAGAGTCATCCTTTTGTCGGTGAGGAGACCATCGATCCGTCCCACGATCTCTACCGCGGCAAGATTTTTCCCCTGTTTCGCTGCCGGCCGGTCGGCTTCAACTTCATGGCGCTGATCTGCCTTGATTATGTTTACCGCGATCTCTACCAGTCGAACATCAGCACCATCATCGAGCACGCCAACGAACTCTTCTATCGCACGCGCCAGCGCCTCGACCTGCTGACCATCCTCGAATGCAACCCCAAGCCTGAACACAAGGCGTTTCGCGACGTGGTCAACGGCTTCTATGGCGAATACCTCGCCTATACGCCGGGGGTGCGCGATACGGTCACCGTCTTCTGCAACGTCTCTGATGAGACGACCGGGCTCAAGGCCGGCGGCGAAGCCAGCTACGGCCGCTCTTCGGTGATCATCCACCAGAGCCACAAGATCGGCCCCCTCGACTATCCCGAGTTCGCCACCGACGATTTCGGCGGCCTGCCGGTCTGCCGACTGCGCTTCGGCACCCGGACCCGACTTTATTACTTCAACATCCCTCTCTTCCACGAGCTTGACCCGCGCACCACGCGCTTCCCTCTCAAGGTCCACGGCATCTACCGCCCCGATGAAACGCAGGGATGGATACGCATGGCCGGCAAGGAGCTGCAGGAATCTCTGGAGCGGGAGGAGGAAATCGAAGCCGAATATGTGGAAAAGGCGAAACAGAAGGAAAAGCCCTGACAATCATAATCACCACGGCATTTAAACGCAGAGGGCGCGGAGGGGCAGAGGCCACAAAAAAAATCTTTTAACGCAGAGGAAAACAGAGAATAAAAAAGAGAACACAGAGATGATTCAAATAAAAAGATTCAAAAGCTTGGATTAAGTAATTTGAAAAAACTTGATGTTGTTTCTCCTCTGTGTTCTCCGTGTTCTCCGTCTCTCTGTGTTAAAAAAGCCTTTCCCAGCGCTCTCAGCCCCCCCGCAATCTCGAGCGAGCACCGCGAGCGGGCGTTTAATCTGATTCTGTTTTTTTAAAACAACCCACCCACGGAGAAACATTTCATGGCAGATAAACCCTGGGCCGGCCGCTTCACCCAGCCGACCGATCAATTCGTCGAAGAGTTCACCGCTTCCATCGGCTTCGACCGGCGCCTCTACCGCTACGACATTCAGGGCTCTATCGCCCACGCCCGGATGCTCGCCAAGCAACGCATCATCACCGAGGAGGAGGCCCGGCAGATCATCGCCGGCCTTGAAAACATCCTTGGCGATATAGAGGCGGGCAAAGTCGAATTCAAGGTCAGCCTCGAGGATATTCATATGAATATCGAGGCGCGCCTCATCGAGCGCATCGGGCCGGTCGGCGGCAAGCTGCACACCGCGCGCTCGCGCAACGACCAGGTCGCCCTCGACATTCGGCTCTATCTGCGGGACGAGGTGAAGACGATCCTCGCCTATCTTGACTCGCTCGAAGGCGCGCTGCTCGCCCAGGCCGACCAGAACCTGGCGGTGATCATGCCCGGTTTCACCCATCTGCAGACCGCGCAGCCGGTGCTTTTTGCCCATCACATGCTCGCCTACCGCGAGATGTTCGCCCGCGACGCCGAGCGCCTGCGCGATGCCCTCAAGCGCATCAACCTGCTTCCCCTCGGCGCCGGGGCACTCGCGGGCACAACCTTTCCCATCGATCGCGAATACGTCGCTGAGCAGCTCGGCTTCGACGGCGTGACCCGCAACAGCCTTGATTCCGTCTCCGACCGCGACTTCGCCATCGAGTTCTGCGCTGCGGCGAGCCTGATCATGGTCCACCTCTCGCGCCTCTCCGAAGAGCTGGTGCTGTGGTCCTCTGCCGATTTCGCCTTCGTCGAACTCTCCGATTCGTTCTGCACCGGCAGTTCGATCATGCCGCAGAAGAAAAATCCCGACGTCCCGGAACTGGTGCGCGGCAAGACCGGCCGCGTCTATGGCAGCCTGATAAGCCTGCTGACACTTATGAAGGCTCTGCCTCTAGCCTACAACAAGGACATGCAGGAGGATAAGGAGCCGCTCTTCGATACCATCGATACGGTGAAGGGCAGCCTCAAGGTCTTTGCCGACATGATCGCGCAGATGAAGGTGCGCGCCGAAAACATGAGGGTGGCCGCCGCCCGCGGGTTCTCCACCGCCACCGACATCGCCGACTACGTTGTGCGCAAGGGGATCCCCTTCCGGCAGGCCCATGAGATCGTCGGGAAAACGGTGCGCTACTGCATCGAGAACGACAAGGACATCCCCGAATTGACGCTCGAGGAATTTCGCCAGTTCTCCGATGTGATCGATGCGGATATCTACGACTACGTGACCCTCGAAGCTTCGGTGAACGCCCGCCGCGCCACCGGCGGAACCGCCCGCGAGGCGGTGGAGAGAGAGATCGCGCGGGTGCGCGAAGCACGCGAAAAGGAGGGATCGGAATGAGCCCGGCACCGGTTCGCTTTTATCCGCCCGGGATCAGCGCCATGCAGCGGTCGTCTGCGCGATCAGGAACGGCGCATGTCTGAGTGCAGCGCGCGTCTCTCCCCGCACTCCTCCGGCGCCCGCAAGGGAAGTGTTCTCCGGGGCAGGCAGGCCCTGTTCCTGCTTCTGTTCCTGCTCATCGCCGGCTGCGGCCACAAGGGTCCGGTGCGCCCGCTTCTCAAGCCTCTGCCGGCGGCCCCCGACGACGTCCGGGTACGCCAGCTCGGCGACTGGGTTCAGCTTTCCTGGCGGATCCCGCAGAAAAACCTGGACGCCACCCCTTTGACAGACCTCGCCGGGTTCAACATCTATCGCCTCGAT
>JAGXHK010000176.1 GCA_024636255.1 Desulfuromonadales bacterium | reverse complement strand
TGCGCGCGGCGGGCAAATCGCAGCAGGCGCTGCTCAAGCTCGAGGAGATTGCCCGCAATTACCCGGGCGAGGCCCACGGCCTGATTCTGAGCGGTGCGATTCTGCAGGAGATGGGAGCGCTGGAGGAAGCGATCGCGAGCTATGTCGAAGCCCTGCAGCGCAACAGCGAGTACGTCGATGAGCGCAGTCCGCTCTCGCGGCGTACCGAAATCGCTCAGCTTGTCGATCAGGGGCTTGCCGCCCTGCGCGCCCGGGCCCGCGCCAACCCCGACAACCCGTCGGTGAAGGCGGCTTTGACCAATGTCTACTACCTGCAGAGCCGGCTTGCCGGCGGCTGCGAATGACGCCTATGCTCAGACAACGCGAATTCTGGATCATTATCGCCACCAGCCTGTCGCTCGGCATTCTGGGCGTGCTGCTGTCCGTGTGGGGGAATCCCGAGAACAGCGGTATCTGCGTCTCGTGCTTTATCGAGAACAGCGCCGGTGCCCTGGGCCTGCACAGTAATGCGCGCATGCAGTACCTGCGCCCTGAGCTGATCGGCTTTGTGCTCGGCGCTCTGGCGAGCGCGGCGGCGTTTCGCGAGTTTCGCACGCGCGGCGGCACCGCGCCCCTGGCCCACCTGACGGCGGGAATTTTTCTGATTATCGGCTGCGCGGTTTTTATCGGGTGCCCGATCAAGCTCTTTCTGCGCCTGGGCGCCGGCGATTTTACCGCCCTGGTCGGTCTGTTCGGCCTGGTTGCGGGCGTCTGGTCCGGCCTGCGCGGTCTGGGTGCCGGTGTGCAAACCGGACCGGCCGCTCCCCAGAAGGGCAGCGGCGGCTTGTTCGTGCCCACCCTGTTCGGCCTGCTGCTGGTTCTGCTGCTGGCGCGTCCGGCCTTTCTGATCTTCGCCGAGCATGGCAGCGCCGCCCAGCATGCTCCCCTGTTTGTCTCTCTGGGGGCGGGGCTGGCTCTCGGCGTGCTTGCGCAGCGCAGCCGCTTCTGCATCACCGGCGGACTGCGCGACGGGTTTCTGCTCGGGCGCCGCTCGCCGCTGCTGTGGGGGCTTATTGCTTTTGCCGGCGCGGTCGTCCTCGCCAACCTGGCCACAGGCAAGTTCAATCCCGGCCTGTACGGGCAGCCCGGGGCGCACCTCGATCATATCTGGAGCTTTCTCGGCATGGCTCTGGTCGGATGGATTTCGGTTCTCATTGGCGGCTGCCCGTTTCGCCAGCTGATCCGGGCCGGCGAGGGGAATACCGACGCCGGTCTGACCGTGATCGGCATGCTGATCGGCGGCGCCCTGGTCCAATCCTGGGATCTGGCCGCCACCGCCGCTGGCGTTCCGGTATACGGGAAGGCGGCCGTGCTGGCCGGTTTTGCCTTCGTTCTGGTGAAATCGCTGGTCCTGCGCGAGCGGGTTGCGGCCTGAATACACGAATAACGACAGGAGTACGGATCTTTTGAAGAAACTGGCACGCGACCCCCAGATCGTCTGGCGCAACGAGAAGCGCCGCGAAGAAGAGATTCTAGCCGCCCTCGAGCGAGGCGAGGACGTGGGTGACCGCGGTTCGGTCATTCTCATCGTCGGCGGCACCATGCACCAGCTCAACCTGGTGGGCGGTTATATCTGGAACCTCTGCGACGGCAGCCGAAGCCTCGATGATGTGGTCGAGACTCTGGCCAGTGAATTCGATGTCCACGACGAGGTGCTGCGCCATGATGTTGAGGCGTTCGTGAACGATCTGGTCGGCAGGGGGTGGCTGCGCTATGCCTGATCCGATTTCCGACCTGTTCTCGGCCCCGCTGACGTTCAACTGGACGCTGTCTTTTCGCTGCAACTTCAGCTGCCTGCACTGCTACAGCCGTGAAGAAATCGCCCAGGAGCTCTCCACGGGGCAGAATAAGCAGATCGTCGATCTGCTGGCCCAGCGGCAGGTGCCGTTTATCAACTTTGGCGGCGGCGAGCCGCTGATCCGTTCCGATCTCTACGAGCTCGCTTCGTATGCAACCGCAAACGGGCTCAATGTCTCAATGAATTCCAACGGCTGGCTGGTCGATGAAGCCGCCGCCGAAAAACTTAAGTCCTCTGGCTTCCGCAGCGTCGGGATCAGCCTCGATAGCGCCGACGCGCAGCGACACGATGAATTCCGGAGCATGCCCGGCGCGTTTGCGCGGGCCACGGCCGCTCTCGATGCATTGCATGCCGCGGGCATAAAAACAACCATGAGTTCAGTGGTTTCGCGCATCAACCATGAAAGTTTTCGTGAACTTCTCGATCTGGCCGAAGCCCATGGCGTGAGTCAGGTCTACCTGCACAATTTCAAATGTTCCGGCCGCGGTTTAACAACCGCGAAGAGCTCGATCTGACGCCCGATGAGTGGCGCAACTTTTATCAGCAGGCCCTTCGGGAGCGGGAGCGCAGAGCCGATCTGCTTATCTCCTTCGACGATCCCGTCATCGCAACCTTGCCGGAATACAAGGAAAATCCTTTGGTGAAGGGAAGCTCGTGTGGTAAGCTTTCCCTGCATCTGCGGCCCAATGGCGACATTACTCCCTGTGGATTCATCCCACTGGTGGTCGGCAATATCCTGACCGACGATTTCGACGCGATCTGGTACGACTCGCCGGTACTGAGGAAAATGCGCAACAAGGAGGCCGCAGGCAAGTGTACGAGCTGCGGTTCCTTCGAAGATTGCCTGGGTGGCTGCACCGCGCGCGCATTTGCCCTGACGGGAGATTTCAATCAGCCTGATCCTCATTGTTGGAAATGAAATTGCAGAGGATTTATCGTTGAGCCGGACGGCAAGAAGGCATTGTCCGAAAAAAAAACTGTAAAGGGGGTGAACGCGCATGAAGAAGTACATGAAGCCTCGGGTGGTCGGTTCTTCCAACGTCCATCCCTGCTAAGGAACTGGGGGCAGGCTGACTGCCCCCGTTTTTTTACGCTGTTCCGTCTGCGGACGGCCCGCCTTTTTCGATCGGCCAGTTCTGAACCATGCGTCTTGACCTGCTCGATACGCCCCTGCGCGTTACCTGGGAATTTTGCTCTGGAGAGTTCTGTCTTCCTGCGGACAAGCTGCGCCATGTGGCCGGTCGGCTCACGGAAGCAGGCGTCTTTTTCGTGACTCTGCAAAAGGGTGCGCCGCGTCATCCCGCGACCGGCGAAATCATCGCCATGCTGAGCGCCGGCGGCGTTCGGGTTTCCCTTATCGCGCAGCCTGCGGAGCTTTCGCTGGTCGAGAGCAACTGGCCGCTGCAGGAGCTGTTTATCGATGCCGGCGGGTGGCTTGATGGAGCGAGTGCGCAGGAAGAGCTCGGCGCCGCGGCGCAAATCGGGCGCGAAAAAGGTTTCTCCCCTGCGTTCCTGGCTGTTCCGCTGGCCTCGCGGCTCGCCCGTTTACCACAGCTTTTTGCCCTCTGCAGAGAGCATGACGTGGGCAGATTGAAGTTGCCAAACATCAGTGTCGATGGTAACTTGGGTGATCTCGAGCGAGGGAAACTGCCCACCGCGGAAGAGCTTTTCGATCTGCGGAAAAAGATCGGCGATGCGGCCGAGTCGCGCCGCGGCCTCGAGCTTGAAGTGCACGATCTTTTTCTCTGGGAGATTCTTTCGCGCGGCGATGCGGAAAGAGGGGAGTTCGGAGGGTGCCAGGCGGCCAACAGCCTGGCGCACATCGATGCGCAAGGGGATATCTTTCCCTGCTCATCCTGGCCCCTGCGTCTCGGTTCGCTGTGCGAGACCTCGCTGGAAGCGATCTGGCAGAACGAGCGGCGATATCGCATCCGCCGCGACATCGAACATCTGCCCGCGGGCTGCGCAGGCTGCAGCGATTATGCACTCTGTATCGGCGGCTGCCGCGGGCTTGCTGTGTCTTTTTCCGACCGCGATGCCCGCGACCCCGGATGCGCCGGCCGGCGTTGAATCTTCTTTTGCGAAATCCATGACTATCTACCTCGACAACGCAGCCACTTCTTTTCCCAAACCCGAAGCGGTGTATCAGGCCGTCGATCGCGCTCAGCGAGAGTCGGCCAGTCCCGGACGGGGCGGGCACAGCCGCTCGCTTGCCGCGAGCCGGATCGTTTTCGATGCCCGCGAAGCGGTGGCCGGGCTTTTCGCCATCGGGGACGCCGCACGGGTCGTTTTTACCGCCAACGCCACCGAAGCAATCAATCTGGCCCTGTTCGGTCTGCTGCAGCCCGGCGACCGGGTGGTGACCTCGACCATGGAGCACAACGCCGTAACCCGGCCCCTGCGGGCGCTGCAGGAAAAGGGGGTGCAGACCGTCAAGATCCCTGCCGATGAGAGGGGTTTTGTCGATCCCGACGCGATAAAAAAAGCCTGCGCCGAAAAAACCCGCATGGTGGTGCTCAGCCACTGCTCTAATGTCACCGGTACGCTCCAGCCGATCGAAGAGATCGGGCCCTGGTGCCGCAAGCACGGCATCCTGTTTCTGCTTGATGCCGCCCAGAGTGCGGGACTGTTTGACATCGACGTCGAGGCGCTGGGCATCGATCTGCTCGCCGCCCCGGGGCACAAGGGGCTGCTCGGTCCTCAGGGGACCGGCTTTCTCTATGTGCGCGAAGGGCTGCGGCCAACACCGGTTCTCTTTGGCGGCACCGGCGGCAACTCCCACTCGGAACTGCCTCCTGAGGAGCTTCCCGAGCGTCTGGAATGCGGGACCCTCAACACCCCCGGCCTGGCCGGACTTGCCGCCGGAATCGAATTTCTGCAGCAGGAAGGTTTGTGGGCGGTACGCACCCGCGAGTCCAGATTATTGGCCGAACTGGTTGCCGGACTCAAAGAAATCGCGGGCAGCGAGCTCTACGGTCCGCTCGCGACCGGGTTTCACGGCGGCGCCGTCTCCTTCAATCTAACCGGACGCGATCCCGCGGAGATCGGCTTTCTGCTCGACCATGATCACGGCGTGCAGGTGCGTGTGGGATTACACTGCGCTCCCGATGCGCACCGCACGATCGGGACCTTTCCCCGCGGCACGGTGCGGGTCAGCCCCGGCTATTTCACAACGCCTGAAGATGTGCATCACTTTATTGCGGCGCTGGCCGCCATCGCCTCCCATCCCGTCCGTTGAACTCAGGAGTATCTGCATGCGCCGCGTCTTTCTGATCCTTTTGGCCGCCGGTCTGCTGGCCGGCTGTTCGCTTCCTCCGGAGCAGCCCCTGAGCCGTCAGGAACTTGACCGCACCCGGATCTATCGGGCCTTCGAGATCGAAGAGTCTCCCGAGGCGGTGCTCAATGCCCTGAACCGCGAGGGAGAAGTGGTTCTCGAAGGGTTCTATCGCAAACGCCCGGTCTATATCAAGCTGCTGGCCACCTCCGAAGGAATCGAGGTCTCCCATTACAACCGTTGATTTGGCTTCGCAAGCAGACGGTCAACCTTCTTTACTCATGGACGATGCCGGATGAAGAAAACCTACGTTCTCGATACCAATGTCCTTCTGCACGATCCTCAAGCCCTGTTCAAGTTTGAAGACAACGATGTGGTCGTGCCGATCACCGTGATCGAAGAGATCGACCGGTTCAAGAAAGACCAGAGCGAGACCGGGCGCAATGCACGCCATATCTCGCGGATTCTCGACGGCATGCGGCAGAAAAACCCGCTCACCCTGGGGGTGCCGCTGCTCACCGGAAGCACGCTCAAAGTCGAGATCTATAAGGAAGAGTACATCAAACGGCTGCCGCCTGAGTTGCAGGTCGATCGCGGGGACAATCGCATTCTGGCGGTGGCGATGCAGCTCAAGGAGCAGAGCGCGTGTCCCGTTCTGTTCGTTACCAAAGATACCAACCTGCGCATCAAATCCGACGCCCTTGGCCTGCCCACAGAGGACTACGAGTCGGACAAGGTTTCTATCGATGATCTTTATTCGGGCACGGCCCTGCTCGAGGTCGACAAAGACACCGTAGATGCCTTCTTCAGTGAGGGAGTCGTCGATATCGATGGCGATTTTCTTCCGAATCAGTGCCTGACGCTGGTCGATGCGGCCAACCCGTCGCATACCGCCCTCGGGCGCTACAACAAGGCGCTGAACCAGTTGACGCCGCTGATCCGCTCGCCCCGGGAAGGGGTCTGGGGAATCCATCCGCGCAACCGCGAACAGCAGTTCGCCCTCGATCTGCTGCTCAATGACGATATCCAGCTGGTCACTCTGGTCGGCAAGGCCGGTACCGGCAAAACCCTGCTGGCGATTGCCGCCGGCCTGCACAAGGTCGCCGACGAATCGGTTCACAGCCGCCTGCTGGTATCGAGGCCGGTCTTTCCCCTGGGCAAGGACCTGGGTTTTCTGCCCGGAGATATCGAAGAAAAGCTCAGCCCCTGGATGCAGCCGATTTTTGATAACGTTGAATTGCTCCTCGGCAACGTCGACGAGCGAGGCAAGCGCAAACGCGGCTACAAGGAGCTGGTCGATCTCGGGTTTCTCGAAATTGAAGCGCTCACCTATATCCGCGGCCGCTCCATACCGCGGCAGTATATGATCGTGGACGAGGCGCAGAATCTGACGCCGCATGAGATCAAGACGATTATCACCCGCGCGGGGGAGGGGACCAAGATCGTTCTCACCGGCGATCCCTATCAGATCGACAATCCGTATGTCGACGCCTCAAGTAATGGCCTGACCTACGTGGTGGAAAAATTCAAGGCAGAAGAGATCTCCGGACACGTGACCCTGAGCAAGGGCGAACGCTCAGCCCTGGCCGAGCTGGCGGCGAATCTGCTGTAAAAACTTTATCCTGGGCCAGGGTGCCCATAAGCACATGGGGGACATTCGACCTTTTATGCTCCTGCTTTGTCTTGAATCTTCCTGTGATGAAACATCTGCCGCCGTTGTGCGCGACGGCCGCGAGGTTCTTTCCAACGTGATCGCCTCGCAGGTCGACGTGCATGCCCGTTACGGCGGCGTCGTGCCTGAGCTTGCTTCGCGCCGGCATCTCGAGGCGATATCGGTGGTGATCGACGAGGCGCTGGAGACAGCCCGATGCGGCCTCGATCAGATCGAGGGCGTCGCAGTTACCCGCGGACCCGGCCTGGTCGGGGCCCTGCTGGTTGCGCTCTCCGTCGGAAAGGCGATTGCCTTTGCCCGCGGCATTCCGGCGGTCGGCGTTCATCATATCGAAGGGCACGCACTGGCCATTCAACTGGAGCGGCCGGTTTCGTACCCGTATCTGGCCCTGGTGGTCTCCGGGGGCCACACGCATCTCTACCGCGTCGATGGCGTCGGTCTCTATCGCACTCTCGGGCGGACCCTCGACGATGCCGCCGGCGAGGCATTCGACAAGGTGGCCAAACTGCTGGGGCTCGGATATCCAGGCGGAGCACTGATCGACCGGCTGGCCGCCCAGGGCGATCCCGAGGCGGTGCGTTTTCCGCGGCCGCTTCTGAACAGGGATAATTTCGACTTCAGTTTCAGCGGCATCAAGACATCGGTTCTCAACCATGTGCGAGGGCTCGCGACGCCTCTTGCCGAAAAACAGCTCGCCGACATTTCCGCCGGGTTTCAGGCTGCAGCGGTCGAAGTGCTGGTCAAGAAGACTCTTCGCGCCGCGCACGCGGCAGGGCTCGAAGAGGTGGTGGTGGCCGGCGGGGTCGCCTGCAACAGCGGACTGCGCCGCGAGTTCGCCGCGGCGGCGCAGCGCGAGGGGGTGAGGGTTCACTTTCCCTCGCCGGTCTTATGCACCGATAATGCGGCCATGCTGGCGGTGGCGGCCGAGACATACCTGCGCCGGGGAGAATGCGCTCCTCTCGATCTCAACGCCCTGGCCGTGTGGCCCCTCGATGCCGCCGGAAGCCGACCCTCAACATCCCATGGTTCGTGAGTCCTGAATTCTATGTGGCGTCGCTGGTCCTTCATCCGACAGATGAAGCTCAACCTGATCCGGTTTCTGCGGTTGCGGGGGACGCCTGATGAAATCGCCAAGGGGCTGGCGCTTGGCGTTTTCATCGGCCTGACGCCGACCTTCGGGGTGCAGATGGCGCTGGCGGTCTTCTTTGCGATCCTGCTGAAGGAGAACAAGATCGCCGCGGTGCTTGGCGTCTGGGTCACCAATCCGGTCACCGCGCCCTTCATATATACCCTGGAGTATCGGATCGGACGCCTTCTTCTCGGGATCGACAGTCCTCAGCCGGTACGCAATTTCGCGCCTGAAACGCTCAAGCAGTTCGGCTGGGATGTACTTCTGCCCATCGGTTTTGGCAGCATTATCCTCGGCGCGTTATGCGCCGCCCTGACGTATGCCCTGACCCTGCGCATCATCCCCGTGGCCAAAACCTGGCGCATTCCGCGCTGGCCGCGTCGTGAACGGTGAATCAAGCCATGCCCCATCGCCCGAAAAAACGCTTCGGACAGAATTTTCTGCGCGACTCTTCGGTCATCGATAAAGTTCTTGCCGCGGCGCAGCTCTCCGAGTCGGATCGGATCCTGGAGATCGGTCCAGGACTCGGCGTTCTGACCAACCGGCTGCTCGGCGTCGCCGAGGCGGTAGAGGTCATCGAGATCGACCGGGACCTGATCGCGAGCCTGCGCCAGCGGCCCGAGAAGAATCTGCAGATCCACGAGGGGGACGCCCTGGCCCTTGACTGGAGAGAAATTCTTGATCGCCCGCCCTATAAACTTGTGGCGAACCTGCCGTACAATATCTCGAGCCAGGTTCTGTTTAAGGTGCTGGAGCATCGCGATCTCTTCAGCCGCCTGGTGCTGATGTTCCAGAAAGAGGTGGGCGACCGGCTGTGCGCCGCTCCGGGAAGCCGGGACTACGGCATTCTCTCGGTCTTCTGCCAGCTGTGGTACGATATCCGTCGGGTGACCATCGTGCGCCCGGGAGCCTTCTTCCCGCCGCCCAAGGTTGATTCGGTGGTTCTTGCCTTTACCCCCCTGCACACCCCGCGGGCTGCGGTTGCCGATGAGGCGGCCTTCCGCCGGGTGGTCAAGGCCGCTTTCGCGCAGCGCCGAAAAACGCTGCGCAACTGCCTGGCTGCGGGCGATTTCGAGGCCGAAGTCATCGATTGCGCGCTTGCCGTGCTGGATATCGACCCACGCCGGCGCGGAGAGACGCTTTCCATAG
>JAGXHK010000175.1 GCA_024636255.1 Desulfuromonadales bacterium | reverse complement strand
GATCGCGGCGATCCGTACCTTGAGCACGTCATTGAGACCGCTCGCGCGGTTATGAAGCGGGTAGGCGAGTGGAACTGGCGACTTGGCTTTCAGAGCCGCAGCGGGCCGGTGCGCTGGATGGAGCCGGGCACTCTCGAGGTGCTCGATCAGCTGGCGGCCGAGAAAAAGAAGGCGGTGCTCATGGTGCCGGTCTCGTTCGTCAGCGATCACATCGAAACCCTGCACGAGATCGATATCGAATATCGGGAGCACGCGCACGAAGCAGGGATCACGTATTTTGAACGCACCCCTTCGCTCAACGACAGTCCGCGGTTTCTCGCCGCAATGGCTGATCTTGTGAACAAACATCTGGAGGAATGGCGATGACCTCATGCAAGATCTGCGGGAAAAGCTTCGACCCTGATGCGCCATTGACCGATCCTGCTCAGGAGGCGGGAGCCTTCATGGCCGCGCAGGAATGGAACGATGCGGGGCAACTCTGTCCGGCCTGTCTGGGAAACCGGGGCATGCTGGGGATGATGTACTGCCGCGAATACGATTCCTAGAAGAGCAGTCTTTTTTCCGCTCGACCTCAGTAAAAGCGAAAAGGCCGCCCATCAGGGCGGCCTTTTTAAATTCGTGAACGGGCGCATGGCATGCGCCCCAGCGGACGCAGTCCGCCCCTACAGTCCTTCTTTCTTCAACTTTTCGAGCAGCGCGCGCTGTTTGTCGGTCAATGTCTGCGGCACCTCGACTTCGACGACCGCAAAGAGATCTCCCTGGGGCCGGTTCTTATGCGCGGGTATGCCGAATCCCTTCAGGCGGATCTTGCCGCCGGATTGCAGGCCGGCGGGCACCTTGACCCGCTTGTTTCCCTGCAGGGTCGGCACGGCGACAGAGGTGCCGAGGCAGGCGCCGCTGTAGGGGACGCGCACCTGGGCGTAAAGATCGCTCCCTTCGCGGGTGAAGACCGGATCGGACTCGACTTCGATCTCGAGAAAGAGATCACCTGCCGGTCCGCCGGTGGCGCTTGGGCCCCCTTTGCCCGGCACGCGCAGTTTCTGCCCTGTCTCCACCCCGGCGGGAATGCGCACCTGAATGTGCTCAACCTTCCCGTCACTGCGGTAATCAATGCGCCGCTCGCCGCCCTGCGCGGCATCGCGAAAAGGGATGCGCAGGCGCATTGAATAATCCTGCCCCCTGGTCACGCGCTGACCGGTTCCGCCGCCACCGCCGCGAACATAGGTGCTGCGGCGCCCGCCACCGCCGCCGAAGAGATGGCTGAAGATGTCCTCCGTGCCGAAGCCGAACTCGCGGAAAATATCGCCGACGTCGAAGCCGCGGTAAATGTCTTCCTGCGAATAGCGCTGATGAAAGTCCGCATCCCCGAACTGATCGTACTGCTTGCGCTTCTCCGGGTCCGAAAGGACCGCATAGGCCTCGGTGATCTCCTTGAAGCGGTCTTCGGCTTTTTTATCCCCGGGGTTCTTGTCCGGATGATACTTCAGCGCCAGCTTGCGGTAGGCTTTTTTTATCGCGTCCTGCGCGGCGCCTTTCTCCAATCCGAGAACGGCGTAATAATCTTTGGCCATTATAACTCCTGAAAAAAATTCCGTTGTGAGGTCTGCTGAAAATATAATGACGGTCAGGTGTTCCGTCAAGGCGCAGCCTCGCCCGAGGTGAAATGAATCGGCTATCGGGCGAAAAGCGAAGGCATGCCTACCGGGCAAGGCTACTTGCAGATTTTTAATATTTTATGTTGACCATAATCATTATGTAGTCTAATATTTAGGTATCCGAAAATTTAGGAGGGTCTTTTGGAGAGAATCGAACGGTTGGTCCGCATATATCCGCAGCTCATGACCGGCATGGGGCGCCTGCGCACCCTGGTTCACGAAGGGATGGATCTGACCTACAACCAGTACAAGACGCTGCTGACGATCGCCGATCGGCGCGAATGCTCCCTGGGCGATCTGGGGCGCGAACTCGATGTGGCGATGAGCAGCGCCAGCCAGATGGTCGACCGGCTGGTCAATCAGGGGTTGGTGCACCGGGCACAGGCCGCCGGCAATCGCCGCCAGGTGGTGATTGGCCTCACCCCCCAGGGAGAAGCCCTGATCGCCGAGCTTGAACGCAACATACTCGAAGGTTACCGCCGGGTGCTCGAGGGGCTCAGCGAGCGGGAGCAGGAGGAACTGGTGCGCTCTTTTGAAAACATCGCCCGCATACTGGGCAAAATCGCCTGAACAGCAAAAGGAGAAAACCATGACGCGCATTGCCATTATCGGAGCCGGAATTTCCGGATTGTCCACCGCCTATGCTCTCGAGCAGGAGGCAGAGAAAGCCGGAATCGAGCTGCAGACGGTCGTGCTCGAGAAAAAAGAGCGTCTCGGCGGAAAGATCTGGAGCATTCAGGAGGAAGGATTTCTGTGCGAGTGGGGGCCGAACGGTTTTCTCGACAGCAAGCCCTGGACTCTGGAGCTCTGCGACAGCCTCGGCGTGCGCGAACGCCTGCTGCGCAGCAATGATAACGCGCGCAAGCGCTTTATCTACACCGGAGGCGAACTGCACCGCCTGCCCGAGAACGGGCCGATGTTCCTCAAATCAAAGCTCATCTCCTGGCCCGGCAAGGCGCGCCTGGCCTACGAGATGCTGGTGCCGCCCAAACGCGACGGCGAAGACGAAACGCTGGGCGATTTCGGCCGCCGGCGCCTCGGCGACGAGGCCCTCGATAAGCTGATCGCGCCGATGGTCTCCGGCATTTTCGCCGGCGATCCCGAAACGATGAGCCTGAAGAGCTGCTTTCCGCGCATCCACCAGCTCGAGCAGGAATACGGCGGGCTGATCAAGGCGATGGTCATGCTCGCCAAACAGAAAAAACAGGAGCGCAAGGCTGGCAAGGCCGTCGCCAGCGCCGCCGGTCCGGGCGGGGTGCTGACCTCGTTCGAGAACGGCATTCAGGAGCTGGCCGACCATACCGCCGCGGGGGTGAAGGGCGAGGTCCGCACGGGAGCGGGCGTGGAGAAGATCGTCAAGAAAGAGGGCGGCTTCGAGCTGCGCCTCTCAGGCGGCGATGCGCTTGATGTCGATGTGGTGATCAGCGCCGCGCCGGCGCACGATCTGTCCGGAATGGTGGAGGAGCTTGCCCCCGGCGTTAAAGCGATCCTCGATGAGATCCCCTATGCGACGATGAACGTGATCTGCTTCGGATACGAGCGGGAAAAGATCGCTCGCGACCTCGACGGCTTCGGCTACCTGATCCCGAAAAAGGAAGGCAAAGACATCCTCGGCACCTTATGGGATTCGAGCATCTTTCCCAACCGCGCTCCCGAGGGAAAAGTGCTGCTGCGCTCGATGATGGGCGGGGCGACCAACCCCGGTGCAATCGATCTGTCCGAAGACGAGGTCATCGCCCGCACGCGGGCCAATCTCAAGGACATCATGGGAATCGATGCCGCCCCCGACTTCGCGCGCGTCTTCCGTCACCCGCGCGCCATTCCGCAATATACCGTCGGACACCAGAAACGTTTGCTTGCGCTTGACGAAGGGCTGCAGAAAATACCCGGGTTTTACCTGACGGGAAATGCCTTCTTCGGGGTAGGTCTCAATGACTGCGTCAACGCATCGAATCAGGTCGTTGAGCGGGTCATCGGTGATTTGAAAAAATAGGGAGAAACTCAACAGCCCCGGGGAAAGCAGAGCCGGGGCTGTTCTATCCTCGGTGTTTTCAGCGCTTCTTGCGCCGGAAGACGTCTGTCTTGAGGTTGGAAACCCGGTCGAGAAAAAGGTTGCCGTCGAGGTGGTCCATCTCGTGCTGGATCGCCACCGCCTCGAAGCCCGAGGCGCGGATGACCTGCTCGCGTCCCTGGCGGTCGAGAAACTGCACCACTACCATCTCCGCGCGCGTGACGTTGCCCGTATAATCGGGTACGCTCATGCACCCCTCGCGCATGGTCTTTTTTCCTTCGCGGTCAAGAATTTCGGGATTGATCATGACCAGGGAGCCGTGGTTTTCATCGCGGCCGAGCTTACTGGCCGAGACATCGACCACGACCACCCGGCGGGTGTCGCCGATCTGAGGGGCAGCCACCCCCACGGAATGACCTGATTGGTACATGGTGTCGAGCAGATCCTGGACCAGGGCGTCTAACGAATCATCAGGGATCGTTACCGGGCTGCAGATGGTCTTCAGGACAGGATCGGGGTAGATGCGGATTTCTCTAGCGGCCATTTTACAATTCCACGGACTCGATGGCGCGCACGGTGATGTCAACCTGCAGCTCGTTTTTCAGGCTCTTCAGGGTCTGCTCGAGTTCGGCAATATTCAGCTCCGGGGGCAGAACGGCTTCGAGCATCATCACGTAGACCGGGCGCTCTTCGCTGCCGATCAGTTTGGTGTTGAGGTCGGTGATGTTGACCTTGCGCTCACCGAGTTCCTTTGTCACTCTGTAAACGATGCCGGGCTTGTCCGAGCCGTAGACCGAGACCATGCACAGCTCGCCCTCGAGGTGCGGATGCTTTTCGCCGCCGGGTCTGAGCGTGCGCAGAAAAACCGAGAGATTATTTTCCTCAAGAGGCGCGAAGGCGCCGCCGAAACTCTCGCGATCGGTGTATTCGGGATGCGAGATGATCAGGATCATGGCGAACTGCCCGCCGAGGATCGAGCAGCTCGAGTCGGCGATATTGCAGCCGAGGCGGTAGAGGATCTCGGTGACCTGCGAGACGATGCCCGGTCGGTCTCGACCGATGATGGTCAGGGCGAAGTGAGACATGGCGACGGCTCCCGGATCTTGGAAAGGGTGGTGGACGCTTTCGACACGAAGACATCCTCTTCTCGTGTCCTGTGCGGTTCGTGACTAGCCGCACAGGACGCTAGCATAGAAAACGAATAAATTCCAGCTTTTGACAAGGCGATCGCATGACGGAAATTCCGGAGCGTGACCTGGTGGTCACGTTATTCAAATCCTCCGGTCCCGGGGGGCAGAAAAAGAATAAGACCATGTCCGGGGTGCGCATAAAGCACCTGCCGACCGGCATTATCGTCACCGCCACCGAGGAGCGCAGTCAGTTGGCCAACCGGCAGAAAGCCCTGGCGCGATTGCACGAGCGCCTCGCCGCCCGCCGCCGTCCGCGCAAGCGCCGCACCCCGACCGCCCCCGGCAGAAACGCGGTCGAGCGCCGGATCAAGGCGAAAAAACGGCGCGGCGAAATCAAGAAGGGCCGCGGGCCAGTCGACGAGTGATGGTTCTTTCCCGGCGATCCGCCGCACGCTTTCGACCTGAAAAACATTTCATGGCCTAAAATAAATCTCTCGAGAAATTGCAAACGATATGTCCTGTGCTAGACCTTGGTTACATAACCTGGGTCGCACTCGGCATGCATGCCCAGAAATTTTTCGCGGTTATCTTTTTCTCTGTCAAGGTGAGGCCATGAGAACAGTCGCAACAGCAAAACGGATTCTCGTCACCGGGGGCACCGGGTTTCTCGGCTCGCACCTCTGCGAAAGGCTGCTGGGCGAGGGGCATGAGGTTCTGTGCGTCGACAATTTCTATACGGGACGGCGGGCGAATGTGGCCCACTTGCTCGATAACCCGATGTTTGAAGTGATGCGTCACGATGTCTGCTTTCCCCTGTATGTCGAGGTCGATGAAATATACAACCTGGCCTGTCCCGCTTCGCCGATTCACTATCAGTGGGATCCGATTCAAACGACCAAGGTCAGCGTTCACGGGGCGATCAACATGCTGGGGCTGGCCAAGCGGGTTAAAGCCAAAATCTTCCAGGCATCGACCAGCGAGGTTTACGGCGACCCGAAAGTCCATCCGCAATATGAGGAGTACTGGGGCAACGTCAATCCCATCGGCCCGCGCTCCTGCTACGACGAAGGCAAGCGCTGCGCCGAAACCTTATTCTTCGATTATCACCGGCAGCACCAGGTTGCGATAAAAGTCGGGAGAATCTTCAATACCTACGGGCCGCGCATGCATCCCGCGGATGGCCGGGTGGTCTCGAATTTCATTGTTCAGGCGCTTGAACAAAAACCGATCACCATCTACGGCACCGGCAGCCAGACGCGTTCTTTCTGCTTCGTCGACGATCTGATCGAAGGCATCGAGCGGCTGATGAAGTCTCCCGAGAGCTTCACGGGCCCTGTCAACCTGGGGAATGCCAGCGAAATTACGATGCGCGAACTTGCGGAGAAGGTCATTGATATGACCGGCTCCCGTTCTGAACTGGTGTTCAAGCCGCTGCCCTGTGATGACCCGGTGCAGCGCCAGCCGGATACCCGGCTTGCCGAGAAGGTCCTGTCCTGGAAGCCGCGCGTGCAGTTGGAAGAGGGGCTGGAAAAAACGATTGCCTATTTCGACGCTCTGCTGTCCCGCGAGTTTGTCAAGCAGCCTGCCGGACAGATCTCCGCAGATGGCGACGGGTCGGCCAGACATGACCAGAAGCCGCTGCCGGGAGGCTGGCCGCTGGGAGAAATACAGTGACGCGCAGGAAGGGACAATGAAAAGCGATCTCGGCCGCAAAAGAGCCAGGCTTGGCGAACATGTTCCGGATTGGAAAGGTTACGACGCCATAAATTACCGGGAGACCGATCTGCAGGTGTGCCGGGTTCTGGCCGGGGAAGCGGAGAAGGTGCGCGACCGCCTGGCGGCCCTTATCGCCTCTGCTTCTGACCTCGGAGAACAGCACGAGGATTTTTCATCGGCCCTGCGCCAGACCGCCAGGTTCAAAGACGATATCCAGCCCGACTCCGCCGATCGCCAACAGGCCCGGAGTCTGCCGTCGGAACATCACGAAGGTCTTCTCGATCTTGACCTTGCCTTCGTGGAGAGCGTTGCGGCCCTGCATTCCCTCATCGACCGCATGGAGGTGGCCGCCGGGCCGAAGGATCGCACGGCCGCACTAACCCTCTATCTGGAAGGATTGCGCGAAGCCGATGAGCTTCTGCGTAAGCGCGAACGCTGGTTCGGGGATCGCTGATGACTCTTCCCCGGCGATCACTCGGAAAAACGGGCGTCGAGGTCACCCAACTCGGCCTTGGCGGCGAAGGGGTGCTGCGCACCTTCGGCCGGGATGAAGAGGCCGGCGCGCTCATCGAGCGCGCGCTCGATGAGGGGATCGGCTATCTCGAATCGGCGCGCGCCTATTCGGGGAGCGAAACCTATTACGGACAGGCTCTGGGCGCTCGGCGCGAGCAGATCTTTCTCGCCAGCAAATCGCATGAGCGTACGGCGGCCGGCGCCCGCCGGCACCTGGAAACCACCCTGAGCAACATGCGCACCGACCGCCTCGACCTCTGGCAGGTACACGACGTGCGCACCCGCAGCGACATCGATGCGATCTTTGCCCCCGGCGGCGCTATCGAGGCCTTCGACAGGGCCAAAACGGCCGGCCTGACCCGCTTCGTCGGGATCACTGGGCACGAGGATCCGCACATCCTTCTGGCGGCCTTCGACCTCTACGATTTCGATACCGTGCTGATCCCGGTCAATCCGGCCGAGCCGGATTACTGCAGCTTTCTCGATACGGTTCTGCCGGAGGCCCGGCAGCGCGGGATGGGGATCATCGGCATGAAGGTTCTCTGCCGCGGTTTCGCGCTGCGCGTGCCGCAGCACGCAGCCGTGGATCCCTGGATTCGTTACGCCCTGGCCAAAGATATCTCAACCATGGTGCTCGGCTGCGATACGCCTGAGCAGGTCAGCGAGAACGTCCGGGCGGCCTGTGGCGAGCCGCTTTCCGAATCCGAGTGCTCCCAACTGGAAAAGGCCGTCGCGCCCTATGCGCGAGAACTGATGTATTACAAGCCGTAACAGACGGACCTCTCGCCCGCTCCTTTCAGTCGCTTTTCCCTTCAGAACATTCCGTCGCCGATCAGGGCCACAGCGGCGAGCAGCATGGCCAGGTTGAGCGTGGCGAAGGGGCGCAGCCCGGGGGTGGGGGAGAGGGCGCTTCGGCGCCAGCCGCCGGCAGAGCACAGGGCGGCTGCAGCGGCGGCCAGACCGATCATCTGGAACGGCAGATTTTCAACCAGACCGAAGGCTGTCGGCAGCAGCAGTGTAGGAGCCAGGCTGAGAATCCACAGGATCAGGATCCGGCGCCAGCTGGTTTCGGGGAAGCGGGCGGCAAGCGTCGGCAGGCCGGCGCGGCGGTAATCCGCGCGCCAGCGGGTCTGCAGCAGCCAGAAATGCGGCATCTGCCACAGAAAGAACAGCCCGGCGACCAGAATGATCCGGTAATCGGGGAGCGTTTCCCCGGCGGCGCACCAGCCGATCAGCGGTGGAATCGCCCCGCACAGCGCACCGGGCAGGACAGCCGCAGCGCTGCGTGATTTCAACCAGGTGTAAAGCCCGTTGTACCAGAGAACCGCGAACAGCCCGAGCACCAGAGGAGAGGTGCCGGAGAAGGCCGTCAGCACCAGCCCGGCAGCGAGCAGAAGAGCAGCCCAGGCCAAGGCCGTGCGGGGCAGCATGCGGCCGCTGGCGACCGGACGCTGACGGGTGCGCTCCATAAGCCCGTCCGTTGTCCGTTCCTGGACCTGGTTCAAGGCGGAGCAGCCGGCAGCCAGCAGAAAGACGCCGAGCACCGGCTTCCAGGGCAGCCCCGTTCCATCGGCCAGGGCATATCCGGCCCAGGCCGAAAGAGCCACCAGTCCAGAGAGGCGCAGGCGGAACAACCGGCGCAGATCGCCGCGTATGTGGTCCGGCGTTCTCATTTCAGCGTTTTGATGTAATCGACGAGCGCGTCGATCTGCTCTTGGGTGAGGTCGACATCCGGCATGATGGACGGATATCCCTTCACGATTTCAGCTTGCGGATCCTCGATGGAGCGCTCCAGGTAATCTTCATCGGCCGTCACCGTCATCTCCTCGCCGTCGCGCATGATGGTGACCTCTTTGCCGTAGAGGCCTTTGAAGGTCGGCCCCGTTTTTTCGGTGCCATCCCGGGAATGACACCCGATGCATCCTTCTTTGAGGAAAAGCTCCTCGCCCTGCGCGCCAGCGGCCTGACCCCCATCCTCTGCCTCCGGCTTGAAGCAATCGATCATGGTCTCGAGCTCGTCCTCTGGAATGCGCCCTTCAAAGGACGGCATCGTTGCGGAGAAGCCTTTGACGATCTCGGCATTCGGATCGATGATCGAACGTCTGATGTAGTCGGCGTCTGCGGTGACGGTGCGTTCCGCGCCATCGCTGGTGACCCTGACCTCCTTGCCCCACAGTCCTTGAAAGGTCGGGCCGACCTTCTGCGATCCGTCGAGCGAATGGCACCCCAGGCAGCCGTGCTTCTGGAAAAGCTGCTCGCACTGCGCCTGCTTGCCGGCCGCGGGTTTTTCCGCGAGCCAGTCCTGGAATTCTTCGGGCGGGACCGCCTCGACCGTTGTGATCATGTCGGAGTGGCCGCGGCCGCAGTACTCGGCGCAGAAGATGTCGTAGCTGCCTTCCTCGGGCGCAACGAACCAGGCGTACTGCGGCTGACCCGGCACCAGATCGCGCTTGACCCGGAAAGCGGGGACGAAGAAGCTGTGCAGCACATCTTCGGAGTACAGCGTCACCTTGATCGGTCTGCCGACCGGGACATAGAGCTTGTCGCTGATCTTGCCGTTTTCATATTCGAACGTCCAGGACCACATGCGCCCGGTCGTCTTGACCGTCAGGGCGTCTTCCGGCACGTTGCGCAGCGCCAGATACCCGGCCCAGCCGTAATAGAACATGCCCAGCACGATGAGGGTGGGCAGCACGGTCCAGATGATTTCGAGGGGTACGTTGTAGCGTACCTGCGAGGTCGGCCGCGGGTGCTTGCTGTGATGGTATTTCACGATGAAATAGATCATGACGGTAGTAATACCCACCAGCATCACCAGAGAAATACCGAATATCAGCATAAAGACGGGGTCGACGGCCTCGGTCGTTGTCACCAGTTGCGGATTCACGCGTCCCTCATTCGTAGCGGTAGAGAATATCGAAAAAATTCAGGCCGATAAAAATGGCCAGGGTCGCCAGAGCGCCGAGAAAGAAAAGCCTGAGCAGCCAGTGTTCGTACTTCATATGCATGAAGAAAAGAACGACCAGTGCGGATTTGACCGTCGCGATCCCCAGAGCCAGCCAGATGTTCCAGGCCCCCAGATCGACCTGGGCGGCCAGAATCGTGACCGTCGTCAGGATCAGCAGGCCGATCCAGACGAGAATGTAGGTGCGGTAGCTGACGACGTGCGCTTCTTCTTCAGACACGCGGCCTCCTAAAGAATCAAATAGTAGAGCGGAAAGACGAAGATCCAGATCAGATCGACCAGGTGCCAGTACAACCCGGCATTTTCCAGAGAGATGTAGTGCTCGCGATTGATTCGCCCGCTGCGCACCTGGATGAACACCCAGGCGAGAATCGCCGCCCCGATGATCACGTGCAGGCCGTGCAGGCCGGTCGTGAAATAATAGAGCCCGAAATAGACGCCCCATCCGTCCGCGCGGTCTTTCAGCAACGACGACCCGGCGTAGAGCCCGTGCTCGATCTTTTCGCTCCATTCGAAATACTTGTTGATCATAAAGACCATTGCCGCAGCGATCGCGGCCCCGAGAAGCACCTGCGCAGTGCCGGGGGACCCTTTGCGCAGAGCGGTCACCGAAGCCGCCACAGCCAAGCTGCTGGTGATCAGAATAAGCGTATTTATCGTGCCGAAGACCAGGTCAAGTTCGTTCGATGCACTGGCGAACGATTCTGGATGACGCGTCACATAGACGGCATAGAGGACAAACAGTCCGCCGAACAGCAGCAGCTCGGTGAACAGAAACAGCCACATGCCGAGCTTGGCGCCGGCGTCGTCTCTGTGGGGTGCTTCGCTCATAAAAGGCCCGCCTCCTGGTAATCATACGGCCCATGAGTGACGACCGGTTCTTTTTCAAAGTTTTCCGCCGGCGGTGGTGAGGACAGAGTCCATTCCAGTGTGGCGCTCTTCCACGGATTGTCTCCGGCCGGCGCGCCGCGGCGCATGCCGACGAAAATATTGACGAACATGGTGATCAGTCCGATGGCCATCACCCAGGAGCCGACAGTCGCAACCACGTTGAGGGTGGTGTACTCGGGCACGTAATCGTAATAGCGCCGCGGCATGCCGCGCAGGCCGACCAGCTTCATGGAGAAGTAGAGGATGTTGAAGCCGACGAAAAGAAAGGCCCAGGCGATGGTGGCGACGCGCATGTTGTACATGCGCCCGTAGATTTTAGGGAACCAGTAGTGCATGGCGCCGAAGAAGGCAAAGCCGGTGCCGCCGAACATCACATAGTGGAAATGCCCGACCACGAAGTAGGTATCATGCACGTGAATGTCGGTAGCGGCCGAGCCCAGAACCAGGCCGGTGAGCCCGCCGATGGAAAAAAGGATGATGAAAGACAGGGCGTAGAGCATCGGCGGCGCCAGAGAGATGGATCCCTTGTAAAGCGTCGCCACCCAGTTGAAGACCTTGATCGCGGATGGGATGGCGACAATAAAGGTCAGAAACGAAAAGACCAGGATCGCCGTATCGCTCATGCCGCTGGTGAACATGTGGTGCCCCCAGACAAGCGAGCCGAAAGCCGCAATCGACAGACTCGAGACCGCAACCGCGACATAGCCGAACATCGGCTTGCGGGAGAAGACGGGGATGATCTCCGAAACCACGCCCATGGCCGGCAGCACCATGATGTAGACCGCGGGATGGGAGTAGATCCAGAAAAGATGCTGGTACATGATCGGATCGCCACCCATGGTGGGGTCGAAAAGACCTGCGCCGAAAATGCGCTCGAGAACGATCAGGGCCACCGTGATGCCGAGAATCGGCGTGGCCAGCACCTGCACCCAATTGGTGCTGTAGAGCGCCCAGACGAACAGGGAAAGCCGCCGCCAGGTCATCCCCGGCGCCCGCAGGCGGTGTACGGTGACGATGAAGTTCAGTCCGGTCAGGATCGAGGAGAAACCGAGGGTGAAGACGCCGAAGGCGGCCAGCGACACGTTGGTGCTGGTTTCGAGGCTGAAAGGGACGTAGAAGGTCCACCCGGTATCCGGCGCCCCGCCGCCGCCGAAGAGCGACGCGAGGGCCATGGCCGCGCCGATTATGTACAGCCACCAGGACAGCAGGTTCAGCCGGGGAAAGGCGACATCCTGGGCACCGATGTGCAGGGGAAGAAAAATGTTGCCGAAGGCCGCGGGGATCCCCGGGATGATGAAGAGAAAGATCATGATCACCCCGTGCAGGGTGAAGACCGCGTTGTACGTCTGCGCACCCATCAATGTCTCGCCCGGCGCGATCAGCTCGAGTCGGATCAGCAGGCCCAGGCAGGCTCCGACGATGAAGGCCGTGATGATGGCGTACATGTAGAGCAGACCGATGCGCTTGTGGTCGGTTGAGAAGATCCAGCCGAACAGGCCGGGGTACTTGCCGCCTTCAAGAAAGCCGCGGTCGTTTCCTGTAGGGTTTGCTGCTTGCGTCATGGGGGCCTCAGCGTTTGGGCTTCTTCCTGCCGGTCACCAGCAGAAACGTCAGCAGGGCGACGGCCGTTGCGATCACCACGGTGGCCGAAACCCGCAGAATGTTGAACACATAGGTCTTGTTCTCGGTATCGAAGCTAAAGCAGAATTCGAGCATTTTTTTCACCGTCTGCCCAACCTTGCCCTCGGCGCCCTCCATCAGGGCCAGCGTCAGATTCATCGGCAGGAAGCTGGTGCCGTAAAGATAGCGCACGATCTTGCCG
>JAGXHK010000174.1 GCA_024636255.1 Desulfuromonadales bacterium | reverse complement strand
CGGCGAGGGTCAGGCCGAGCTTATACCCCCAGACCAGAAGCATCAGCACGGTCACCGCAAACAATGTCCAGCGAAGCCAGGAACAGCGCTGCAGCCGGGAGGCGACAAACCCGAGAATATTTGCAGAAAGCAGCAGTATGCCGAGCGCGGGATAGGACGGGTTCGGATAATCAATGGCCACGCCGGCAAAACACATAGCGAAGGTCCCGAACAGAATCGGCAGTCCTACCTGATGATAATAGCTTATCAGTGCCATGGCAGCACCCGTTCCGATAACCAGAACGTAGGCGGCCTCGGAAGGCAGGGCTTCGAAACGGGCATGGGTCTCAACAACGACCAGATACATTAACAGACTGCCGCAAACAGCGAATATCGGAGCCAGAGAACGGGAACGGCCGAATTGATACCAACCTGCAAACATCAGCCCGCCGGCATAAACCATGCCGAGCAAAGAGCCGACCTGGGCATCGATCAGAGCATTATCGGTAAGAGTCCGCAACACCAGGGCCACAACGAGCAGAAAACAGATGGCAGCAACTCTCTGCAGCATGGAGCCTGTGCCAACCCAGGTAAGAATCGTCTCTGCCCCTTCCGTCTCCTCTTCGCCAGGCTTTTTTATTACCACCGCCTCAGCGCGAGGATATTCCCTGCTCGCAAGCGCGTCGACCTTTGCACTCAGGTCTTGCACCTGCGCCGCCAGCTCATCGACGCGCTTTACGAGAGATTGCTCCTGGTTTGATTTTCCTGGTTCGTTTTTCGCCATGACAAACCTTCCCAGAATGGCAGGTCTTCTTTTCGGGTAGAACGACTTCCCTTTTCCGGCGCTGTATTCTTATGAATATTTTTTCACTGGATTTAAACCGTCAATTTTTATAGGTTACCAAATATAACACGGTTTGCTTTTCTCACTATGGCAAACTTTTTTCGGATACTCTCGAAAAATCTATCGCGGTGCATCACCTTTTTTTTGCAAATCGAGCGAGGCAAGAGACCCCCAGAAACAAAAGTCCAGCCTTTGCCGTTGACATGTCGCTGAAATGGGTTTCACTATTCCATAACACTGTTCCATAGTCTCTGCTGACAAAAGGGAGTTGAATGTGAAAAATCATATCTGGCGTCCGCTCCTGGTGGTCATCGCCCTGGTCCTTGCGATCCTGATCGTGCGCGCGATTGTCGTTCCGGACGATTTCGGGGTGCATGAAGCCGGCTATATGTACGGGTGGTATCGCGAGGGAAACATCGAAGAGTGGAAGGATTTTAAAGTCAAATATCAGGGCAGTGCCTACTGCGCCGGATGCCATGTCGATAAAGTGGAGGATCGCGAGCGTTCACGGCACGGATTCATCGAGTGCGAGAACTGCCATGGGCCGGCCATCGACCACCCGGAAGACCCGCCGGCGCTGAATATCGACACCAGCCGCGAGCTCTGCATACGCTGTCACTCCTGGCTGCCCTACCCGACCAGCGACCGCAGCTCCATCCCGGGAATTGACCCGGCAACCCACAATCCGGATATGGAGTGTGTCATGTGCCACGATCCGCACCATCCGAATCTGGAGGATATGTGACCATGAAACGAAGAGACTTTCTCAGACAGACGGCCATCGCAGTTGCAGGAGCCGCGATACCCCTTTCGGCGCTCGAGATCATCGATCCCCGCGAACTTCTGGCGGCGCGCCCCGATCTGCGCTGGATCTTTCTGGTCGATACCTACAAATGCGTCGGCTGCGGCATGTGCGTTCAAGCGTGCAAAAAAGAAAATGAGATCCCCCTCGAGGCCAACGTGACGCGCACCTGGGTCGAGCGCTACGTCATCACCAGCGATGGTCAGGTTCATGCGGACTCGCCCAAGGGCGCTCTAAACGGCTTCACCACGCAGAAGATCGATCTGAACGCCGCAGGCGAGCGCAAAATCGACGAGGGCCAGATCGAGCAGGGCTTTTTTGTCCCCAAACTCTGCAACCAATGCGAAAATCCGCCCTGTGTGCAGGTCTGCCCGGTCGGCGCGACCTACAAGACTCCTGACGGGATCGTCCTGGTCGACCGTAAATGGTGCATCGGTTGCGGCTACTGCATCATGGGCTGCCCTTACGGCGTGCGTTTTTTCCACCCGGAATATCACGTGGCCGAAAAGTGCAATTTCTGTTACCACCGCATTCATAAAGGGATGCAGACTGCCTGCGCCTTCGCCTGCCCTTTCGGGGCCCGAGAGATCGGCAACCTCAAAGACCCGAACGACCCGGTTACCCACACGGTCATGACCCAACGGGTCGGTGTTCTCAAAGACGAGTTCGGAACAAAACCCCAAGTCTTTTACATCGGTCTGAATAAGGAGGTGCGCTGATGGTTCACGGCGAAGCTTGGACAGTCAAGGAATTCTTCGTTCTGCCGAACGAATACATCTACTGGTCGATCCAGATCGTCCTCTACCCGTTCATGACCGGGCTGGTAGCCGGAGCGTTCGTCCTGTCCTCTCTTTACCATGTCTTCGGAGTCGAAAAGCTCAAGGACATCGCGCGCTTTTCCCTGGTCTTTTCCTTTGCCCTGCTGCCGGTGGCCATGATGCCGTTGATGCTCCACCTGCAGCAGCCGCTGCGGGGGACCTATGTCATGTTGACGCCGCATTTCACCTCTGCCATATCGGCTTTCGGCATCGTCTTCATGACCTATGCCTGCATCGTGGCCTCCGAGCTGTGGTTCGTCTATCGCCAGCATTTCGTCGAAACTGTCCATGTCCTGCGCGATAAGCCGCAGCGCAGCAGCGGCGAGACCCTGAGAATGAACCTCTACTCGGCTCTGACGCTCGGGGCCTGGGACCTTAGCGACAAGGCGCTGCACCGCGATCATAAGGCGGTAACCTGGCTGGCGGGTCTGGGGATTCCGATCGCCTGCTTTCTGCACGGCTATGCGGGCTTTATTTTCGGCTCGGTCAAGGCCAACGCGCTCTGGATGACGCCGCTGATGCCGGTTATTTTCATTATGTCGGCGGTGGTGTCGGGAATAGCGCTGTGCATCGTTTGCTACATCGTGACCATGGAGATACGCAAGTGGCGGATCAAGCGGGCCTGGCGCAAAAAGCATCCCGGGGCCTGCTCGCTCACGGCCGAGGAGCTACGCGGAGTACAGGCGTTTGAGGTTAAAATGACCTCCAGGTACCTGCTCATCTTCATGGTCCTGGCGGTCGTCCTGGAACTGCTCGACATCATCTTTCGCGGCTACACCGCGGTGAAATCGTGGGACATTCTGCGCGAAGTCATTTACGGAATCGATTTTACCAAGATATTTGTCCTCCAGTACGGCATCGGCAACCTTTTGCCTCTTGTTCTTCTCCTGTTACCCGGGCTGACGGTGCGCCGTGCTGCGATCGCAAGCATGCTGGTTCTGTTCGGCGTCTTTATGATGCGCTGGAACGTGGTCATTGGCGGTCAGGCATTCTCCCTGACGTTCTCAGGATTCATGCATTACCACCTGCCGATCATTCCACACAACATGGAAACCTTTAAAGAAGGCCTCACGGGCGCCCTTCTCGTGATGGGAACCCCTTTCGCCCTGTTCTACTTTCTCAACAAAATCTTTCCGGTCTTCATCGATGAAAAGGCGCGCTGATCCCCCGCATGACCGACCCCGGCCGGGGAAGGCCGATTCAAACGGTCGCCTTCCCCGGCGGATGACGGGAGATTTCTTCATTAAGATATTTAAGGTTGACAGAACAGCGTTTACCCCCTTATCTTTTGCGCTTGTACAATTCCAGGGCGTGATGATGCCGGGGGGCTGAATCGCGATAGCGGTCCACCACATGTCATCCCTCCAGGCGTCAGGCCCTGCAATAATTCTGTGGCACTCCTCCCGCCTAAAAAATCTTTCGAAGGGGCTGTAAGCATGAAGAACCTTTCCGACATCGTATCTGCGTTTACCAAGGGCATCGCCCGCAGCCGGGTATCCCTGCTCGGCGCCATGGTCGTCACCGTGAGCACCCCCTTTCTGGTCGGCGCGATTATCTACGACCTGGTCTGGCACATTCAGAATACCTACGTCTCCGCAGTGATCTACATGGTCCTCGGGCCGGCGTTTCTCGGCGGACTGGTGCTGGTCTTTCTCGGTCTGTTCTTCTTCAAGGGTAAAGAGGAGGTGCACCTCTTTACCATGGAATATCTGCGCGATTATTTCACCGACCCGCATAAATTCAACCGACTGCGCAAACTGGTGTTCTTCGCCGTCTTTCTGACCTGCGTCAATATCTTCATCTTCGGGGTCCTTGGCTATCGCACCTATCATTACATGGAATCCGTCCAGTTCTGCGGTCAGTTCTGTCACACCGTAATGAACCCGGAATATACGACCTACACCAATTCACCTCACAGCCGCGTGGCCTGCGTCGAATGTCATATCGGTTCGGGCGCGACCTGGTTCGTAAAATCGAAGATTTCTGGTGCCCGCCAGCTCTTTGCCGTGGCTCTTGATACCTACCCGCGCCCCATCGAGACACCCGTACACGGGCTGCGCCCGGCACGCGACACCTGCGAAGAGTGCCATCGGCCCGAGAAGTTTCATGGCGACAAACTGGTGATCAAAGACAAGTTTCTCCCGGATGAAGAAAACACCCATGTCCAGACCGTGCTGTTGATGAAGATCGGTTCGGCGGGCGACCGCACCACCAGTTCGCACGGCATCCACTGGCATGTGGCTCCTGAGAACAAAATCGTCTACAAGGCAACGGAGTGGGGGCGCGAAGAGATACCCGAGGTTGTGCAATATCGCCCGGACGGCACCAAGATCGTCTACCAAACCGACGCCGCGACAGAAGATGCCGATTATGCCGTAGAGCGCGAAATGGACTGCATCGACTGCCATAACCGCCCAACGCATATTTATCTCCCGCCAGGCGAGGCAATCGATAAATACATTCTCGAAGGGCTCATTCCCGAGGAGCTCCCCTTCATCAAGAAAAAAGCGATGGAGGTCGCGCAGAAAGACTATGCCAGCCATGAGGAGGCCCGCAGCGCCATCGCTAGCGAGCTCAACACCTGGTACACGAAGAACTACTCCGACCTGGTCAAACAGAAGCCGGACATGCTGGAGTTGGCCATCGCCGGAGTGCAGGGCGCTTATGCCACCAACGTCTTCCCTGAAATGAACATCGCCTGGAACACCTACACCAGCAATATCGGGCATCCCGACTATATGGGGGCCTGCTTTCGCTGCCACGATGGAGAGCATGTTGCCGAATCGGGCGAAGCCATTTCGATGGACTGCAGCACCTGCCATCTGATCCTCGCCGAAGACGAGGAGGATCCAGATGTTCTGAAAAATCTGGGCGAAGGGTATTAATCTCTTTTCCCATCCGGAATCCGTTTGTTTCAAAGCCCCCTGCCTTCAAGATGCAGGGGGCTTTGTCTTTTCCGGATCGACCCTTGAAGGAATTTCAAACTGTGATAAAAGAACTATGAACCTAATCATTTTATTGAAGGAGGAAAAAATGGCCGACAGAGACAATTACGTCGCGTCCGGTGCCTTGATAATGCTCGCGGCCGGAGCTATCGGAGCGGGTCTTGCTCTTCTTTATGCCCCCCAGTCGGGGCGGCGCACCCGTCGCCAGGTCCGCAGCTACGCTCGCCAGATGGGGAGCGAAGCAGAGAAGATGGCCAGTAGCCTGGCGGATTCCTTATCGGATATGGTGGAAGATGTCGGAGAGAGGGTCAGCGACCTTTCCCACCAGGGCGGCGATGTCGCAGAGGATATGAAAAAGCAACTGCTGCGCAACATCGAGCGCGGTGAAAAACAGCTCGAAAAACAGCGCAAAAAGCTCGCTGACCTCTGGGGCTGACGGATTCTTTCATGCTTGCGGCGACCGACCAACGGTCGCCGTTTTCTCTATCAGGCGTGCTCATCCTCTGCAGCTTGCCGGCTCAATCGCCCCCTCGTTGCCTTTTCCATAAGCTGCGAATCTACCGTACGCAAATGAAGATCACGTTGTGGGAAAGGAATCTCAACCCCTTCCTCGCGGAAGCGCCGATCGACGAACTGCCCCAGATCGCTGCGCACCCGAAGCCGGCTGCCGATATTCGCAATCCAGCAGCGCAACTCAAAATCGAGAGAGCTGTTCCCGAAGGCCACAAAGATCGGCGAAGGCGACGGGGTGGCAAGAACCAGAGGATGCGTATCGGCGGCCTCATGCAGAATTTTGAGCACCAGCTCAATATTGCTGCCGTAGGCCACCCCCACCGGCAGAACGACTCGCGCCACGGTTGTCGAGAGTGTCCAGTTAGTAACCTTTTCAGAAATGAACTGGCTGTTGGGCACGATCAGCTCCGATTGGTCCAGAGTTTCGATAACGGTGGAGCGCAGGCCGATTTTTTTCACCGTTCCCCATTCGTCGTCAATCACCAGTATGTCACCCATCTTGATGGGCCGCTCAAAAAGCAGGATCAGGCCGCTGACGAAATTGTTGACGATATTCTGCAGACCGAAGCCGATGCCGATCCCCAACGCCCCGGCCAGGACCGCAAAATTTTCCAGTTCAAATCCCGCAAGCGACATGGCGAAGATAAAGCCGACAAAAACGAGGAAGTAGTGCAGAAGCCTTTTGATCGAATCGCGGACGCCGCGATCGATGTTCTGACGGGGGAAAATCTCCGCTTCGAGAAAAGCGCGAATGAACCAGGATCCAACAATAGAGAGATAAAGCACCAGCAGGGCCAGCACGATCATATCCAGTGTCAGCCGGATCTGGCCGAGGGAGATTTCCAGGGCAAACAACCCTTTCCAGGCCTGGGACAATGTGTCGTACACGCCCCACATCTGCAACAGCATGAAAAAACCCACGATCCAGGCGAGCACTCTAAGCAGATTCTTGAGCCGGTGAGCCACCTCCTGACCGAAACGATCAAAAAAGGGGCGCTGGGCAATTAAAGGTTGATTGAAAAGATATTGCACCCCTCCCTGCACCAGACGCAGCAGCATGACAATGAAAATGAGGAGAAAAACGCTTTTCAAAGACGCTTCCACCAGCCGGGCGGAAAACGCGCTGTAGCCGCCGGCCTGTGCCACCAGAGCCGCTGCGGCAAGGGCGGCCCCGGCCTGCAGGTAGCGGGTAAAGGCGGTTTTTCGCCCCTGCTGATTGCGCGTATTGCGCCGCGCCAGAGTGATCAGCAATGGAACGGCGAACAGGCAGATCAGCGTCAGATAGATACGGTAGAGCGGCTGGGGCAGGGAGATGATCTGCAGTGTCATCGTGAACACCAGCACGCCTGCGAGAAGGTACACGGTAACACGCTTCAGCGGGTTTCGCACCAGACCCGATATGAGGATGGCAGCAGACAGAGACGCCAGGAACCACATCAACAGACGCCAGAGGGCCGGCGGACTGGTATAGAGCGGACCCAGGCCGGTGAGACTGACGAACAGTCCGGTTGCCCAGGGATGAAGCAGAATAAAATTCCACTCAGGTGCCTCCACAACCGAGCGCCGGTGTCGGCGGATGAACCCACCCAAGCCCACGGCAAGCATGAATTGCAACGCCAGAATCCACGCCTGGGTGCGGTAGAACTGAGGATGGATGCGCTGGACCCTTGACAGCCCTTCGTGCGCCTCCATCAACAGATCGCGCGTGAACTGGCGATAGAAGTCAGGGTTGCCGAAGGAGGGGGCGATCTTCTCGAAGGTGCGGCTGCGAACTTCGCCAACCACTGCCGCAAGAATGTTTTGCTGCTGCTGAATGCGGTCGATCAGTTCGGTAATTTGTTCCTGGAGAAAAACCAGGCTGGTGATTCCCTCCGCGGCACGGGATGAGATTTCCTCGATGGTTTCGAAGACCCTGGCAAAGGTCTCCTGAGGAACCTGCTCCCGTTCAGCGGTCAGTTCCTCCTGCCATTGCTGCCAGTATGCGCGACGCTCTTCCCAGAAGGAAGCAATGCTTTCCAGCGTTTCCAAACGCTCGGAAACCGGGGCGAGTAGATTTTGCAGCCGATCCTCCTCTTCATCCAGCAGGCTGCGCACCTCGAGCAGGGTGTCAAGATTCCAGATCCGCGGGTCGCCAAGCTTTTCCGTATTTCGTCCGATCTGCGCGAAACGTTCCTCAGCCACCTCAAGTGCCTTTTTGACGGTCTGAGTGTCTTTCAGCTCAGCAGTTCGGTTTCTATCCTGATCGGCCTGGGCAAACAGGTCAGCGGCGTGCGGTACAACCTGAGACAAACCTGGAAATCCAGAGATCTGCACGGCCTCGCCCTCCGCACCCTCCTGGGCAAAGCCGGTCGTGAGCAGCAGATTCAATCCAAGCAACAAAAGAGGAAGTATACGACGTGCGCTGGGCATCCGGTCACCTGACACCAAAAGTTAGGAAGGACTGAGATCGTTTTAATTTTACCGTTTTTTCCTCCGATCGCCAGTGGCAGTTGTTACAATTCACTGGCATACGTTACATTCATAGACAGGCTCCCACGGAATCTCTCATGTGAGCCGTTTTTCGGTACAAAACCATTGACCGGCTGACTGAGTCCGCCTAAACTTTCGTTTTCATTGACTATCCCTGGAGTTTGCCAATGATACGCTTGGCTTCGCGCCTTTTTCTGGGCTTTTTTGTGCTCATGTTCATTGTTCCGTCAAGTATTTCAGCCGCCGAACCGCTGCGGATTTTCGTCAGCATTGCGCCCCAGGCCTGGCTGGCTAAAAAGATCGGCGGCGAGCGCCTCGATATCGGGGTGCTTGTCGAGCCGGGGCAGGATCTGCACACCTTCGACCCTTCGCCGCACCAGATGGCGCGCCTGGCCAAGGCCCAGGCCTATTTTCGCATCGGTGTCCCTTTCGAAAAACACCTGGTCGAGAGAATTTCGGCAACCGCCACTGATCTGCGGGTGGTCGACACGACCGCCGGCCTCGAGCTGCGCTCGCTTTCACCACGCGAACTCGGCAGCCATGGCCATAATCACGGACACGATCACGCCCATGGCGCCGGCGAACCGGACCCGCACATCTGGCTCGATCCGCGGCTGGCACTCGCCGCTGCTGACCACATGGCTCAGGCCCTGCAGCGCCTTGATCCGGCCCATGCCGCGCGGTATGCCCGGGGGATGGAAGAGTTGCGCAGCGAGCTACTCGCATTGCACAGCAAGCTTGCGGACCTGCTCGCTCCGCTGCAGGGCGAAGAGATGTTCGTCTACCATCCCGCCTTCGGCTACTTCGCGGACGCCTACGGCCTGACCCAGGTGGCGGTTGAGGTCGGAGGGAGTGAACCGGGAGCTCGCCGCATCGCCGATCTGATCAGAGAGGCCGAGAAGAAAGAGGTCCGCGTACTTTTCGTGCAACCCCAGTTTTCTCGCAAAAGCGCCGAGGCGATCGCGCAGGCAATCGGCGCCCGGGTGGTCCCCCTCGATCCCATGGCGCGGGATTACGCCGCCAATCTTCTGGAGAGGGCGCAAACCGTCCGCCAGGCTCTGCAAGAACAACAATGAGCTCTGCTCCCGTCATCCGCCTCGATGGGGTCTGCTTCACCTACGCGGGGCCGTTGATTCTCGAGGATATTGCACTGACCATCGAAGAACGCGACTTCGCCGCCATCGTCGGTCCGAACGGCGGGGGGAAAACCACACTGTTGCGGCTGATCCTTGGCCTGCTCAACCCTGATCAAGGGCGGGTCAGGGTCTTCGGGCGACCGCCCCGGGAGGTGTGGCGGCGCATGGGGTACATGCCCCAACACGCCAATCTCGATCCCCAGTTTCCGGCAACGGTGCTCGATGTGGTTTTGATGGGACGACTCGGCGGGCATCGTCACTTTGGCCCCTTCCGCCGGCGGGACCGGCAGATCGCCCGGGAAAAGCTCGCCCTGGTCGGCCTGGAGGAATTCTCCCGGCGTCCACTTGCCGATCTCTCGGGCGGTCAGCGCCAGCGCGTCCTGATCGCCCGGGCTCTGGCCTGCAACCCGGAGCTGCTTCTGCTCGATGAGCCGACATCGAATCTCGACATGCGTATGGAGCATGAGTTTCTCGAACTGCTGCAGCGTCTCAATAAAGATCTCACGATCGTGCTGGTTTCTCACGATCTCGGGTTTGTCTCTTCTCTGGTCAACAACGTGATATGCGTTAACCGGCGGGTCGCCGTGCATCCGACCAGCGCCATCACCGGCGAAGTGATCAGCGAACTTTATGGAGGAGACATGCGGCTGGTTCAACACGACCAGAGATGCGAGGCGAGAGGGGGAACATGCTCCAATTCCTGAGCGACCTCCAACAGTTCACCTTTCTGCAATACGCGATTCTCACCGGCCTTCTCGCCAGCATCGCCTGCGGTGTCATGGGCACGTATGTGGTGGCGCGTCGCATCACATATATTGCCGGGGGGATCGCGCACTGCGTTCTGGGCGGAATGGGGGCGGCGCTCTATCTTCAGAAAGTGCATGGCTGGAGCGGGCTGCACCCTCTTTACGGGGCCCTGGTCGCGGCCCTGCTGGCGGCGGTGATCATCGGCCTGGTCAGTCTCAAGGCCCGCCAGCGCGAGGATACGGTGATCGGCGCCCTGTGGGCGGTGGGGATGGCGGTGGGTATATTGTTCATCTCCCAGACGCCGGGGTACAATGAGAACCTGATGAGCTATCTGTTCGGCAACATTCTCATGGTTTCGGCTGACCAGCTCTGGCTGATCCTCGCTCTCGATATTCTGGTGGTCGCTGCCGGACTGATTTTCTACAACCAGTTTCAGGCCGTCTGCTTCGATGAGGAATTCGCCCGCCTGCGCGGCGTTCCGGTAGAATTCTTCTACCTGCTGCTTCTCTGCCTGACCGCATTGACGGTCGTCCTGCTGGTCAGTGTGGTGGGTGTCATTATGGTCATTGCTTTGCTCACTCTGCCGGTTGCGATCGCCAATTTTTTCGTGCGCACTTTGTGGCAGATCATGATTCTCGGCACCTTCCTGAGCATGGCTTTCACCAGCGGGGGCCTGGTCCTGAGCTACCGCCCCAACCTTCCCGCCGGAGCGACGATCATCATCCTGGCCGGAGCGGTCTACCTGCTTGTGATCAGCGTGCGCTGCCTGCTGTGGCGACGCAATTAATCCCTCATTTCATCCAGGAGAATCTCCGCACGCAACGGCAGATGATCGCTCGCGCGGCGGGCGAGATCGCTGTTCCAGGCCTGCAGGTCGCCGAGCGCCGCGGCAGGACGCACCAGTATTCGGTCGAGGCAAAAGAGAGGAAAGCGGGCAGGGAAGGTTCGCCGGGCCGGCGCGCTGGCGAAGCGCCCGTGCAGCCAGCGCGCCGGGCGTCCCCAGGGCAGCCATTCGTTGAGATCGCCGACCAGAATCAGCGAATGGCGCTGCGCGCTTTCGATGATCTCCAGCAGCCGGCGAATCTGGAAACGCCGCTCGGCAGGGCGCAAACCGAGGTGGGTGGTGAGAATTCGCGGACCAGCCGCAAGCTCCACATCGAGGGCACCGCGCGGCTCGCAAAAGCGACCATAACTCAGATCATAGCGGCGCACCTGCTTGACGGCCTTGCGCACCAGCATGGCATTGCCGTAATGCCCGTCGGCACGATGAATCGTCGGCCCTGAAAAGGCCTTGAGCCCGGTGAGCCGAGCCAGGGAGTCGAGCTGCATCGCCTGGTCGTGCTCACCGAGCTCGACATGGACTTCCTGCAATGCGACCACGTCAGCCTCGAGTTGGTGGATCACCTCGGCGACGCGCTGCACATCGCGCAAACCGTCGCTGCCGACACATTGATGAATATTGTAAGAAGCGACCACCAGCCGCTCGGCCTGATCGCCGGATTTCGTTGTCATTGCGGTTATTTCGATTCCCCCTCCCCTTTCTTTTCCGGCGAAAACCGCCGGCTGACAAAACGCCGCAAAAACCAGAGGAGAAGAGCCATGCCGGCCACGACTGCGGCCACGATCAACCAGGTGGCCGGATCGGGGTTTTTCACGGCCCGCTCCAGGCTGCCGCCGAAAATGGCTATGGCCAGAATTCCTGGGCCCATTCCGGCGACGGTGCCGCCGAAAAAATGCCAGAAACGGATATGGCTCGCCCCGGCGACCAGATTCACCACCGTAAACGGGGCCACGGGAATGATGCGCACCGCCATGACGGCGAAAAATCCCTGCCGCGTCAGCCAGCGGCTGATGCGGTTGAGTCGTGACCCGGCCAGCCGACGCACCGCACCGCGCCCCAGGAACAGGCCGACCCCGTAAGCCGCCAGAGCGCTCAGCACCGAACCGGCGAACGCATAGGCGAACCCGAGCCAAGGACCGAAAGTCAGCACCGTCACCAGGATCATCAGGGTCACGGGCACCAGGAGGAAGCCGCCGACGACATAAATCGCCAAAAGGATCACGGGCGTGAATACGCTGGCCTGCACCCAATGCGCCCAAGCCTGCATGGTTTCGATGTTGAGATAATCCTTCAGCGGGGTCCAGCGCCAGGCAGCAGCCATGGCGAAAGCGGCCAGCAGCAGAAGAATCAGAATTGTTCCCTTGCCGAACCGAAAGCGTGCCGGTTCTCCCTTTTCTCCTGCCGGGACAATATCTTCGACGAAACGATCGAGGCTGACCGGTTTTTCGGGATCGAGGATATCGCCTTCAGGGACCAGATGTTTCAACAAGGGATCGACCTGAGGCTCAAGCGGCTGCAGAGTGCGCGCGTTTCCCTGCAGCTTTTCTATCGCTGGGATCAGGCTCTCAGCCTCTCGAACGGCGCTGGAGACCTCTTCAATCGAGGTGCCGAGGTGCTCTGCCAGCAAGCTATGGCGGAATCTGGCGATGGCACGCTCAACCGCTTCCGAGCCGCCGGCTTCGACGGCCAGATCGCACTCGGTATCCAGGCCGAGGGAACGGTTATTCCAATTCGATGAACCGATGCGGACCAGCCGGTCATCGACGATAAGAACTTTGGCGTGAACGTTGATAAATTCGTCCTCCAGCTCATCCCGATGGGGATAAAAGACCCGCAGTCGGCCGTACCGGTCGGCGGCGCGCAGGAGTTCGAGCTGACGCGCACGCAATACGCCCATGGTTGTTTCCTCGAGCCAGCCTGTGCACTCGCGCGGCAGGATCAGAATGATTTCGGGCCCATCATCCTCCGCAAGGCGCTCTGCCAGGGCGCTGCCCAGCGCTGCTGAGCTGAAGTACTGATTCTCGACGTAGATGATTTCCCTCGCCGCTGCGATGGCATCGAGGTAGAGTTGCTTGACCTCATCGACGCCGGCATATTCGGCATAAGGCGGCAACGTGCGCGCAATCGCTACGGATACCTCCTCCATCGCCACCTCGGCGCCTTCCACCCAGCCGTTCTCTTCCGCCTCCCCCAGCGACACCGGCTCACGGGAGGTTGCTGCCCTTTGCCAGCGCTCGCGCGCCAGTTCGCCCAGCGCACGGGCCGCCTCGCCGCTGACCATCATCTGCACGTCGTGGAAGGGGCGATGGGAATGGCCGTTATCCCTCCGCTGGGGGTGATGCGGGACATGTTCCTGTGTGTCCCAGCGCCCCACTGCCAGGTCGAACCCACCGACGAAGGCCAGTCGGTCATCGATCACCACGATTTTCTGATGATGCGCCCCGCCCACCGGATGGCGGCTGTCCAGCTCGAAATGCAGACGTTCATGCGTATTCCAGTCGAGCTTGAAAATCGGCAGAGGCTCGCGCTCGAAGGCATAGAGCATGGCGAAATCCCAGTCGAGGATGTAAATCTGCAGATCTTGATTTCGCGCTGCCAGTTCGTTGAGAAAGGGACCGAGTCGGTCGGAAAATTCGCGCGTTTCGCCGTCCCGGCGCAGCAGAATGCGGCTGTCCACATCCCAGCCGATGATGAAAACAGAGCGCCGGGCCTGCTCCAGCGCCTGGGCCAGAGTCGAGAAATAGGCTTCTCCGTCGACCAGAAAGCCTACTCTGCGCGCCCGGCAGATACGCCAGCAGTTACGATCTTGCTTGAGAATGGCGTCGGCCATGGAGGTGAGGTGCTCCTTTGCCCAACCAGCCTGCCACTGAAAAGCCCCCACCGGGGGGGCTTTTCAGTTGAGGGCCGAACAGACCGCCTACTGCTTTTTGACAGAGAGGGCGGGCTTGGGTGTTTCAGGGGTTCTCTGAGGCAGCAGCGGGTGCAGAACCTCAGGTTGGTCGCCGTTAAGAGCCACCAGAAAGGCCTTGATGTCCTTTGCCTCCTGGTCGGTGAGGCTGATGCCGAGCTGGGCCGAACCCATCACGGCCACCGCCTGCTCGAGGGGCCAGACATTTCCGGAATGAAAATATGGCGGCGTCAAATCGATATTGCGCAGTGAGGGCGATCTGAAAACGTACTCGTCACTGGCCGTCTTGGTCACCGCGTAGCGTCCTTTATCCTCGGGGGGAAGAATATCCGCGCCCGGCTTCTCAACCACACCGAAGGGGTAATATCCCTGCCCGCCGACGTTGATCCCATTGTGGCAACTCACGCACCCCTTGTCCATAAACAGCTGAAGACCTTTTTTTTGCTGGGCGGAAAGCGCCTTTTCGTCCCCTTTGATGTATTTATCGAACGGCGCATTAGGCGTGACCAGGGTCGCCTCGAAGACTTCGATCGCCTTGGCCATATTGTCGAAGGTGACCGGGTCCTTCTGATCGGAGAAGGCCGCGGCAAAAGCCTCCTTGTACTCCGGCATGCTGTTGAGCGTCTTCACCGCCAGCTCCGGCGTACTGTTCATCTCGACGCTCGCCTGGACCGGGCCTTTGGCCTGCTCGGCCAGATCCTTGGCGCGCCCGTCCCAGAACTGAGCGACGTTAAAGACCGCGTTAAAGACCGTTGGGGCATTGCGCGGCCCCTTCTGCCAGCCGTGACCGATGGAGGTCTCCTGCAGATCGACTCCAGCGAGTCCGACGTTATGGCAGGTCTGGCAGCTGATCAGGTGCGATTCGGAAAGACGCGGGTCAAAATAGAGGATGCGCCCGAGTTCTACTTTCTCCGGGGTCGCCTCATTGCCTTCGATCACCGGAGGCGTCTGGGGAATCGGCTTGAACTGCCCTTGGGCGCGCTTCATCAGGTCATCGGCGCCGGCGGCCAGAGTGGCGCCGGCCAGGAGCAGGGAAAGGCCCCAGCAGAGTGAACGGATCATGTTTGGTCCTCCTAACAGCAGGGATTTGATGTGTTTTGAGCCTCGGCTCTCAAAATCGATCTATTTTTTCATATCCAGCTCTTCCATCATCTCTTCAACTTCTTCGACCCCTTCCTGATAATACTTCTCTTCATCCGGATCGAGGTGCTTGAGCAGGCGCAGAAACTCGCCGGCGTGGACGCGCTCTTCATTGGCCACGTCGATTAGAACCTCTTTGGCCAGCTTGTCGTCGAGAGATTCCGCCAGCTGCATGTAAAGCTGAATCGCTTCGTATTCAGCGGCGATGGAATAACGGATAGCGCGGATCACCTCCGCCTTGGTCAGTTTGCGCTCGGACGCGTTTCCCGAAAAGGGGTGGGCAAATTCAGGCATGATCAATCCTCCTTCATTGAATGTCCCCGGCGCGCGGCTATCGCCCGGGTTTCTCTGCTGGCCGGGAAAGGTAACAAAAGAATTCTAGCGAAGATTTTTCGACTTTCAATCTCTACAGAGAATTATTCTCCAGATGGCCGGAAAGACGAAAGCTCAGCTTACGGAAAGCATGCGCAGCGAGGTACCCAGAACCTGCTGCAGCCTCAGCCACGCACCCTTTTCGCCACGGACGATTGCCTGATTCACCTCGAGTTCAAGACCCAGGTAGTGCTCTGCTGGAAGAGCGCGGCGCAGCCATGTGACCATGGCATCGGTGACCCCGCGATACGGATAATTGCGCCGCACCCGCAAGTCGGGTTCGAGTTCGTGCAGAGCGCTCTGCCAGGCGGCGCAGAATTCACTTTCGCGCGGCCGGGCCGGATCGTAGAGCAGCCCGAGATCGGCATTGCGCGCCTCGCTGCGCAGCGCGGGGGTGAAACTGTGCACGGCCAGATGAATCACATCGCGCCCATCGCGCAGAAGATGGCGGACCTGCTCTTCGACCCGGCGGCGAAAGGGAAAGTAATAACGCGCGAGAATACGCGCTTTTTCCGGCTTCGGCAGATCGCGGGTGAAATCCGAAAACAGCGCCTTTGAGTTGTGGGGGGCGCGATTGAGATCGACCAGCAGGCGCGTGACCGACGCCGCCTCGAGCGGGGCACCAAGCTCAGCCGCCAGGGTGCGGGCCAGCTCCAGGCCACCGATGTCCCAGCCGCGATGG
>JAGXHK010000173.1 GCA_024636255.1 Desulfuromonadales bacterium | reverse complement strand
GGGTGCCCCGACGCCGATCACTGCGTTTATGAGCGCAGGACCCAAGGCTGCCGCTTTTGCCGCTTTTCTTCGGGTGTTTTTCGTTGGACTGGAAGAGTTGCAGGGAGAATGGACTTCTCTGCTGTGGATTCTGGCTGTTCTGACGATGATCGTTGGCAACATCATCGCCATTAACCAGGACAACATCAAGCGCATGCTCGCTTACTCATCGATAGCTCACGCTGGCTATGCGCTGGTCGGAATGGTGGCGGCCAACGAGGTCGGCAAGGCGGGTATCCTCTTTTATCTGCTTGCCTATACATTCATGAACATCGGCGCCTTCGCGGTGCTGGTTCTGGCCGGCAAACGCGGAGAAGAGAATCTTACCTTGGAGGGCTTTTCAGGGCTGGGTTACCGCCGGCCTTTCCTGGGGATCGCCCTGACGATTTTCCTTCTCTCTTTGATGGGGATCCCGCCGACCGCTGGTTTTGCCGGGAAATTCTACATATTCGCCGGTGCCCTCAAGGCGGGTTATGTCTGGCTCGCCGTGCTCGGCGTACTCAACTCTGCAGTTTCCCTGTATTACTACCTGCGGGTCATGGTCTATATGTACTTCCGTGAACCGGCCGAAGATTTCAGCTGGGTCAAGATGCCGGCCGGCGCGATGCTGTCGATCGTGTTGGCGCTTGCCGGTGTGCTGCTTCTCGGCATCGTGCCGAGTCCGATCATGGATCTCGCCCGGTTGGCGGTTTTCTGAGATCTCTTGACCGCACCAGATCATTACTGCCCCCTGGCTCAGTTCAGGGGGCTTTTTTTATGCCGTCTTTGTTCTGCATGGTCTAAAATGGTGTGCAGAAAAAGAGCCCGCTCCCGGAACATCCTGAAAGAACCCTGCGAGGCTCCTGCGACCTGCAGGCTCGTGAATAGCAGTGAAAGAGTTGCATATGAATTCTGAGCGCACACCGCTCGATACCCTGCGCGCCACCTTTGGATACCATGAATTTCGTCCTCCACAGGACGAAATCATCGACTGCCTGCTGCGCGGCGAAGATGCCTTTGTCCTTATGCCGACCGGCGGCGGCAAGTCGTTGTGCTATCAAATCCCTGCCGTGCATCGCCCCGGTGTCGCTGTGGTGGTCTCTCCTCTTATTTCGTTGATGAAGGACCAGGTCGATGCTTTGCGCGCCAACGGGGTGCGCTCGGCTTTCTACAACTCATCTCTCAAGGCATCGCAGGCTCGTGAGGTGCTGGCGCAGCTGCACGAGGGCCGGCTTGACCTGCTCTATATCGCGCCCGAGCGGCTGCTCAGCAACGGTTTTATCGAGCGCCTGCGAGAGATTCCCCTGGCGTTATTCGCCATCGACGAAGCGCACTGCGTTTCCCAGTGGGGTCATGATTTCCGTCCCGAGTATGTGCAACTCGGCCGTCTGCGCCAAATCTTTCCGACCACTCCGCTCATCGCACTGACCGCCACTGCCGACACCCAGACCCGCACCGATATCCGCCGTCAGCTTGGCCTCGAGCAGGCGCACTTTTTCGTGGCCGGGTTCGACCGGCCGAATATCCGCTACACAGTAGTCGAGAAAAGCCGGCCGCAAAAGCAGCTGCTCGATTTCCTGGCATTGCGAAAGGATGAGGCGGGTATCATCTATGCCCTGTCGCGCAAACGGGTCGAAGAAATCGCCACCCGGCTGCAGCAGGCCGGTTACCGTGCTGCACCCTACCATGCAGGACTCCCGGATGAAGAAAGACAGCGCGTGCAGGAGGCTTTTTTACGCGACGATCTGCAGGTTGTGGTGGCGACTGTCGCCTTCGGCATGGGGGTGGATAAACCGAACGTGCGTTTTGTCGTGCATTACGATCTGCCTAAAAACATCGAAAGCTATTATCAGGAGACGGGCCGCGCCGGGCGCGACGGTTTGCCCGCAGAGGCCCTGCTGCTCTTTGGCTACGGCGATATTGCCGTCGTGCGCAGCCTGATTGAAAAAAGCAGCAATGCCGAGCAGAAACGCATCGAACTGCATAAGCTCAATGCCATGACCGCCTTTGCCGAGCCGCTGACCTGCCGGCGCCGCGCCCTGCTCGGGTACTTCGGCGAAAATCTCGATGCGGATTGCGGAAACTGCGACATCTGCCTCGATCCCCCTGAGCGCTACGATGCGCTGACCGATGCCCAGATGGTCCTCTCCTGTATCTATCGGGTGGGACAACGATTCGGTGCGGGGCACGTCATTGAGGTGCTGCGCGGCGCGGATACCGAGCGGATCCGCAAATTGGGGCACGATCGCCTCTCGACCTGGGGCATCGGTCGGCAGCAGAGCAGCGACGTCTGGGCGGGCGTCATCCGCCAGCTGGTTCAGCGCGGTTATCTCATACAGGATGTGGAGAACTACTCTGTATTGCGCCTTGCCCCGAGCGCCAAATCAATCTTGCGCGGTGAAGAACCACTGCAACTCGCCAGACCGCGACTGCGTGCCGCACGCAAGGAAAAGCGCCGTTCCGGGCGCGAGGATATCGGGCCTTACGACGAGACCCTCTTTTCAGAATTGCGCGCCCTGCGTAAGCGCCTGGCCGATAAGGCCGGCGTGCCGCCCTATGTGGTCTTTGGCGATGGCACGCTGGCAGAGATGGCGCGCGATCTGCCGCAGGATGAGCAGGATCTGCTGCGCGTAAACGGGGTGGGGCGCCATAAGCTTGAAAAATACGGAGACGATTTCCTCGCGCTCATCCGCGCCTACCCCTTGAGTGCGCCGGGCTGAAAACGAGATAGGTGCATTTCGCACGCACCGCTCAACCCCCAGCCGCCGGGCAGAAGATCACAGCTTATCCGCATCGTCCTTGCGCATTCCGGCATTTTCCCGCAGCACCCGAAACGGATGGTCCTCGTCGCGCTCGGCAGGCTCTCCCTGCTCGCCTTCAATCCCCCGGATCGGGAGGATCTCCCAGGCGCTTTCCTGGTCGATGTAACGGACGCGGTAGAGGCGGCTACAGCCGGGGCAGGCGACGTCGTTGACGTTGCGCACGTCGCTGATGTCAATGTTGTGGTCGCAATGAGTACAGGCAAATGTCATGTCGTCAGGCATTGAGAGGCTCCTTTTCTTTCATGGTTTTTCAAGTATGAAGGATAAGTGCAACTTGGCAAGAGGGGGGCAGGAAATGGCCTTTTGGAAGTCCCCCCCTGGCCCGCCGGGGGGTTTTTACAGTAAAATGGGGCAAACGGGGAGGTTGGTATGCACATGCGATTCGTCATAGGTATCCTGCTTCTTCTGCTGACAGTATCCGGACAGGCAGAGGGCGGGTGGAACTATCCGGTCTCAAAGGATGCCTTCTATGCGGTGGCCCACGGGTTAGCTCTGCAGGATGTCCGGCGACATCCGGAATATTATCTCGGGACCCGGCTTCTTCTGGCGGGAGAAATCTCCGGATCGGAAAGAAAAGAAGATCAGGTGGTTCTCGAGATTGAATGCTATCCGCTCAGCGAAGAAGGTCGACCGCTGAGGGATGCACAGAGTTGCGGTCGATTTATCGCCCACTCCACCCGGATTGAGCGTGAAACCTATGCGCCCGGGCGGCTCGTCACCCTGACGGCTACGCTGGTGGGAGCACGGCAGGGCGAGCCCGGCTTGCCCGTTTTTACCGTCGGCGAGATCCACCCCTGGCCCAGCGAGGGGGAGAAGCGCGAGCGCCTGCGCCGCTCGTTTCGCTATCAGCGTTGGCACGATCCGTTCTGCCACTCCTGGTCTGCGCCCTATCCGTACCGCCACTGCTGGTAATCGAACTCACTTTTTCGGCACATCTCCCCGCTGCCGCATATCCGCTCCATAACACTCGCTCCGCCCTCCCTTTCTTCGGTCTTGTCTGGGGGCGGGCAGACGTGTAAACTTGCGGCCTCGACAGGAATGAGACAGCCCCTGCAACAGGAACAGATGATGACTGCCACCACCCTTTTCGACAAGACCCGCACTCTGCTGGAGATGATCAAGTTCTCCCACACCGTGTTCGCTTTCCCCTTTGCGCTGATGGGGGTGGTTCTGGCTTCTCTGGCGAATAACGCTCCGCCCACCCTCGGCCAGCTCTTCTGGGTCTGCCTGGCGATGGTCGGTGCCCGTTCCGGGGCGATGGGGCTGAACCGGATCATCGATGCGCATATCGACGCTGAGAATCCGCGCACCGCGCAGCGCCACATCCCCGCAGGAAAGGTCTCGAGCGGCGAGGCCTGGATTTTCGTGGTGGCATCCTTCGCTCTGCTGCTCTTGGCTGCCTGGATGCTCAATCCGCTCTGTTTCTACCTTTCTCCGGTGGCCCTGTTCTTTCTTTTTCTGTACTCCTACTGCAAGCGCTTTACGGCGCTGGCGCACGTGGTGCTCGGCATCTGTCTGGCAGCGGCTCCCGTCGGCGCCTGGATCGCTCTGCGCGGCGCCGTCAGCTGGCAGATCGTCGCGCTTGGACTCGCCGTTCTCTTCTGGGTGGCCGGCTTCGATATCTTCTATGCGCTGCAGGATCTGGAGTTCGATCGCGTGCGCGGGCTGCACTCGATTCCCGCCAGGCTCGGGGTGGTGCGCTCCATCTGGCTGGCGCGCCTGTTCCACGGGATGATGGTCTTTTTGCTGCTGCTCCTGCTGTTCGGAACCGGACTCGGCTGGATCTATTTCTGCGGCGTGCTCGTGGTAACCGGTCTGCTGATCTATGAACATCTGCTGGTCAGGCCCGATGATCTCTCGCGGATCGACGCAGCCTTTTTCAATATGAACGGCTACATCAGCGTGACCATCTTTGCATTCACTCTGATCGATGCCCTGGTGTAGATAGGAAGGAGCGGTATGCAGAAACAGATCGTCGTCGCCATCACCGGGGCCTCCGGTTCGATCTATGCCCTGCGCCTGGTCGAAGAGCTGCTCAGCGCCGGACGGCGGGTCACCCTGCTGGCGACCGCCTCGGGGCTCGACGTGCTGCGCTACGAAACCGGCCTCGTTCTGGAAGGCGGGACCCGCGAGCGCACCGCCCTTCTGCGCGACTATTACGGCGGCAACCCGCATATCTCCCATTACGACCAGGCGGATCTGTTCGCCCCTATCGCCAGCGGTTCTTCGGCACCCGAGGCGGTGGTGATCGTTCCCTGTTCGATGGGGACGGTGGGGCGGCTGGCCGCCGGCGTCAGCGAAAACCTGATCGAGCGCGCCGCCGACGTGGCCCTCAAGGAGCGTCGCGCGTTGGTGCTGGTGCCGCGCGAGACGCCGTTCAACGCCATCCATCTCGAGAACCTGCTGCGCCTGGCGCGCGCCGGCGCTCACATTCTGCCGGCTATGCCGGCTTTTTATCATCGACCCAGCAAAATCGAGGATCTGGTCGACTACCTGGTTGGCAAAATTCTCGATAGTCTCGGCATCGAACACCGGCTTTTTCAGCGCTGGGGCGATGCGGAAAAATAAGCAGTAAGCGGCTTCTTGCGCAGAGCACAGGTGAAAATCGTCAAACAAATAAACACGAAGGCACGAAGAAAAAGCTAAGGCAAGAAGACGAAAACGGCGGAATTTACAGGATGAACAGGATAAAAGTACGAAAGTCGCCGTTGTTTTTCAATGCAGTCAAATGATTCTAGTTTCGGTTTTCTTCATGCCTTAAGCCTTTGCTTTCCCTTCGTGTCTTCGTGTTAAAGAGACTGCAAATGACCTCAGTGTTACAAAACATCCGCAGCAAGATCGAACACGGCGCACGCATCAGCGATGACGAGGCTCTGGAGCTGTTCGCGAGTCCGGACCTGCTCGCCGTCGGCGAACTGGCGGCGCTGGCGAACCGGCGCGAAAACGGCGACAGGGTCTATTTCAATGCCAATCGCCACATCAACTACACCAATATCTGCGTCAATCGCTGTACCTTTTGCGCCTTTCACAAGGAGGCTGGGGAGAAGGGGTGCTACACCCTGACTCTTGACGATATTCTTGCCCGGGCTGCAGAAGCCCAGGCCGCCGGGGCCACAGAGATCCACATGGTCGGCGGGCTGCATCCTGATCTGCCTTTCGATTTTTACCTGAAGATGCTGGCGGCGATCAGGGCGGAGAGTCCGGACCTGCATATCAAGGCGTTCACCGCGGTGGAGATCGATTACTTTGCGCAGATCAGCCAGCAGAGTGTCGAGCAGGTGATTGCCGCTCTGCGCGAGGCCGGCCTCGGCTCGATGCCGGGGGGCGGCGCCGAGATTCTCGGCCAGGAGGTGCGCGACAAGATCTGCCCCGAGAAGATCTCCGGCGCACGCTGGTTGGAAGTCACCGAACAGGCGCACCGCGCCGGGCTGAAGACCAACGCCACCATGCTCTTCGGTCATCTGGAAACCTTTGCAGAACGGGTCGACCATCTCGGCCGGCTGCGCGCGCTGCAGGATCGCACCGGCGGTTTTCAGGCTTTCATCCCCCTGGCTTTCCAGCCCGACAACACCCGCGTTCCGGGAGCCAGAGGGGTAGGCGGGGTTGATGCCCTCAAGACCCTGGCAGTAAGCCGCATCTATCTGGATAACTTTCGCCACCTCAAGGCCTACTGGGTGATGCTCGGCCTCAAGATCGCCCAGGTGGCCCTCGCCTTCGGGGTCAACGATCTCGACGGCACGGTGGTCGAGGAGAAGATCGGCCACGACGCCGGCGCCGATTCGCCCCAGGCGCTCGGCAAGGAGCAGATCATCGGCCTGATCCGCAAGGCGGGAAAGGTGCCGGTGGAGCGAGATACTCTTTATCGGGAGATCAGGGTGTATTAACTTTGTAGGGGCGAACCTCGTGTTCGCCCGCTTTTCGGATTCACAAGACAGGGCGAACACAAGGTTCGCCCCTACGGAAATCGAATGGTTGAAAGCATCTCCGAAAAAATCGATCAAGGCCGCCCCATCGACCGGGACGAAGCTCTCTGGCTGCTCACCGAAGCCGACCTGCTGGCGGTGGGAAGGCTCGCCGATCGCATCCGGCAGCGCCGGCATCCGCACAGCCGGGTCACTTTCGTGGTCGATCGCAACGTGAACTACACCAATGTGTGCCAGTCGCAGTGCCGCTTCTGCGCCTTTTATCGCGACGCTGAGGCCGCCGATGCCTATCTGCTCGCGCCGGAGGCGATCTACGCCAAGGTGCAGGAACTGGTCGAACACGGCGGCACCCAGCTGCTGATGCAGGGCGGTCTGCACCCTGAGCTGCGCATCGAGTGGTTCGAGGCGCTTTTTCGCGAGCTTAAGCAGCGCTTTCCGCAGGTGCAGATCCACTCTCTCTCGCCTGCGGAAGTGATTCACATCGCGCGGCTCTCCGATCTCTCGATGCCCGACTGTCTGGCGCGCATGAAAGCGGCGGGACTTGATTCTGTGCCCGGCGGCGGCGCCGAGGTGCTGGTCGACGACGTGCGCCAGGAGATCTCGCCGAACAAGATCGGCTGGCGCGACTGGGCGGCGGTGATGGAACAGGCGCACGCCCTGGGCATGAAAACCACGGCCACCATGATGTTTGGTTCGCGCGAGCGGCCTGCGGATATTGTCGAACATCTGCTGCGCATCCGCGAGATCCAGGCGAAAACCGGCGGCTTCACAGCCTTTATCCCCTGGACGTTTCAGCCGGACAACACCGAACTGGGCGGCGAGACCGCCAGCGGCGTCGAGTACCTACGGGTGCTGGCCCTCTCGCGCATCGTGCTCGATAATGTGGCGAATATCCAGGCGAGCTGGGTGACACAGGGGGCAGGCATGGCGCAGGTGGCGCTTTTCTTCGGGGCCAATGACCTGGGCGGTACGATGCTGGAGGAAAACGTGGTCGCCGCCGCCGGCTGCTCATTTCGCATGTCGCAGCAAGACGTGGTCGAACTGGCGCGGGGGGCGGGCTTTACGCCGGCAAAAAGAAATACGCAATATGAGATTTTGGAAACTTTTTAACGTATAAGGTCCTGAACCACAGAGCTCACAGAGAGCACAGCAGATGTACTCGAAAAAAGTGTATTTTCTCTGATTTCCCTCCGCGAACTCTGTGTGCTCTTTGGTGGAAAAAGGGTTTGTAAATGATTCCACTGCGTGAAAACATCAGAAACATGGCCGGCTACGTGCCGGGCTTCCAGCCGCGCGACGGGCAGGCCTGGATCAAGCTCAATACCAACGAGAATCCCTATCCTCCCTCGCCGCGGGCGATCGAGGCGATTCGAGCCGAGCTTGCCGAGGATGGCGCAGGTCTGCGCCGCTACCCGGATGCCGCCAGCATGGCGGCGCGCGATGAGGCGGCACGGCTCTACGGCTTCGATCCTTCATGGGTGATCATGGCCAATGGCTCGGATGAAGTTCTCAACAACCTGATCCGCGCCTTTGCCGGCGAGGGGGATGAGATTGCCTACGTGCACCCCTCTTACAGTTATTACTCAACGCTGGCGGCGATTCAGGGCGCGCGGGTGCGAACCTTCGGGCTCACCGGCGATTTCGCGCTCAAGGATTTTCCCGCCCGATATCCTGGAAAAATCTTTTTTCTGACCAGCCCCAACGCGCCCCTCGGTTTCTCCTTCTCCCTAGAAACCATCGAGGATCTCGCCGGGCGGGTCGCCGGCATGCTGGTGGTCGATGAGGCGTATGCCGATTTTGCACAAGGCAATGCCCTCGAGCTGGTTGGAAAATGCCAGAATGTCGTTGTGACACGGACCCTCTCCAAGAGCTATTCGCTGGCCGGCATGCGCCTTGGGCTGGCGGTGGCCCGCCCCGAGGTGATCGCCGCTCTGGACAAAATCCGCGACCACTACAACCTCGACCGCCTCGCCCAGGCGGCGGCCCGGGCGGCGCTGGCCGATCAGGATTATTTCCGCACCTGCGTGGCCCGCATTTGCGAAACCCGCGAGTGGTTCAGCACCGGGCTGCGGGACGCCGGCTACCAGGTGATTCCCTCGAGCGGCAATTACGTGTTCATCACCCCGCCGGATCGGGATGGCGCACGGGTCTACCAGTCCCTCTACACGCGCCGTATTCTGGTGCGTCACTTCACCGATAACGCCCTGGCCCACGGCCTGCGCGTCTCGATCGGAACCCGCGAGGAGATGGAGACAACCCTCGCCGCCCTAAAAGAGATCGGCTGATGGGTGGCGCGCGCAAGAGCGCGGCAGACCCTGTCCTTGCGCCAGAACTTCCGTTCACGCCAGACGCTGTAGCCGACCGTCTGCTCGCCTGGTACGGGCGAGAGGGGCGCGACCTGCCCTGGCGCCATAGCCGCGATCCCTATCGAGTCTGGCTCTCGGAGATCATGCTGCAGCAGACCACTGTGGGCACGGTGATCCCCTATTTCACGCGCTTTTTGCAACATTTCCCCACGGTTGCAGCGTTGGCCGCGGCCGATATCGATGAGGTGATCGCGCTTTGGGCCGGGCTCGGCTATTACTCCCGGGCCCGCAACCTGCACGCGGCCGCGCAAGTGCTCGTCGCCGAGCACGGAGGCCGCTTCCCGGACAGTCTCGAGGGTCTTTTGGGCCTGCCGGGAGTGGGGCGCTCTACCGCCGGGGCGATTCTCTCCATCGCTTTCGATATAAAAGCTCCGATCCTCGATGGCAACGTGCGCCGGGTCCTCTGCCGGCTCTTCGCCCTGCAGGAGAATCCGCGAAGCAGCGCTGCGGAGAAAAAGCTCTGGTGCTGGGCCGAACTCCTGACGCCGGCGGGCGCCCCTCATGATTACGCCCAGGCGATGATGGACCTGGGGGCGACCATCTGTGTGCCACGCCGGCCGCGCTGCCCCGCATGCCCGCTCTCAGAACTGTGCAGGGCCCGGATTTTGGGACTGGAGGCGGATCTGCCACTGAAAATCGCCCGCAAGCCGGTCCCCCTGCGCAGCCAGGTGGCCCTGCTGATCGAGCGAGACGGCGCTGTGCTGGTGCGGCGCCGCCCCTACGAGGGTCTGCTCGGCGGCATGTGGGAGCTGCCGACGGCAGAATTCGCCACCGGGGAAGAGGCTGCGGGTACCGCCCGGCGCCTCGGCCTGCACCTGGGTGGAGCCGCTCCTTCTCCGGTCGGCATGGTCAAGCACATTTACAGCCATTTTCGGCTCGAGCTCCATATCTTCCGCTGCCGCCCGGCGATACAGATCGTTGCGGAAGGGACGGGGGCGCAGTGGATTCCCGCCGCAGATCTGCAGAGCCTAGCTCTGCACGGCGCCCACCAGAAAGCTCTGCGCCTGCTTGCCCCGACAGATTGATTCTGTCATGATGAACCATCTTACGAATATGGAGTTACCACCACGAATGAGTCTTCCCCCCATCCTGACAACGACCGACGAAGTTTCCCGCCTTGCCGAAGATCTGGCGTGCCAGAGCGTGATTGCTGTCGATCTCGAAGCCGATTCGATGCACAATTATCGGGAGAAGGTCTGCCTGCTGCAGGTCTCGACGCTGGAAAACACCTGGCTGATCGATCCTCTTTCCGGGGCAGACCTCGATTCGCTGGCCGAGGTGCTGGCCGAGCCGCGGGTGCGAAAAATCTTTCACGCGGCGGATTACGATATCCGCTGTCTGCACCGCGACTTCGGCATTGAGGTCCGCGGGCTTTTCGACACCATGATCGCCTCCCAGTTCATCGGGGAGAAAAAGGTCGGTCTGGCCGATATGCTGCGCAAGTATTTCGCGGTCACTCTCGATAAGGCCTTTCAGCGTGCGGACTGGTCGCGGCGCCCCCTGCCAGAGGAGATGATCCGCTACGCGGCCGAGGATACCCGCCACCTGCACCGGCTCGCTGCGCTGCTCGAGGAGCGCCTGCATCAGCTCGGCCGGCATGAATGGGCGGCCGAGGAGTTCGCGCTGCTCGAAAAAGTGCGCCACGCCGAATCCGATGGGCCGCTGTTTCTGCGTTTCAAGGGAGCAGGGCGGCTCGATGCGCGCGAACTTGCGGTTCTCGAGGGGTTATTGCAGTTTCGCGACGGCGAGGCGCGTCGCCGCGACTGTCCCCCGTTCAAGGTGGTGGGCAACCGCACCCTGCTTGATCTCGCCTGCAACGCGCCGCGCAATCATCAGGGGCTCATCGGTATCGAAGGCGTTTCCCCGCGGCTGGCCGATCGCTACGGCAGCCGCTGGTTGAAGATCATCGAAGCGGCCCAGGCGCTTCCCGAAGCTGACCTGCCGATCTTCCCCCGTCAGGAACGCCTGGAGCGCGACCCGCACGCCGAGGCCCGTCTATCGACTCTCAAGAGGTGGCGTCAGGACAAGGCCGCCGAGCTCGACATGGATCCAGGCGTTCTCATCAACAACGCTGTTCTTGAAGAGATTTCCCGGCTCGTGCCTGCAAATGCCGAAGAACTGTCTCAGGTCGAGGCCATGAAAACCTGGCAGCGGCGCGTCTTCGGTGAGGAACTCGTGCAGAAGCTGCAGAAGTCAGGCAAAAAAAGCTGAGTCGCCGCGGAAGAAAGCATGAAAAAACTCTGCACTTTCAGCCCCTGGCAGCGCGTCGAAGCGACCGTGCTGCGCGAACTTCTTGAGCGCGAGGGGATTGCCTGCCTGGTGCGCAATGAAAACCTCTTCTCCGCCATGGGAGAAATTCCCTTCACCGAGTGCTTTCCCGAGCTGTGGGTGATCGATGATGAGATCTACCCGCGCGCCAAACTGCTTCTCGACGGCTGGCGTGCTGCCGGCGGGCAGAAGCGGCGTGCCTGGACCTGCCCGCACTGCGGCGAGACGCACGAGGGACAGTTCGGAGCCTGCTGGAAATGCGGCCGCCCCCGCAACCAGGAATAAGTCAGATAATCCTCACCGCGTTTTGCCCGGGATGCCGGGTGCCGTCATCGCCCTGGCATCGAGGGCTTTTTCCAGCTCCTGCTCTGGGAGCACGTTTTTCTCCCTGGCCAGCTCCCTCACCGTACGGCCGCTCATATAGCTCTCCTTGGCGATTTCCGCCGCCTTATCATAGCCGATGGCCGGCGCCAGCGCGGTCGCCATCGCCAGGCTCTTCTCGACCATCGACTCACAGCGCTCCCGATCGGCCTCGATGCCCCGCACGCAACGCTGGGTGAACTCTCTGGCGCCGCTGGCCAGCAGCGTGATCGATTGCAGCAGATTGTGGGCCATGACCGGCATCATGACGTTGAGCTCGAAATTTCCCGAGAGGCCGCCGATGCCGATGGCCGCGTCATTGCCGATGACCTGAGTGCAGACCTGCATCAGACTTTCGGCCATAACCGGGTTGACTTTGCCGGGCATGATCGATGAACCCTTCTGCAGCTCGGGCAGGTGTACTTCGGCGAGGCCGGCCCTGGGCCCGGAACCCATCAGCGCCAGGTCGTTGGCGATCTTGTTCAGCGAGACGGCGTAGACCTTGAGTGCGCCGGACAGTTCGACCAGGGCATCACGGTTGGCCTGGGCTTCGAAAGGATCATGCGGTGCAGAGATGGTCAGGCCGGACGCCTCTTCCAGCCGGCGGCGCACACCGGCCGCGAAATCGGGGTGGGTGTTGAGGCCGGTACCGGTCGCAGTGCCACCGAGCGGGATCTGACCGACCCTCTCGAGTGTGCCCCGGACCCGGTCGATGCCGTGCCGGACCTGCGAGGCGTAACCGCCGAACTCCTGGCC
>JAGXHK010000172.1 GCA_024636255.1 Desulfuromonadales bacterium | reverse complement strand
TGGTGGATGCCGGCTACGCGCCGTCCGGAGCGGTTCAGGTGCAGGAGATTTTTTACCGCAAGATCGAAGGGGGCGCTGAGCCGGGCTGGCTGTCGGGACTGTTTCGCAGCCATCCCTTTTCAAGAGAGCGGATGCTCGAGAACCAGCGATATATCTCTGCTCGCTACGGCGCCGATGCCGCCCGTACAAACCTGACTCTTGACCCGGCCCCCTTTCTGCAAGCCACAGCCGATCTGCGCCAGAGCCAGGCAGGATACGAGCTCTATGAACAGGCGCGCCGCCTTGAAGCGAAAGGGGAACTTCAGGCGGCAATCGATACGTATCAGCAGGCTCTCGCCGTAGCGCCCGAGGAGGCACTGATTTATACCGGATTGGGACTGGCCTCGATCAAGGCGCAGGATCTGATTTCGGCCCGGCGGTATCTGAAAAGGGCGATTGGGCTCGATTCCGATTATTACGAGTCGCACCTCGGGCTCGGCTACATTCTTCTGCAAAAAGACGATCCTGCGGCGGCCGTGGCTGAATTTGAGAAGAGCATGGAGTTGCTGCCGACCTCGGGGGGTGGTTTCCTGCTCGCCGAGGGGTATGAAAAGACCGGCCAGCGGGCCAAGGCGCTCGCACTCTACCGCAATGTCGCGCAGGCCGACCCGGGGGGCAAGATGGGGCGCGCCGCAGCGCAGCGCATCCGGGTGCTGGAGGGGCGCTGATGGACTGGAGCGATCTTCTGCAGGAGGGCGAGGTGCTGCGCTGGGAGGCCAAGCCGGCGCCGCGCTGTTTTACTTTTCGCAACTGGCGCCGCAGCGTGATGGGGGTTCTGCTCCTGCTGCTGGCAGTCTTCTGGGAGATGGTCGGGCTGAGCGCAGGCGCCTTTTATTCACTGCCCCTGCTGGGGTGGATTCCTGTTCCTTTCATTTTCGCCGGCCTCTATTACTCCCTCGGCCACCTCATTGTGGCGCGCCTTGAATGGGATCGGACCTATTATGGGCTAACCGATCGGCGCATCCTGATTCAACAAGGCCTGCTGCGCAATCGCCGCATGGGGGTCGCGCTTGAAAATATCCGCTATTTCGAGTTCAAGCCTCACGGCGAAGAGCTTGCCAGCGTCAGGATTGCCGGAAGCGAGCCGACGCGTGATCTGCACATCGTTTGTCTTGAGCATCCGGGGCGCCTGACCCATGTACTGGAACAGGCGATCCTGGCGAATCATCCGGAAAATCTTTTCCTGCCGCGTGGTGTCCATCGCAGCAATGGCAAGACGCCCTGATCCGTCGCTCTCCCTTTATTTTTCTTACAGCTTTCGCGCGGTTAAATCGTTTGACACGGCAAGCGGGCATTGATTACCATTGCCGCGATATTTTTCCTGAAAAAAAGGAGTCCAGAGCGCTCATGCGCAGTCAATTCTATCTCGAAACTTTTGGGTGCCAGATGAACGTGGTCGATTCGGAGCAGATCGTCGATCTGCTCGAGAAGACCGGCTATGTGCGGGTAGACGCCCCGGAGGCGGCCGATCTTATTCTGCTGAACACTTGTTCTGTTCGCGAAAAAGCCGAACGCAAGGTTTACGGCCATCTGGGACGCTTTAAACCTCTTAAAACAGCCAATGCACGCCTGATTATCGGTGTCGGCGGATGCGTGGCCCAGCAGGAAGGCGAGCGCCTGCTTGAAAAGCTGCCCTTTGTGGACCTGGTCTTCGGCACGCACAATGTTCACAAGCTGCCGGAAATGGTGCGCTGCGTTTCGGAGCGACAGGACCGCTGTCTCGAGGTCGATTTTCTCGATGACGGGACCCGCCAGAACCTCTTTCCCACCAGCGGCAGCCGCTCGAAAGTCGCCAGCTTCGTCACCATCATGCAGGGGTGCGATAATTTCTGCTCCTACTGTATCGTGCCGCATGTGCGCGGGCGTGAAGTCAGCCGCGACAGCCGTGAGATCGTAAAAGAAATCGCCGATCTGGCGAATCGCGGCGTGCGCGAGGTCACCCTGCTCGGGCAGAACGTGAACTCCTACGGCCTTAAAGAACCCGGCGAAATCTCATTTGCCGAACTGCTGCGCCGGGTGCATCAGGTCCCGGGAATCGAGCGGATCCGGTTTACGACCTCGCATCCCAAAGATCTTTCCGATGAGCTGATCGACTGTTTTGCCGAACTGCCAAAGCTCTGCAAGCATCTCCACCTGCCGGTGCAGAGCGGCTCTGATCGCATCCTTGCGCTGATGAATCGCGGCTATACCCGCGCTAAATACCTTGCCAGCGTCGAGCGGCTCAAGGCGGTCTGCCCCGAAATCCGGCTGACCTCCGATGTCATTGTCGGGTTCCCCGGTGAGACCGAGGACGACTTCGCGCAGACCCTCGAACTGATGGAGCGGGTGCGCTATGCCGATGTCTATACATTTCTCTACTCGAAGCGGACCGGCACGAGCGCTGCCGAGCTTGCCGACGAGATTCCGGCTGCTGCCCGCCAGGAGCGCTTCGACCGCATGCTCGCCATGCAGCAGGAGATCGGGCTGCAGATTTGGGAGGCCGATCTCGGCCGGGTTCTGCCCGTTCTGGTCGAGGGGGAGAGCCGGCAGGGAGACGGCCAGCTTTTCGGCCGCACCACCTGGAACCGCATTATTAATTTTTCAGGCGCTGCTGCGCTTATCGGCCAAACAGTGCCGGTGCGCGTCATCCGCTCGTTCAAAAATTCCCAACTCGGAGAACTGGCGTCCGCAGACCCTTGGCCGAAGGGCGGCGAGGTCATTGTCTGATCTGGCCTTTTACCTATCCACCGGTATCCCGGTGAATTTCGGTCTCGCCGGTTGAGCGGCATGATTCAAAAAATAGAGCTAAGGAAGCGCAATGATCGATCTTCATACCCACTCCATTTTCAGTGATGGCGAGTTGATTCCCGCAGAGCTGACACGGCGCGCCGCGGTTCTTGGCTATCGCGCCCTGGCCATCACCGATCATGGGGATCTGTCGAATATGGACTTTATCATTCCCCGCCTTGCCCGGGTGGCAGCAGAGCTCGGACAGGCCTGGGGGCTGGTGGTGCTGCCCGGTATCGAGCTTACGCATGTCCCGCCGCAACAGATCGCCGAGGCTGCCGGGGCGGCCCGCGCCTTGGGGGCGAAGATTGTCGTGGTACATGGCGAGAGCCTGGTCGAGCCGGTTGCTCCCGGAACCAACAGCGCCGGCCTCGATGCCGATATCGACATTCTCGCGCACCCTGGACTGATCAGTGAGCAGGAGGTGCAGCGGGCGGCGCAGCGAAACATCTGTCTCGAGATCACCACCCGCAAGGGACACAGCCTGAGCAACGGTCATGTGGCCCAGATGGCGCTGCGGTGCGGGGCCAGGCTGGTCGTCAATACCGACAGCCACGCTCCGGGCGATCTCACCACGGTCGAGATGGCGCGCAGAATTGCTCTGGGGGCGGGACTCGGCGCGGCGGATTTCGAACAGTGCCTGAAAAACAGCGAGGCACTGGTGGAGAAGGCGCTGGGGGGCGACTGAAAAGCTTGAATTCGGTGACGCGTGATGATTGACCGATGACGAATGACAAATGACCATAAACGAGGCTTCTTATGGACAACAAACATTTCTCCTTTTTGAAAGAACTTGTTGAGGCGCCCAGCCCTTCGGGGTTCGAACAGCCCGCCCAGCGCATCATCCGTCGTGAAATCGAGCCGGTCTGCGATGAGTTGCGCACCGATGTGATGGGGAACGTTATCGGCTGCGTCAGGGGACAGGCGAGCGATCCGGTGCGGGTGATGCTTGCGGGCCACTGCGACGAAATCGGTCTGATGGTCCGCTATATCGACGAGAACGGGTTTTTGTTCTTCGCGCCTATCGGCGGAGTCGATGCCCACCTCGTGCCCGGTCAAAGGGTTCATGTACACGGCAGCGGCGGAAAAACGGTTCTTGGAGTGGTGGGCAAGAAGCCGATTCATATGATCGAACCCAAAGAGCGTGAGAACGTGGTCAAGTTCAAGAGCCAGTTTATCGATATCGGCTGTGCCAGCCGAGAGGAGGCGCAGAAGCTGGTCTCCGTTGGCGATCCCGCGACGTTTGCGGTAGGGCTTGAGCGCCTTGAAGGAGACCGGGTCATCTCGCGCGCGTTTGACGATAAAATGGGTGCGTTCATCGTTGCCCGGGTGCTGCAGGAGATCCGGCGGCGCGGAGCGGCCGAAGCGAGCCTTTATGGAGTCTCGACCGTGCAGGAAGAGATTGGCCTGCGCGGCGGAGCGACCAGTGTCTACGGCGTCGACCCGCATGTGGGAATCGCCATCGAGGTCGGCTTTGCCACCGATGTTCCGGAGATCGACAAGAAGGAGGCCGGCGAAACAAAGCTTGGCGGAGGGCCGATTATCACCCGCGGGCCCAATATCAACCCAGCGCTTTTTGAGATGCTGCTCGAGACCGCCAGAGAAGACGATATCCCTTGCCAGATCAGCGCGCAGCCTCGGGCCACCGGCACCGATGCCAACGTGATGCAACTCTCTCGCGGCGGGGTGGCCACCGCCCTGGTGAGTGTTCCGCTGCGATACATGCACACCCCGGTCGAGATGCTCAGTCTTGGCGATCTTGAGAATACCGTGCGCCTCCTGTCCGGGTTGATATATCGTATAGGCCAGCGCGAAGCATTTATCCCGAACTGATTTTCAGTGAAACCGCCGGGCTCGGCCGACCTGCCGGGCCCGCCATTTTATCTTGACCGGGAGCCTCCCCTGATATAGATTTTCCAGTTAATTTTTCCTACCCCCGAAAACAAGGAGTTGGACATGCCGGTTGACCGACCGATCCGTGAAGGACTGACCTTCGATGATGTCCTTCTGGTACCCGCCCATTCGACCGTTCTGCCAAAAGAGGTCGAACTTTCCACCCACCTGACCTCCCGTATCAAACTCAATATTCCGCTTCTTTCCGCCGCCATGGACACCGTGACCGAGTCGCGCGCGGCGATCTGCATGGCGCGGGAGGGAGGACTCGGGATCCTGCACAAGAATATGAGCCCCGAGGAGCAGGCGGTCGAAGTCGATCAGGTCAAGAAATCGGAAAGCGGGATGATCGTCGATCCGATCACCATGGACCCCGACCAGAAGATTTTCGAAGCTCTCGAGCTGATGCAGAGATATCGCATCAGCGGAGTTCCGATCACCAAAGAGGGCAGGCTGGTGGGAATTCTCACGAATCGCGATCTTCGCTTTGAAACCAAGCTCGACCAGCCGATCCGCAACGTGATGACCAAGGAGCATCTGGTGACCGTCCCTCCGGGCACCACTCTTGAGGAAGCCAAGCGGCACCTGCATAAGCATCGCATCGAAAAGCTTCTGGTGGTCGATGAAAAAGGCGCCCTCAAGGGGCTGATCACGATCAAAGATATCGAAAAGGTGCGCAAATACCCTAACGCCTGCAAAGACGATCTGGGCCGTCTGCGTGCCGGCGCCGCAATCGGTGTCGGCCCCGACCGGGAGGAGCGACTCGAGCGGCTGATCAGAGCCGGAGTTGATGTTGTGGTCATCGATACGGCCCACGGCCATAGCCAAGCCGTTATCGATGCGGTCATCGCAACCAGGAAGGCCTATCCCGATCTGCAACTGGTGGCGGGGAACATCGCCACCGCCGCGGCCGCCAAAAGTCTGATCGAGGCCGGCGTCGATGCCGTCAAGGTGGGGATCGGCCCGGGCTCGATCTGTACCACCCGCGTTGTAGCCGGGGTCGGCGTGCCCCAGATTACGGCCATTATGGAAGTCTCTGAAATCACCAAGGCCACGGGAATCCCCCTGATCGCCGACGGCGGGGTGAAGTTCTCCGGAGATCTTCCCAAGGCGGTTGCCGCCGGGGCCGATATCGTCATGATCGGGTCGCTGTTTGCCGGCACCGACGAATCGCCAGGCGAAACCATTCTTTTCCAGGGACGGACCTACAAATCGTACCGCGGCATGGGAAGCATCGGCGCCATGAAGCAGGGGAGCAAGGACCGCTATTTTCAAGGCGATGTCGAGAGCGAGGTCAAACTGGTCCCTGAAGGGATCGAGGGGCGCGTGCCGTACCGCGGCAGCCTCTCGGCCAGCATCCATCAGCTCATAGGCGGTCTGCGTTCCGGCATGGGATACACGGGGTGTCGCACGATCAAAGAGCTGCATGAAAATGCCGAGTTCGTCCGCATCACCAACGCCGGCCTGCGCGAATCGCATGTTCACGATGTCACGATTACTCAGGAGGCGCCCAACTACCGGTTGGAGCGCCCGTCCTGATACGATTCGACATTATTCCCTGAAAACGGGGGCGGGTAAATCCCGCCCCCGAACTGTTTATGAACCCGGAGTATCGGTATGACGCGTAATATCCATCAGGAAAAGATCCTGATTCTCGATTTCGGTTCCCAGTACACCCAGCTCATTGCCCGTCGGGTGCGCGAGGCGCACGTCTACTGTGAACTGCACCCCTACGATATGACTCTCGATGAGATCCGTGCTTTCGATCCCAATGGAATCATTCTCTCCGGTGGGCCGAAGTCGGTCTACGAAAAGGGAGCACCGGAGGTGGAGGAGGCGCTTTTCGAGCTGGGCGTGCCCGTGCTCGGCATCTGCTACGGCATGCAGCTGATGAGCCGCCATTTCGGCGGTGAAGTGGTTGCGTCCGGCAAGCGCGAATACGGCCATGCCGAGATCGAGGCGCAAAATGAGCCGGACGCTGTTTTCGAAGGCTTTTTTGCCGGCGGGCGCAGCCCGGTCTGGATGAGTCACGGCGATCATGTGGAAAAGATTCCGCAGGGATTCGAGGTCGTCGCGGCCACCCGGAATGCGCCGGTGGCGGCCATTCAGCATGTCGACCGGCGACTCTACGGGGTGCAGTTTCATCCCGAGGTCAATCACACGCCGCGCGGCGAGCAGTTCATCGATAATTTCGTGCGTAAGGTGTGCGGCTGTTCGGGAAAATGGACCCCGGGGAACATCATCGAGGACGCGGTTTCGCGCATCCGCGAGCAGATCGGCAGGGAGCACGTGATTCTCGGGCTCTCCGGAGGGGTCGATTCCTCGGTGGCGGCCGCCCTGATCCACCGCGCAATCGGCGACCAGCTGACCTGCGTCTTCGTCGACAACGGTCTGCTGCGCCTCGGCGAGGGTGATCAGGTGATGGCGACCTTTGCGCAGAACATGGGGGTCAAGGTGATCCGGGTCGATGCCGAGGAGCGCTTTTTGTCCAAGCTCGCCGGCGTCACCGATCCCGAACGCAAGCGCAAGATCATCGGCAACATGTTCGTCGAGATTTTCGATGAAGAGGCCGGCAGGGTGCAGGATGCCCGCTGGCTCGCTCAGGGCACGATCTACCCCGATGTCATCGAATCCGCCGGCGGCAAGACCGGCAAGGCGCACAGCATCAAGAGTCACCACAATGTCGGCGGCCTACCCGAGAAGATGAACCTGAAACTGCTCGAGCCGCTGCGCGAGCTGTTCAAGGACGAGGTGCGCGCCATCGGCGAGGAGCTCGGTCTGCCCCATGCCATGGTGTTTCGCCATCCCTTCCCGGGCCCGGGGCTTGGGGTGCGCGTGCTCGGCGAGATCAGGAAAGAATATCTGGATATTCTGCGCCAGGCCGATGCGATCTACATTGAGGAGCTTTTCAGCAGTGGTCATTATCACAAGATCAGTCAGGCGTTTGCCGTTTTTCTGCCGGTGAGAAGCGTCGGCGTCATGGGCGACGGACGCACCTATGAATTCGTCATCGCCCTGCGGGCGGTGGAGACTAAAGACTTCATGACTGCCGGTTGGTATCCGCTTCCGTACGCCGATCTGGGGCGCATCAGCGGTCGCATCATCAATGAAGTCAAGGGCGTCAACCGCGTGGTGTACGACGTCTCGAGCAAGCCTCCGGCAACCATCGAGTGGGAATGATGTGCCGCACCTATCCGGCTGTTTTGCTTCTGCTTCTGCTCTCGCTTGTGTTCCCCGGTGGGGGGGTGGCGGCCGATGAGATCAGCGGTCTCGCGCACACGGAACAGGAGTACAGCGCTTTCTGGAACAAACGCGATACCTGGCTGACTCTCAGCGCATTGGCTGGCGCTGGGGCGATCTCCTTGTGGGACGAGGATATTCATGACGAGGCGCAGAGGCATCAGGATGAGCCTTTCGAGTCACTGGCCGACGGTTTCAATCTGTTTGGCCATCCCGTGGCCGGACTGGCTCTGAGCGGCTCTCTCTGGGGTTATGGCACCTGGCGGGAGGACCCGCAGCTGGCAGAGACCGGCCGACTGGCGCTGCAGGCAGTGCTTCTTTCCCAGGTGAGCACCGCTGCTCTCAAAGTCGGGGTCGGCCGTCTGCGCGCTGACGAGGATGGAGGTGCCTGGTCTTTTCGTCCCTTTTCCTTCGACCTGGATGAGCGCGACTCCTTCCCCTCGGCGCACACCAGCAATGCGTTTGCTCTGGCCGCCGTCCTGAGCCGGCGCAGCGACCATCCGTACGCACCCTGGCTCGGTTACGGGTTTGCCGGGCTGGTGGCGGCGGCGCGCGTCTACGATGCTGAGCACTGGGCGTCGGATGTCATTGCCGGGGCGTTGATCGGCGAACTCTCCGGGCGCCTGGTGCTGCGCCTGAACGAGCGGCATCCCGATCTTTTTTTCGGTGTTTTTGCCCGCCCGGAAGGTGGCGGTGGAATCAATGTCACTTTGAGCTGGTAGAATAACAAACGGAAAAAAACAGGTCCGTATTTGAGAATAAAATTTCCGCACTGCGAGGAGGGAAGATGAAGCGCATTTTTGTGACCGGCGGTGCCGGTTATATCGGCAGCCACGTGGTCAAGGCGCTCGGCGAACGAGGCTACGACGTTCTGACGTATGATAATCTCTCGACCGGCCATCGCGAAGCGGTGCTGCATGGCGAGCTGATCATCGGTGATCTGGAAGACGGCGCCCTGCTGCGCCGCACCCTTGAGCAGTTTCGCCCGGATGCGGTCATCCACTTCGCCGCACATATCGAGGTCGCCGAGAGCGTGAGCAATCCTCTCAAATATTATCGCAACAACACGCTCAATGCGCTCAACCTGCTTGACGCGCTGCGCGAGCAGGGGATCGGCCGGTTTATCTTCTCATCCACTGCCGCGGTTTACGGAATCCCCGAGCACATCCCGGTCACCGAGGATGCGCCTCTGGCACCGATCAATCCCTACGGTGCCTCGAAAATGATGAGCGAACGCCTGTTGGCCGATCTCTCTGCCGCGCAGGATGGATTCGATTATGTCGCGCTGCGCTATTTCAACGTCGCTGGCGCCGACGCGCAGAACCGCATCGGGCAGAACTATCGCAATGCAACCCATCTGATCACCCGGGCCCTCAAGACGGCCAAGGGAGAGTATCCGAAACTGCAGATCTTCGGGTGCGACTATCCGACCGATGACGGGACATGCATTCGCGACTACATCCATGTCGACGATCTGGCCGCGGCGCACCTCGCTGCCCTCGATTATCTGGCCGGAGGCGGAACAAGCGCCATTTTCAACTGCGGCTACGGGCACGGATATTCCGTTCGCGAGGTTGTGGATGTCGCCAAGCAGGTCACCGGCGTCGATTTCACCGTTGAGGAAGCCTCCCGGCGTGCTGGAGACCCGCCCGCCTTGGTGGCCGACAGCGGCAAGCTGCGCGAGCGGACCGGCTGGGCGCCGCAGCATGACGATCTGGATTTCATCGTGCGCACCGCCTGGGAGTGGGAGAAGAGGCTCGGCTGAGTTTTTTTCCGCCCACGCGGCTTGCTGCCGCATTAACGCCTTCAAGTTTGCATTTCATAGAATACTAAAGGAGTTGTGCTATGAACGTTACGGTTGTAGGGACGGGTTATGTCGGTCTGGTCACAGGCGCCTGTTTTTCCGAGATGGGAAACAATGTGTACTGCGTGGATATCGACGGCGAAAAGGTCGAGAAACTCAAACAGGGCATTTTGCCGATTTATGAGCCGGGCCTCGACCGGGTTGTCAAAACCAACGCTGAAGAGGGGCGCCTGCGCTTTACCACCTCCTTGGCCGAGGCGATGGCGGACAGCGATATCTATTTTATCGCCGTCGGCACCCCGCCTGGAGAAGACGGCAGCGCCGATCTGCGCTATGTGCTCGCCGTTGCGCGGGAGATCGGCCAGCATCTCAGCGAATACGCCGTGGTGGTCGATAAATCAACGGTCCCTGTCGGTACGGCCGATAAGGTGGCGGCGGCGATTCGCGAAGAGTTGGAGAGACGCGGCGTCGAGGTGCCTTTCGACGTTGTGAGCAACCCTGAATTTCTCAAAGAAGGCGCCGCGGTCGAGGATTTCATGCGTCCCGACCGGATTATTATCGGATCCGAGAGCGAAAAGGCGACGGAGGTCATGCGCACCCTGTACGCTGATTTCTGCCGCAGCCACGATCGTGTCATGGTCATGGGAGTGCGCGATGCGGAGATGAGCAAGTACACGGCCAACGCCATGCTCGCCACCAAGATCTCCTTCATGAACGAGGTCTCAAACATCTGCGACAAACTCGGCGTCGATGTCGAGAATGTGCGCCGCGGCATCGGCTCCGATTCGCGCATCGGGTATTCCTTCATCTATCCCGGATGCGGTTACGGCGGCTCTTGTTTTCCCAAGGACGTCAGCGCCCTGATCCGCATCGCCGAAGACAATCACCTCTTTCCTCTGGTGCTGCAGTCGGTCCATCAACGCAATGAATTCCAGAAGCAGATTCTCTTCGAGAAAATCGCCACACGCTACGGCACCGATCTCTCAGGCATGACCTTCGGTGTGTGGGGGCTTTCCTTCAAGCCAGGAACCGACGATATGCGCGAGGCACCCTCGGTCGTGCTGCTGCATCAACTGATCGCCTGCGGCGCAAAAGTACAGGCCTATGATCCGATCGCTGAGGAGAGCGCCCGCCGCGAGCTTCCTCAGGCCTGGTTCGAGTCGGGGAGCCTGACGTTGGCCAAACACCAGTACGACGCGCTGGAGGAAGCCGATGCCATGATTCTGGTGACCGAGTGGAAGCCCTTCCGGCATCCCGATTTTGCGGCCATCAAGCGCCTGCTCAAGACCGCGGTGATCTTCGACGGTCGAAACCAGTACGACCCCAGCCGCCTTGCGGACGAGGGGTTCGAATATTACGCGATCGGCCGAGGATTGCGTCTGGGGAGAAAATGACATGAGCGAGCCGGTCGAAGATACCCGCACCACCTTGCAGGAGCTCAAGGTGCGGGTCGCTGATTTTGTGGGCGAGCGCGACTGGGGCCAATTTCACACGCCGAAGAATCTGAGCATGTCCATCGCCATCGAGGCGGCCGAGCTTATGGAGCATTTCCAGTGGATGGCGGTTGAGCAGTCGCGCAGTCTTTCTCACGAGGATTTGGGCGAAATCGGGGAGGAGCTGGCCGACATCGTCATCTACAGTCTTGCGCTCTCCAACGTGCTCGGGCTTGATCTGGCCAGTACGGTCACCGCAAAGATGGAGAAGAACATCCGGAAATATCCGGCCGAAAAAGTGCGCGGCAAGTCGCATAAGTACACCTTTTACCAGAAACAGGATCCGGAGGAATGAGCCGCCAGCGCGGACCGGGAAAGCCCGCAAAAAAGTACAGCCAGGCGGCGCGGCTGCACAATGTCATCCGCCTTCTCGAGGCGCGCTACGGAGCCTCCGTGGGCGAGCTGGCGGAAGAATGCCAGGTCGACCGGCGCACCATCTATCGCGATCTGCAGGCGATCTCGGAAGCCGGCTATCCCTTGATCAGAGAGGATTCCGGCGACGGTCGGACTCTGTATCGGTTTCTGATCGGATTCAAAAAGGTTCCGCCGATCACCTTTTCTCTCTCCGAGCTGATGACCCTCTATCTGTGCCGCGGCCAGCTCGGCTTTCTACGGGGGACCCCCTTCCAGGAGGACCTCGAGGCGATTTTCGAGCGTATCCGCTCGAGTCTGCCGCCGCGCAGCGTCGCCCACCTTGAGCGCATCGCCGAGGCGGGGTCGCCGCGATTTCAGGGAATCCGCGACTACACGGAAAAAAAAGAGATGCTCGAGAAGCTGCGTCACGCGCTGCTTTATCAGTATCGCTGCACCATTCGCTATGCACCCGCCAAACGCATGCCCGAAGACTACGTGTTCGACCCCTACGTGCTCCTGTTCTTTCAGAACTCGCTCTACCTCGGCGGCTACGCGCATAACCGCCGGGCCCTGCGCCTCTTTTTGATCGATCGTATGCAGAATGTCGAAGTACACACTGAGCGATTTGAAATCCCGGAGGACTTCAGGACAGAAGACCTCACAGGCAGTGCTTTCGGGCTGGTCGATGAAGAACCGATGTCGGTTCGGGTGCGTTTTTTACCGGAGGTGGCCCATCTGATTCGCGAGCGCATCTGGCATCCCAGCCAGCACCTTGAGGCGCAGGACGACGGCTCGGTTCTGCTCTCTTTCGAGGCCGGCGGCGAGAAAGAGATTCTTGCCTGGCTGTACTCCTTTCTGCCTCATCTCGAAGTGATTGCGCCTGAGAAGCTGCGCAGTGCCTTTTACGGCGGTCTGCGCAAGGCTCTGAACGAACCTCAGCGGCAGGCGTGAAATTTTTCCCCTGCGCCTGCGACTTATTCTGTCGCGGTCCGGGATAGACTGTTGAATAAGCAGTTCACCTATGCAGGGGAGAGTCAACATGGTTGCACTGGACATGCACATCGATCTGGACAGCTCCGTTTATCTCGACATCTATCATGTGGAAAAAACCAGAGACGGTTTTCAGCTCTCGGCAACTCTCGGCGATGGCTGGTATGAGGGAGAGGTCGTCATCCTTTCGGGGGGCAGCGTCGAGGTGACCTTCGTCGACGCGCTTCTGGCGGAAGCGCGGCTGCGCTCCTTTTTTGCACGGGTCGAGCCGGCAGAACTGCGGCATGCCATCGCTGAGGCTGTCGGTTCGATGACGTTTTGTATCGAGAGTTTTCCGGCGCTCGATGGCCGGCCGGCAGACCGTATCGTGGCCCTGCGCAGCGCGGGGCGAACCCTCGGCCTGCCCGCCCGCAGTTACAGTGAACAGCTCGATCTGCCGCTTAGGGTCGGCAGCGGCGAATCGTCCTGGCAGCAGGTCGCCTGATTGAAGAAGCGTAAAAGGGGGCGTTGCATTCCCGTCGTGAATGGTTTAAACAGGAGCATTCTCTCACAGCGGAGTTGCCGCCATGCGCACCCTGGTCCTTTCTTCAACCAGCCCTTACCGGCTCCAATTGCTGCGTCAGCTGGGGCTTTCGTTTCACGTCGCCGCTCCTTTGTACACCGAGCGGATCGATCAGGAGGTGGCGCCGGAGCTGCTCGTGAAGCACCTGGCTCTGAACAAGGCGCGAAGCCTGCGTGAGCACTATCCGGATGCCTTGATCATCGGCGCGGATCAGGTCTTTGTCGATGCCCGTGGGCACATCCTCGGCAAGGCCGGCACGTTCGAGAAGGCGGAGGAACAACTGCGGGCCATGGCAGGACGCAGTCACGTTTTTTTTAGCGGGGTCTGCGTCTACGACAGCGCCCGGGATTCGGCACTGACCGATTATGACACCTACGCGGTCACTCTGAAAAACCTCAGCGCAGAACAGATTCATCGCTACGTTCGACGCGACAATCCGGTTGACTGTGCCGGATCCTTCAAAATCGAAGGGCTCGGCATTGCCCTGATGGAAAAGATGGAAGGGGCCGATTACACCTCTCTGATTGGGCTTCCTTTGATCAAATTGACCGATATGCTCGGCCGGTTCGGGGTCGAAGTTCTCTAAAATCATGGCGCATTGGACGGGCAGTTCATTTTTGAACTCTCTCATGATTGACCCCCATTTACCAGCATGCCATAATAGCTCGATTTTTAATTCCAGAGCCGACCGACAACGTATAATTCACGAAGTCGGGATCAGCTTTGGTTCCGCTTGCGGTGCCGTGCGCAGATCGCGAAACTGCCCGTGTCGATCCCCTTCTTTTCCTCGATAGAGACCATGCAAAATCCTCGATTCGTACATTTGCACCTGCATAGCCAATACAGTCTGCTCGATGGCGCCATTAAGTTCAACGAGCTGATAAATCGGGTCAAAGAGCACGACATGCCGGCTGTTGCCATGACCGACCATGGCAATATGTTCGGTGCCGTCGAATTCTACAGCAAGGCCACGGCTGCAGGGATCAAACCCATCATCGGCTGCGAGCTGTACGTCGCTCCCGGTTCGCGCTTCGACAAAAGCAGCGCCAAAGGCTCATCCGAGGCCTCCAACCACCTGGTGCTGATCGCACAGGACCTTGAAGGCTATCACAATCTGTGTCGGCTTGTCTCGGCCGCCTATCGCGAAGGGTTCTACTACAAGCCCCGCATCGATTGGGATCTGCTGCGTGAAAACAACAAGGGGCTGTTCGCGCTGACCGCTTGCCTGGGTGGTGAATTGCCGACCCTGATTAAGCGCGACCGCATGGATCATGCGCTGCAGCGCGCTGAAGAGATCGCGCAGATCTTCGACAATGAGCGCTTCTACCTTGAAATGCAGGAGAATTTCATTCCCGAGCAGGCAAAGGTCAATCGCGGGCTTGTGGAAATCGGTCAGAAGCTTGGCCTGCCGCTGGTCGCCACCAACGACTGTCACTACCTGATCCGCGAGCACGCGCACGCTCACGAGGTGTTGCTGTGCATTCAGACCGGCAAGTGCATGGATGACCCGTCGCGGATGCGCTTCGACAATCAGGAATTCTACGTCAAGACGCCGCACGAGATGATCGAGCTGTTCAAGGATCATCCTGAGGCGATCGCCAATACCCTGCGCATCGCCGAGCGCTGCAACATCGAATTCGATTTCAATACCTATCACTTTCCCCAATACGAAAAACCGGCCGAAAAGACCCTGGACGATGTCTTGCGCGAACAGTCCTGCGCGGGACTGGATGAGCGACTCGAAGAGATCCGCAAGGTGCGCGCGCTTTCCGCCGATGAAGAGCAGATCTACCGCGAGCGCCTCGAGATCGAACTCAATACCATCATTTCCATGGGGTTTCCGGGATATTTCCTGATCGTTGCCGACTTCATCAACTGGGCCAAAGACCAGGGCATCCCGGTCGGTCCAGGGCGCGGTTCGGCCGCCGGGTCGCTGGTCGCCTATGCGATCCGCATCACCGACATCGATCCGATGCCGTACAATCTTCTCTTCGAGCGCTTTCTCAATCCCGAGCGCGTCTCCATGCCCGATATCGACGTCGATTTCTGCATCTATGGGCGCGAGGCGGTTATCGAGTATGTCCGCCAGAAATATGGAGCCGCCAACGTCGCCCAGATCATCACCTTCGGCACCATGGCGGCCAAAGGGGTCATCCGCGATGTCGGGCGGGCCATGGGAATCCCTTACGGCGAAGTCGACAAAATCGCCAAGCTGGTTCCCGGGGTCCTCAACATCACCCTTAAGGAGGCGATGCAGCAGGAGCCCAAGCTCAAGGAGCTGGCCGAAAAAGATCCCCGGGGAAAGGATCTGATGAAGGTCGCTCTGGCTCTCGAGGGATTGACGCGCCATGCCTCGACGCATGCCGCCGGGGTCGTGGTCACTCCCAGAGACCTTACCGAGTATCTGCCTCTCTATATCGATCCCAAATCAGGGGGGCAGGTCACCCAGTTCTCCATGGCGTATGTCGAGCAGATCGGGCTTGTCAAGTTCGATTTTCTCGGCCTGAAAACGCTCACCGTCATCGACAACGCGGTGCGCCTGATCCGCGAAGGAAAGAACCCGGATTTTGATCTCACGCTGATCGGCGATGACGACGGACCGGCGTTCGAACTCCTGAGCCGCGGAGAAACCACGGGCGTTTTTCAGCTCGAGTCTTCAGGCATGAAAGAGCTGCTGGTCAAGCTGAAACCTTCGTGTTTCGAGGACATCATCGCCGTCTGCGCTCTCTATCGTCCCGGTCCGCTCGGTTCCGGCATGGTCGACGACTTTATCCAGCGCAAGCACGGCAAGAAGAAGATTACCTACGATTTTCCACAGCTCGAGCCGATCCTCAAGGACACCTACGGCGTCATCGTCTATCAGGAACAGGTCATGCTTATCGCCCAGGTCCTCGCCCGATACAGTCTGGGAGGGGCCGACCTGCTACGCCGTGCGATGGGCAAGAAGAAGGCCGAGGAGATGGCCAAGCAGAAGGAGATCTTTCTCAGGGGGGCAAAGGAGAATAATCTCGATCCCAAGAGGGCCGAAGGGGTCTTTGACCTGATGGAGAAGTTCGCCGCCTACGGCTTCAACAAGTCTCATTCGGCGGCTTATGCCCTGGTTGCCTACCATACTGCCTTCCTCAAGGCCCACTACCCGGTCGAGTTCATGGCGGCCCTGCTGACCGAGGACATGGAGAATACCGATAAGGTGATCAAGAATATCGCCGAGGTGCGCTCCATGGGTATCGAGGTGCTTCCGCCGGACATCAATGAATCGGACCGGACATTTACTGTGCATGAGAATTCGATCCGTTTCGGTCTCGGTGCGGTAAAGGGTGTGGGATCTACTGCAATCGAGGTGATTCTCGAGACCCGGAAGGCCGATGGCGCTTTCCAGTCGCTGCACGAATTCTGCGAGCGGGTCAGTCTGCAGAAGGTGAACAAAAAGGTGATCGAGGCCCTGATCAAGTGCGGGGCGTTCGATTCGTTGAAAGGGAAACGCGCCCAGTTCATGGAAGCTCTCGAAGACGCCATGGACGCTGGGCAGCGCGTGCAGCGCGAGCGTGCCATGGGACAGGAATCTCTCTTCGGCAACGACGAGATCATCTGCGTTGGGGGCAACGGCTATGGCAAACTCCCCGAAATCGATGAGTGGGCTGAAAAAACATTGCTCAGCCTCGAGAAGGAAGCGCTCGGCTTCTACATCACCGGCCATCCGCTGGAGCGCTTCCGCGACCTGATGAAGCGGTTTGCGACGTGCGAAACCGCGGCTCTGTCTGAGCGCTCCGACAAGGAAGAAGTCAGGGCGTGCGGATTGGTTTCGGGACTCAAGGAGTTGACCACAAAAAAAGGCGATCGCATGGCGTTTGTCACGCTTGAGGATCTCTCAGGCTTCGTCGAGATGGTCGTCTTCCCCGAGGTCTATCAGGCTTGCGCCGAACTGATCAAAGGCGAGGAGCCGCTGCTGGTCAGTGGGAGTCTCGATATCGGAGAGGAGACCTGCAAGCTGATGGCCACCGAGATCATCTCTTTGCGCGAGATGCAGGAGCGTCAGACCAGCAAGGTGCACTTCAGGTTGACCTCGCCTGGCCTGGACGAGGACCAATTGATCAGCCTGCGCAGCATCCTGGGGCGCTACCCGGGCAAATGCGAGCCGCTTATTCATCTGGTGATCCCCAACCGCAGCGAGACCCTCGTCACGGTCCCGGAAAGTTTGCGGGTTGCGGCCTGTGACGAAATCATGGAAGATACCGAAAAATTGTTTGGATATAATGTGGTAACATTCGAGTGACGCCAGCCCTACGGCGGGACTTATTCTTCGCCGTGTCCAGCGGCGAAAATCCTCCAGGAGATGGACAGCATGCAATTCTATCTGGATTTTGAGAAACCGATTGTCGAACTCGAGCAGAAGATCCGCGAACTGCGTGAGTTCTCCACTGAAAATGTCGATTTTTCCAGCGACATCAAGAAGCTCGAAAAGAAAGCTTCCAAACTGCGCGACGACATTTTCTCAAACCTTAACAGATGGCAGCGCACTCAGCTGGCGCGCCATATGATCCGGCCTTATACTCTCGATTATATCCAGCATATTTTTACCGACTGGTTCGAAGTACATGGCGACCGCAATTTTCGCGATGATCCCGCGCTGATCTGCGGTTTTGCCAGGCTGGACGGTGATCCGTGCGTGGTCATCGGCCACCAGAAGGGGCGCGATACCAAGGAGAAGGTTTATCGCAACTTCGGCATGCCCAATCCCGAAGGATACCGCAAGGCTCTTCGCGTGATGCAGATGGCAGAGCAGTTCGGTCTGCCGGTCTTCACGTTCGTCGATACGCCCGGCGCCTTTCCGGGGATCGGCGCGGAGGAGCGCGGACAGGCCGAGGCCATTGCGCGCAATCTTCGCGAAATGGCCGCCCTGAGCGTGCCCGTCATCGTCACCATAACCGGCGAAGGCGGCTCGGGGGGGGCATTGGCCATTGCGGTCGGGAACAAAGTTCAGATGATGGAATACTCTGTCTACTCGGTCATTTCTCCCGAGGGGTGCGCGGCGATTCTCTGGAACGACGGCACCAAGGGTCCGGTTGCGGCCGAAGCCCTCAAACTGACCGCCTCCGATATCAATAAACTCGGCAACGTCATCGATAATGTGATTCCTGAGCCGACCGGAGGGGCCCACAACAATCCCGCAGAGGCCGCCGCACTGGTCAAAAAAGCCCTCAAAGCCCACCTTGACGAGCTCAAACAACTCTCTGGCGAAGAGCTGGTCGAGCAGCGCTATCAGAAGTTCCGCGCGATGACGCAGATGACTGAAGCGGAATAAACCCGTTTTTCACCACAAGAGGCGTGCAGCACCAGCTGGCACGCCTCTTGTATTCAACTGTGGGAATTTTCACGGAGCAGATAATAAAGATTCACTTCCCCAGAACGCCTTCGACAGGAATGAGGAAGCGCTGTGCTTTCCGCGTTCCGAATTCAGAAATTTATTCGGATTTTCAACGGGCTTATCATGGAAAAGCACATCATCATCGCCGGATCTCTTCTTCTGACCCTGCTCTGCTCCTGTGCGCCGCCACCACCATCCCGGGTGATCGAAACACCCCAGACGCGGGGTCTCAAGGGATGGGAAAAGCCCTACGAGGTGTTTGGGGAGAGATATCAGCCGATGCGCGAGGGGACGCACGGCGGCTTTGTCGAGGAAGGGCTGGCCAGCTGGTACGGGAAGGATTTTCACGGCAAGAAGACCAGTAACGGCGAGGTCTATAACATGCACGCCCGCACTGCCGCTCACAAGACCTTGCCTCTGGGCGTTTCGGTCAAGGTGACCAATCTGCGCAACGGACGGCAGACGATCGCACGTGTCAACGACCGCGGACCCTTCGTCAAGGGGCGAATCATCGACCTTTCCTATACCCTGGCCAAAGAACTCGAGGTGGTCGGTCCCGGCACTGCGCCGGTGCGAGTTGAAGCCCTCGGCTATGCGCGGACAGATAGCGCCGGCCGAATCACGTACCGGGAGCCTGCGTCCTATACCATCGGCAGCTATTCCGTGCAGGTCGGTGCCTTTACGGTAGCCGCAAACGCCCGCGGCCTGGCGGCCGAGCTCAAGCGTGCCCACGGACATTCCAGCATTCAGCAGGCCTGGGTGGGAGGGAATCTCTTCTACCGGGTCAGAGCCGGGGACTATCGCACCCTCGCGGCGGCCGAAACCGCTCGTGAAGCCTTCGAGGCCCGCGGCTACGCTAATAGTTTCGTGGTTGCCCAGGAATGAGGCGGCACTATGCACCGCGCCGTTTGAGCTCGTCCTGAACCTGTTTTTTCTGGGCTGTCGAAAGACGCCGGGAGGCGAGCAGGGCGTTGATTTCTGCCGTTCTAAGCTGGGGAAGGAAGACGGTGAACCAGATGGCCGGCGTGTTGCGGTTCTTGAGCAGGGATAATTTTGCGTTGGGCCGGTTTTTCCAGCGCGGGTGGCGGGCAATCATGGAGATGGTTTCCGCTGTCGGCTTCGGGCCGCCGAGAAACTGCACGACATCGACTTCGCGCAGGCGCGGGTTTTCAAGACAGGCCTGCACGATCTGAGGCTCTCCTTCTTTAAGCAGATAACCGAGCAAGCCCCCCGGAGCCCGGCGGGCGAGCGCGATTTTGTTGCCTAGAGCCGTTGTTGGCAGCCGCTGAACGATCTGCCGTTCGGCGGCACAGCGCTGATCCGGGGTCGTGCCGGGCAGGATGCATAAATCGAGAAGCTCGAACAGATACAAATGCGGAAGTAGAGAAAGCACCACCGGTCCGGGAGTGGCGATGTTGCGCGCCAGAGCCAGCTGCAGGCGATGGCTCGTCCTGAATCGCTCGATCCGGTGAATTGCCTTGGGCAGATCATCCGGCAGGTCGCGGCGCTTGAGCAGCGCCAGCAGGTGATCCTTCCCCAGATTGCGGTTTTTCAGGGCGGTGCGCACGACTTCAGGCGATGGGTCCTGCAGGACCTGGTAGAGCTCTTCGCGACCTGCACTCAGCGCCTGGTGCAGGCGCTGAGCCAGTTCCCGGTCGAGCCGTGCGCTGCTTTCATTCCCCCCTTGCTTCGGCATGTTCTGCCCTCGATCAGTCGTTCTCTTCCGAAGCCCCGTACTCATCCAGAAAATCATTTTTGAACGCGGTGAAATCGCCCGCTTCAATCGCCTTGCGCGCGCCGTCCACCATGTTCAGATAGAAGCGAACGTTGTGCGTCGCCGCCAGAATCGCCGAGAGGATCTCGTTGGCATTGTAGAGGTGATGGAGATAGGCGCGGGTGAAATTTTTGCAGCAGTAGCAGTCGCAGGACGGATCGACGGGGTAAAAATCGCGCCGGTAGCGCCGGTTGGTCAGGCGGATCTTGCCCCGCCGGGTAAAAAGGGTGGCGCTGCGTGCATAGCGGGTCGGGATGACGCAGTCGAACATGTCCATGCCCCGCTCAATACTCTCGAGAATATCCTCCGGCAGGCCGACGCCCATGAGGTAGCGCGGCTTGTTCTGCGGCAAAAAGGGGGCGGTGTATTCAACCACCTTCTTGAGCAGGTCGAGGCCTTCGCCCACGCTCACGCCGCCGACCGCATAGCCGGGAAAATCCATCTTCACCAGTTCCCGGGCACACTCGCGACGCAGGTCGTCATAGACACCGCCCTGAACGATGCCGAACAGCGCCTGATCGGCGCGGCTGTGATGGGTGAGGCACTCCTCAGCCCAGCGCAGCGTCTTGCGAATCGATTTCTCTGCATAGTCATGGGTCGCCGGGTAGGGGATGCACTCGTCAAACGCCATGATAATATCGGCACCCAGCGTGTTCTCGATGGTGATCGCTTCCTTGGGGCCGAGAAAGATCTCTTTTCCGGAGACCTCATGGCGAAAGAAAACTCCCTGCTCGGTGATCTTCTTTTTCGGCAGGGAGAAGACCTGAAAACCGCCGCTGTCCGTGAGAATCGGCTTTTGCCAGTTCATAAAGGCATGCAGGCCGCCGGCCTTCTCGATCAGCCCTTCGCCAGGGCGCAAGTGCAGATGGTATGTATTGGAGAGGATGATTTGCGCTCCCGTCTCTTCAACCTGAACAGGAGTCATCGCTTTCATGGCGGCGTGGGTTCCCACCGGCATGAAGATAGGGGTCTCGATCACCCCGTGCGGCGTTTTTACCCGCCCGCGACGTGCTGCGCTCTGCGGGTCGGTGGCGATCAGTTCGAATTCAAGCATAATCAGTGGTGGTCCTGGAAGTGAGGGTGTGTCCCGAATAGCCGATCCTGGATTTTTATGCTGCGAATCTGGTACCTTAGCAGAACGTACCGGGAAAAGCAATTCTCTCCCAGGTCGGGAGAAATCCAAATACAAAGGTGTGACATGAACAGAATTCCCGACCTTCGCGGAAGCGAATTCGCCCTGGTCGATTTTCGGCTCGAAATGTATGAACCGATCGCGCTTGCGCTGCCCGATCTGCTGCAACTGCGGCGCAACCTGCGCGGCGCTGCCCGCAGAGCTTTGCCCGAAGAGGGCCCCGATGCGCCGTTCACGGTGCTCTTTGATCCGCCGGTTTCCACGGATCCGACTGCGGTCAAGAAGTTCCAGCGACCCGGCCCCGCTTTTGTGATCCGCATTGGCCCCGAGACACAGGGCGTATTCGAGGCGGGGGACTATTTCGATCTCAGGGTACTTTTCTGGGGCCGCGGTATCTCGCATATTGCGGCTTTTGGCAGGGCTTTGGCCGCGCTCGGGACGCGGGGACTGGTCTGCGGAGAGGGGCGCTATGAACTTGCCGCGATGCGGGCGCTTGATCTCACCGGCAATGCGACGCCATTCTGGCAGCGCGGAGAAAGGCTGGAAAACATTGCACCGATTCTTCTCGATCTTTCCTGGTGGCTTTCCGAGAGCGATTTTTCGCCTCCTGTGGTCAGGGTGAATTTCGTGACTCCTGCCCGCCTGATCTCACGCGGTCGACCTTTATTCCAGCCTCATTTCCGGACGCTGTTTCCTTTTATTCTGCGCCGGGTGACGTCGATGATTCACGCCCACTGCGATCGCGAGCTCGTCACCGATGCCGCTGACCTGCTGCGAAGCGCGGGTGAAGTGCGCGAAGAGGAGAATCGCTTGCAGTGGACAGACTGGCGACGCCTCGAGGGGGAGGAAAAAGATCAGGAGATCGGCGGCATTACCGGCAGTCTGCTGCTGAGCGGATCTGCCATCGATGACATTCTGTGGGTCCTGCAGATCGGTTCGCTTCTGCAACTCGGCAAGGGTGCCGCTTTTGGCGCCGGGCGCTATGACCTGGAACCCGCGTCGCTGTCTTGAAGCCCCTCTTGCCGATTGAAGCCACCTCGGTATAATTAGAGAAACGAACTTGTGAAAAAGAGGTGCTGCTATGGCGGATGCTTGGGAAAAACGCAAAAAAGCGTTGGAAGATCAGTATTTTCACAACAAGGATCTGGAAAAATTGAATCACAGGCGTGAGGAAGCAAAAGAAGAGTTGATCTGCGAGTTGTGCCAAAACCGCTGCCCGAAATGCGGGGATCGTCTCGAAAAAATGATCTTTCGCGAGGTGCCTCTTGATCGCTGCGTGGCATGCGGCGGCGTGTGGCTCGGTCCCCGTGATCTCCAGATTCTCGCGGAAAAAGACCATCGAACCTGGTTCGAGCGGTGGTTCAGGGAGGAAGAAGAGCGCCAGGCCGAGTGATTCCCCGGGAGGATGCTGAAGATCAGGTCTTCCGCGTCCGGGGAAGAACGAGGTTGAGAAAGATCCCCACCAGTCCGGCGAGGCCGATTCCCTCGACGGTAAACTGGCCGGCAGAGAACGTCATGCCCCCGACCCCGAAGACGATGATGAGCGAGACGATCGCCAGATTGCGCGGCTCCATCAGATCCTCCCCCTTTTTGACCAGAGAATTGATGCCCACCACCATAATCGCGCCGAAGAGAAGGAGCATAATGCCCCCCATGACCGGCACGGGAATGGTGCGCAGCAGGGCGCCGAGTTTGCCGACAAAGGCCAGGACGATGGCGGTTAGCGCCGCCCACGTCATGATAGCCGGATTCTTCATTTTCGTTAGAGCTACGGCACCCGTGACTTCCGAATAGGTGGTATTGGGGGGGCCGCCGAGCATTGATGCCAGAGTGGTAGCCAGACCATCTCCCATCATCGTTCTGTGGATGCCTGGCTGCTTCAGGTAGTTGCGCCCGGTCACCGAGCTGATCGCCAAAACGTCGCCGAAATGTTCGATAGCCGGGGCGATGGCAATCGGCACGATGAACAGAATGGCTTTGAAATTCCATTCGGGCATCACAAAGGATGGCACCGCGAACCAGGCAGCATCGGCCACGGGAGAAAAATCGACCATGCCGAAAGGAAGCGCCACCATATATCCGACGAGAATTCCGGCCATGATCGGCATCAGGCGCAGAAAACCGCGACTGAGCAAGGAAGTGAGGATGGTTGTGGCAAGCGCTGCCATCGACACGCACAGGGCAGGTCCTTCGGGCATCAGGGCCGCGGCTCCGTCGCCGGTTCGGCCCAACGCCATATTCACGGCAACGGGGGCGAGAATCAGGCCGATCACCATGATCACCGGCCCGGTTACAATGGGAGGGAGGATGCGCATCAGCGTGTTCGGGCCGCGCCAGAGAATGAGCAATCCGAGAATGACGTAGAAAACCCCCGCTGCAGCCAGCCCGCACAGGGTCCCGGGAATACCCCAGGTCTGAACTCCGTAGATAATCGGTGCGATAAACGCGAACGAAGAGGCGAGAAACACTGGGACCATGCGTTTGGTCATCGCCTGAAACACCAGAGTCCCGGCCCCGGCGGTGAACAGGGCCACATTCGGATCGAGGCCGGTCAGAAGGGGGACGAGGACCAGAGCGCCGAAGGCGACGCAGAGCATCTGTGCACCGAGCAGGCTGTCGCGCAGGCGCAGTTGATAATCAGCTGGGATCGGATCCTGAAGCAATTAAAAGAGACCTCGAAATACGGGGAGTGACTGGACGCACGTTTGGGGCCGGAATTTTCGACCGGGGATTAC
>JAGXHK010000171.1 GCA_024636255.1 Desulfuromonadales bacterium | reverse complement strand
GGATGGCCTTGAGAAAGAAGGCGAGCAGAGCGTATTTGACGCCGCGCAGCGCAAAGTCGAGCCCGCGCCACATGCGAAAGTTGCGGCCGAGTAGTCGGCGCCCCAGCTTGTGCAGCGCTTCGGAAAGGGTTCCCACGGGACAGAGCCAGGAGCAGAATGACTTGCGCGCCAGCAGCGACATCCCGACGATGGTGAGAAAAATCACCAGGGATGCCGGATGTACGGCGTCGAAAATACCGTTGACCACCCAGTTTTTCAGGCTCACCAGCGCGCCGATGGGAAGGAACCCTTCAACCCCTGGCGGGCGCGCCACCAGAGGTTCTGCGCCGCGGCTTTCGAAATGGCGCACGAACAGGGCGAAGCGCCAGCCGAGAAAAAGGCACCAGGTGAGAAAGCCCCACTGAATCAGTTGCCGCCAGAAAGAAATCCGCTTCATGAACTGCATGGCTACCGCCTCCTTTTCAGGAATGCAGAATGCCATGAACCCGGGCTAACTTTATTGACCTGCGTCAAGTATACGGCAAAAAAAAAACGCTATTCCGGGGCACCGGCCAGAAGGTTTCCCACATAGATGTAATCGTCTATGAAATTCAGCGCGCCATCGGCGTTCCAATCGCGGCGCGGTATTTCGCCCGCAGAGGGTTCCATAGGACCGTCCGGCACGGTGGGTAGCAGCGGAACCACGGTCAGGGGAACCTCCTGAAAGCGGCCATCGATGAGAACGAAAATCGTGGCCTCCACGGCATCCTGCTCGGGGACGACATAAAGGACCGCCGGTCCCCTTGTGGGAATCTCCATCTTGAGCAGCCGGGCGCCGGAGAGAGCAATGTCGGGCTCTTTGCCTTGAAGCCCGGATATTTCGACGCGGATGGGTGTTTCCCCATCGGACAGAGCGACCGCGGGCGCCTGCACGATGTGTGCGGCCACCGGCGGGTGAAACAGGTTGCGCATCGCCTCGAAGGTCCGCGGCCCTGCATACTGCGCGAATCGTTTCAGAACGCCGGGATTCTGCAGAACCTCGCGCGCGGGGGTTGCGGGCCCGCGCGGTTGGCTCTGGCGACTCGGCCGAATGCGCTCGGGTCTTGGTTCGGGAGGTCGCGGCGGTTCAGGAGGTATATAGTTTTCTTCCGGTGGGCTGGGCGGCTCAAAGTCTCTTTCCTGGCGTGGGTCTTCCCCGCTCTCCGGGGGCGGGGCACCGGTGCCCGAAGTGCCGTAGTTCGGGCCGAAGGCAGGCGGAGCTTCGCCGGGCTCTGAACTGCTGGCGCCGGAGGGCCCAAAGGAGGGCGAGTCCTGCGCCTCGCCGGCGACCGGCAAAAGGCCGATGCACAATGTCAACAGGAGAAGACCCAGCCGGTTCATGTTCGCTTGCCTCGCAGGTACTGAGAGGGAGATGTCACGAAAAGACATTTTACCACGCTGTCGCGCGCTTGTCTGCTCGAGTCTTATTTCCCGGAACTTGCCGCAATCCTTGCACCTGTCGAAAAGGGGGGTTAAAATGCCGCGACTTTTTTTGACAGGAGTATCCCGCCGCTATGATTCGACAGATGATTCTCGTCACCATGACAGGTCCGGACAGGCCCGGAATAATCGCAGCGATCACCGCAGAGATCGCGGCGGCCGGGGCCCGTATTCGCGACATCGAGCAGACCGTGACACATACGCTGCTCTCTCTCTCGGTGCTTATCGACTTTCCTACCGGAGAAAGCGATCAGCGGCCGCTGATCAAGGATCTGCTTTTTCTGGCCAAGGAACTCGGCCTCGACCTCGATTTCCAGGTTCTGACCGAGGCCGAGTACCGGCGCAAGAGCAGCCGCAACGCCTATGTCCTGACGATTATGGGGGGAGAGGTCAGTGCGCGGGCTTTGGCCAGCGTCTCGCGAATTCTTGCGGATTCTGTGGTGAACATCGAGCGCATCACCAAACTGACACAGGGCCAGCTGCGCTGTGTGGAGATGCTGGTCACCGCCCCCGAGGGATATGACGTGAAAGCCATGAACCGCAAGCTTCTGCACGCCGGCTCAAGTCTCCAGGTCGATATTGCGGTCCAGAAAGAGAGCCTGCACCGCCGGGCCAAGCGTCTGGTGGTCATGGATATGGATTCGACTCTGATTCAGATCGAGGTGGTGGACGAGCTGGCGCGCATCGCCGGAGTCGGCGAGCAGGTCGCCCAGATCACTGAGCGTGCCATGAACGGCGAACTCGATTTCCAGCAGGCGCTTCGCGAGCGGGTGCGTCTGCTCGAGGGGCTGAGCGCCGATGCTCTTGACCAGGTCTACCGCAATATCCCCTTCACGCCGGGTGCCAAAACATTGGTCCGCATACTCAAACGCCTGGGCTACAAGACCGCCGTGATCTCCGGCGGCTTCAAGTTCTTCACCGATCGCCTCAAGGAAGAGCTCGGTCTTGACTACGCCTTCGCCAACGAGCTCGAGATTCGCGACGGGATCGTGACTGGCGAGGTGTTCGGCACCATCGTCGACGGCGCCCGCAAGGCCGAGCTGCTCGAGGAGATTGCCCACCGGGAGGAGATCGCCCTCGATCAGGTGATCGCCATCGGCGACGGCGCCAACGATCTGCCGATGCTGGGCCGCGCCGGTCTCGGCATCGCTTTCAACGCCAAAGCCAGAGTTCGCGAGGAGGCCGATACGCACATCAACCAGCAGAGCCTCGATTCGATCCTCTACCTGCTCGGGCTGACCGAATGGGAAATGGCGGAACTTGGCGTTTAAAGCCATCCCCCGAATTTCATCGTGGAGTAATTGATATGACAACATCGAGGCTACACACAATCCTTGGAAGTCTGTTCCTGGCGCTCTGGCTCTGTCTGGCTGCGGACGTGGCGGCCTGGGGGCAGGAAGCACAGGAGCCGCAGGAGCCGCAATACTCCCGGGACGAGATTCAGGACGTTATCCGCACCCTTGAGGACCCAGACGCCCGCGCGCAGATGATCCGGCAGCTGCAGCTCCTCGCCGAAGTTCAGAAGGAGGAGCAAGGCCAAACGGCAGAGGTCCAGACGGCCGCCGCGCAGCTCTTGCAGGAGATCTCAAAGCGCATCGGACTATTCACCGCAACCGTGCTGGAAGTCACTGCCGTCATCAATGAGCTCCCCCGCGGGCTGGACTGGTTAAAACGGCAGGCCGGCGAGTCGGAAAACCGTGCATTCTGGATCGATGTCTTCATCAACATCGCAATCGTGGTGGCGCTTGGCTATGTCGCTTTTTTCATCTCGCGACGGTTTTTCACGCGCCCCCGTCGGGCTCTGCGGGAGAGGGAGGTCGGGGGGACTCTGCCCAGGGCGCTGCGTCTTTGCGGGCGCATGCTTCTCGATCTGTTGCCGGTGGCGATTTTTATGGTGGGTGTTTACCTGACCCTGGGGCTATTGAACCCTCTGGAAAAGACCCGGCTCGTCGTGCTGACCTGGATCAACGCCTTTATCGTCAATCAGCTGGTGATCATCCTGTCGCGCGCTGTTTTTGCTGCGACCGCGCCGCGTTTGCGGCTGCCGAATCTCACGGATGAAACCGCGCATTATCTGGAAATCTGGGTCAGGCGACTCGCCGGGCTGGTCATCTACGGATATGCCATCCTGCAGGTGGTTCTGCTGCTGGGATCGCCCGCTTCGTTTTACGATGTACTGCTGCGTCTGCTCGGCCTGGTGGTCGCGGCAATGCTCATCGTGTTAAGCCTGCAGAATCGTAAAGAGGTCGGGGCCTCTCTGCGCAATCTCGCTCATCGCGAGCGTAATGTGGAGCGGCCCGTTGTGCGCCGCGCTCTCGAGCAGGCGGGTCGGATCTGGCATGTCCTGGCGGCGCTCTATATTCTTCTGTTCTATGGGGTCTGGGCCCTGGAAATTCCAGGCGGCGCCCTGTATCTGCTCAAAGGATCGCTGCTGACTCTTCTCGCCGTCGGCGTCGGAGCGGCCTTGCTGCGCGCATTGCACTCCGGACTCAGCCGCGGTCTCAAGATCGGCGCTGAACTCGGGGAGCGCTTCCCTGCCCTGGAGGCGCGGACCAACCGCTACATATCCCTGGTTCAGAAATCCGTGCGCGCGGTGATCTTCGTGATTCTCGCATTGGCGATTCTTCAGGCCTGGGGGGCGGATTCATTCGAATGGCTTGCGAGCGAACCGGGCCGGATTTTGGTCGGAACGCTGCTGACCATCGCCGGAATGCTGTTTCTGGCCTTTATCGTCTGGGAGGGTGCAAACGCCTATATCGAAGGCTATCTCAATGCCAAGGCCGAAGATGGGGCCACCCAGCTCTACAGTGCGCGGACCCGGACGCTGATGGCGGTGATCCGCAAGGCGTTGATGATCGTGCTCATTGTCGTCACCGCGCTGATGGTTCTTGCCGAACTCGACGTCAACATCGGTCCGCTGCTGGCCGGCGCCGGGGTTCTGGGCCTGGCCATCGGATTCGGTTCGCAGAAACTGGTGCAGGATGTGATCACCGGGGTGTTTATCCTGCTCGAAGATCAGATCGCCGAGGGTGACGTGGTCAACGTCGGTGGCAAGGCGGGACTGGTCGAAGCCGTTTCGATCCGCACGCTGCGGCTGCGCGATCTCAAGGGAACGGTGCACACCATACCCTTCAGCGCCATCGATTCGGTCAGTAACCTGACCAAAGATTTCTCTTTCTCCATGTTCGAGGTCGGCATCGCCTACCGCGAAGATGTGGACGAAGTCATGAACGTTCTGCGGGAAATCGGTGCCGACCTGCAGCAGGATTCCGAGTACGGCGCGCAGATCCTCGAGCCGCTCGAAGTGCTGGGCGTTGATGCCTTTGCCGACAGTGCCGTGGTCATCAAGGCGCGCATCAAGACCGCGCCGGTCAAACAATGGTGGGTCGGGCGCGAGTTCAATCGGCGCATGAAGAAAAAATTCGATGAACTCGATATCGAGATTCCGTTTCCGCACCAGACGCTTTATTTCGGCGTCGACAAGGACCGGAGCGCGCCGCCGGCGAACGTTCGCATCCTTCCCCGGGAAGTTGAAGAGGCGCTCAAAGATATCGAGGAGCAACCGGGCGAAATACCCGCAGGCCACTCAGACACGCCATCCCCGGCAAGCGAAGAGAATGGGCGCGAAAAAAGCGATTCCTGAGGGAATGCTGTAAACCGCGCCTTGAAAGGCATTTTGATCTGCCGTTCTGCCGTTTCCACCTCGAAAGACATCTCGCCGACTGGTTGCCGGTGCTGCTTTGAGAGGTTAACCTTAAGGTGCCGGGAATGGATCAACGAGGGTAATAGGGCAAGAGAGGCAAAATATGCTCAAGATGCCGGCTGACTCCCACCGCGCGGTGGGCCTGGTCACCGAATACAACCCGTTTCACAACGGCCACCTGCACCATCTGCGTGAGAGCCGGCAGGCGGCCGACGCGGATATCGCGGTTGCCGTGATGAGCGGTCACTTTCTGCAGCGCGGGGAACCGGCTCTGGTCGATAAATGGGTGCGTACCGAAATGGCGCTTCGCGCCGGCGTCGACCTGATCGTCGAGCTGCCTTTTCCCTGGGCCTGCAACAGCGCTCCTTACTTCGCTCTCGGAGCAGTGCAGGCGCTTAATGCCCTCGGCGGCATCGATGCCCTGTGCTTCGGCAGCGAAGCGGGCGAACTTGCTCCCCTGCAGGCCTGCGTCGATTTGCTGGTCGCGCGCGCCGACGAGTTCGCCCGGGGGACCGAGGACCTGTTGCGCCAGGGGATGAACTACCCTGAAGCGCGGGAGAGAGTTTTCCAGGCCCTCGGGGAAGGCGATCCGTCCGTTGCGGCCCTCGCCACTGCGAACAACATCCTCGGCATCGAATATCTCAAGGGGCTGCGCATGACCGGCAGCGATATCCAGCCTTTGACCGTGCGCCGCGTCGGCGCCGGATACCATGACACCGGCCCGCGCGAGGACAGGATCGCGAGCGCGACCGGCATCCGAAAGATGATCGCCGAGGATCAGGAGTTTATCCGCTATCTGCCGGATCCGGTCCTGCCCCCGTTTCTTGAAGCGCTCGCTCTCGACCGGCGTCTGGACACCGACCACCTGCACCGTTTGCTGCTTGCTCAGATTTTTCGCGGCCCGGATCATCTGCGCCGACTTTACCAGGTCGAAAACGGTCTCGAGAATCGCCTGCTCGCCGCTGCCGACGGCAGTGCCGATTACGACTCCCTGGTCGATGAATCCAAAGCCCGCCAATATACGCGCACGCGCATCCAGCGCATCCTGAGCTATGTACTGAATGACGTGACGGCCGAGGATATGGCCGCATTTCTTGAAACCGGACCTCTCTATCTGCATGTTCTGGGTGCAAGTGAGCGCGGCCGCGGTTTTCTCGGCAGGTGTCGCACGCTTCGCCGACTTCCGCTGG
>JAGXHK010000170.1 GCA_024636255.1 Desulfuromonadales bacterium | reverse complement strand
GCCCTGTTATCCCATACTCGACGATCACGATATCGTCGACAACTGGGGGTCGCGCCCCAAGGACCAGACAGAGGCGTGGCGACAGATCGGCGAGGGTGCCCGCATGGCGTATTCGACTACCAGGGCTGCCGGCTCTGGCCCGCTGAGAGCCCCTTGCCCGCCTCTTTCCATAGCAGCCTGAGCTATGGCCATACGGCGACCTTCATCATAGATATCCGCTCAAACCGCCGGGCCGGTGAAAACGGCCAACTCTACGACCCGCAGCAGGAAGAAGAGCTTGGCAAATTTCTCGAAACAAACCGCAGAAAAAAGGCGATCTTTGTCGTTTTGAGTGTTCCGGTCGTGCATCTGCCCCGTTTTGTGGCGAAACGGATCGCTCGGCTGCCGCATACGGGTGAAGATTTCTCCGACCGGTGGTCATCGGGCGCGCACGTGCAGGATCGTGACCGCCTCCTCTACCGCCTCCACACCCACCAGCAGCAGAACCCGGCACAGAAGCTCGTCCTTCTCAGCGGCGACATTCATATCGGCTGCGCTCATGAAATCCCTTGGCTCGACGGCGGACCGTCTATGTACCAATTCATCTCCAGCCCCATCACCCACACGACCCCGCTTCCAATCAAGCTGGGCTCGAAAGCGCTGATCCGTATGAATCGCAAAGTCGCGACCCTTGATGGCAAACGCCAAGCCAGGGTGAAACTTCTGCGCGGCACGGATCGGAAAAAACAAAATCCTTTCAGTGGATTGAACCTCGGCCTTATCGAGATCGAAACGCCAGCACCAGGAGCCGATCCGAAATTGCGCTTTTTACTCTACGGACACAAGGGTGACGAACCGGTCTGCGTCTTTCAATCCGAACAGGTTTAAGCGTCTCTCCTCAGAATATCCCTGCTCTTTTCTGCACAAAAAAACGCCCCGTGCATCCGGGGCGTCTCGTCTTATCTTCCTTCTCACCTCTACAGCGTTTCCAGGGATTTTCGAATCTCGGCTTCCGGGTTCTGGCCCGGATCAAGTCGAAAAGCCTGGATCTCTGGCTGCTGAAATGAGATGACGTGGCCGGTCTTGTCTTTGATGAAGGCCTCGAGCGCTTCGGGGCTTCGCTTATCTGGAGGCAAGTGCAGAGTCAGAAGATGGTCGGTCTCCTGTGCAGCGTGCCGCATTCCCGGCAGATAGATGGCGCCGGTTGCAAAATCGATGGCAAAAGCAATCAACCCGGGGACCAGAAATACCAACAGGCCGACTCCGTCGAGAATGGCGACCGCGGGGTCGATGCGTCCGCCGGTCTGGCCGCGTCGCTCCGGGTAGATGATGGTCCCGCAGCCGGCAAGGGAGAGAACGAGAGAAAAAATCAGAGCAATCGCCAGGGTTCTCAGGGGAAGCATTCCTTGGGTCCGGGTCATTTGTACCATCCTTAAGTTGCGTTTGATGAGGCACCCCGGATATCGGGGCAGGACGTATCAGTATAGAGCATTAGGAAAGTATAAACTCTTCGGGTTTTTGTCAAAATTTTAATTTGGTCGGGGAGAAAACTTTTGCGCCGGATCGGAGAAAATCGATTCTCTTGAAAACATTGTTTGATTTTTTCAATAAGGTATGTTTAAAGTGTTAGCGCATACAAATTTCCCACCTCTAACTTTGGGAGGCTTTCGTGGGACAGTTCCTCCAATTTTATCAGTTCCTCGAAAAAAGAATGTTTCAAACATTGTCACGGAAACTGGCAGGAAATCTCCTGTTTCTTTTCCTGCTTCCCTCACTCTTCCTGCTTCTCCTCCATCAGGACCTCTCCCGGCTCGAGGCAACCCTGGCCCTGGTCGAGACATCACCCGATATCACGGCAGGCATCGAGGCGATACAACAAAACCTCTGGTCCAAGGCGCTGTTCATCTATGGACTGACCGCAGCCGCTTTTATCTTCACCTTTGTCTTTCTCTCTTTTTTAATCGTGAGGCCGGTTCGAAGATTGCGGGATTATTTTGCTCGCATGGGTGGCAAGGATGGCGATCTGTCTGAAAACATCCACTCCATCACCTTTGATGAATTCAGGGAGCTGGCGGATAACTGCAACGGTTTCCTGAACACGTTACGCCAGACGATCCTGTCCATCCGCAGAATGGGCGTTCACATCGCGGTCAATTCGGTCAACGTCGCCCAGAAGGTCGACAGCGCCTCGGCAACGGCCACCGAGCAAAATCAGCTTGCCAATGATATCTTCGTCAGCAGTGAAGAATCCAATTCGGCGCATTCGGACATTTCGGACAATACCCAGCGGGTCTGTTCCTCGACGTCGGACAGCCTGGAACTGGCGCGCAAATCGTTTGCGGAACTGCAGCAGGCAAATACCAGCATGGACGCCATGAACACGAAGATCGCCGATTACGCCGGGACGATTCAGACGCTGAATACCGAATCGCAGGAGATCCGGGATATCGTCACGCTGATCAGAAGCATTTCCTTTCAGACCTCGCTTCTGTCCCTGAATGCGGCGATCGAAGCCGCGCGCGCCGGTCAGGCGGGCAAAGGGTTTGCCGTGGTGGCCGATGAAGTGAAACAGCTGGCCGGACAGGTCGGCGCGGCCAGTGAGGATATCGAGGCAAAGGTCCGCTCGATCCTCGGGCACGTGCAGGCCAGCCTGGATGAGACGAAAGAGATCCAGAGCTTTGCCCGGGCCGCCGGGGCGACAATCAATGGCTCCTGTCAGAATTTTTCGAGCCTGATCGGGGATTTTGAACAGAATGACAACCGGCTGCAGGGAATAACGGCCGCCATCGAGGAACTATCGGCCGCCAACGAAGAGATTCACGGCAAGGTGGCCTCGATTCACTCCGGCAGCCAGGAGGTCGCCGCGTTCATGACCCGGGCCGGAGAATCTTCGAAAGACCTGAAAACCACGACAGAAAATCTCCAGGAGCTTGTCGCCGGATTCAAGGTTGGCGAGGGGCACCTGGAGGCGATCATTGAGAAAACGAGAACCTACCGTCAGGTATTCATGGAGAGACTGTCCGCACTCGCAGGGCGCGGCGTGGCAATTTTCGACCGCGATTACCGGCCGATTCCAAATGTGAAACCTGCCAAATTTAATACGGCGTACGACCAGGAGATCGAGGAGGATTTCCGCAGGCTTTACGATCAGATTGTCCAGGAGATCGAAGGCGCCACATTCGCCCTGTGCGTCGACGAAAACGGCTATGCGCCGACCCACAACAGCCGATACGCCCAGGCGCTCACGGGCAATCAGGAACAGGATCTGAAAATCAGCCGGGACAAACGGATGTTCGATGACCCCACCGGAATCCGGGCGGCACGAAATCAACGCGAAGTCCTTCTGCAGACGTACATGCGCGATACCGGGGAGATCCTTTGCGACCTTTCCATGCCCCTCACCGTCAATGGAAGGCATTGGGGAGCACTGCGCGTCGGCTTCGATCCCCAGACCCTCAACGACAGGTCATAATTCTTCCCGAGGCGATCTTCACAGGCGCAAAAAAGCCCCATCGCCCTGCAGCGCAGGAGATGGGGCCGTTTAATTTCCGTTTGCCCGTTCGGACCTACAGCATCAGCTCTGCATGTCCCTGGCAGAGTTCGTCGCGCTCTCGCGCCACCTCGGCGCTTTCCTGATATTCTTCAAAGCTCATCGTGCGATCGATGCTCCCCCCGGGCACGAACTCGACAATGCGGTTCGCCAGGGTTTTGATGAACTGATGATCGTGCGAGGTAAAGAGAACCACCTCATCGTAAGCGATCAGGCCATTGTTCAGGGCGGTGATCGACTCCAGGTCGAGGTGATTGGTCGGCTCGTCGAGGATCAGGGTATTGGCGCCCTTGAGCATCATCCGCGCCAGCATGCAGCGCACCCGCTCCCCGCCGGAAAGAACGCGGGTCTTCTTGGTCGCCTCGTCGCCGGTAAAGAGCATCCGCCCGAGAAAGCCGCGGGCAAAACTCTCGCCGTCGCAGGGAGGAAATTGGCACAGCCATTCGATCAGGTTGAGGTCGTTGTCGAAATAGCTGCTGTTCTCTTTCGGGAAATAGGCCGGAGTGATGGTCACGCCCCAGCGGAAGCTGCCGGCATCGGGTTCCAATTCGCCGGTGAGTATCTGAAAGAGAGTCGTTTTGGCCAGGCTGTGCGCCCCGACAAAAGCGATCTTATCCCCCTTGTTGACGAAGAGATCAAGACCGCCGAGCAGCTCGACGCCATCGATTTTTTTGTACAATCCCTTGATCTCAAGGATGATATCGCCGCAGGAGCGCTCCGGCTGAAAGGCGACAAAGGGGTATTTGCGCGACGAGGTCGGCAGTTCTTCGACGGTGAGCTTTTCCAGAAGCTTCTTGCGCGAGGTCGCCTGTTTGGCCTTCGATGCGTTTGAAGAGAAGCGCTGGATGAACTCTTTAAGCTCGTTCGCCTTGTCGGTGACCTTGCGGTTCTCGTCCTGTTTCTGTTTGAGGTTCAGCTGGCTTGCCTGATACCAGAAGTCGTAATTGCCCACATAGACGGTGATTTTGCCAAAGTCGATATCGGCAACATGGGTACAGACCTGATTCAGAAAATGGCGGTCATGCGAGACGACGATGACGGTGTTTGGAAAGCGAAAGAGAAAATCCTCCAGCCAGGCGATCGACTTGAGATCGAGATGGTTGGTCGGCTCGTCAAGCAGCAGGATATCGGGATTGCCGAAAAGCGCCTGAGCCAGAAGTACCCGCACTTTGTCCCCGGCTTCCAGCTCTTTCATCCGCATCTGGCGCAACTCTTCGGGGATGCCGAGCCCGTTGAGCAGAACCGCGGCCTCCGCTTCGGCCTCATAGCCGTTCATTTCGGCGAACTCACCTTCCAGTTCGCCGCAGCGGATGCCGTCGGCTTCGCTGAAATCCCCCTTGGCATAGAGCGCCTCGCGCTCGTGCATCACCTCGAAGAGGCGCTTGTGCCCCATGATCACGGTATTGAAAACGGTCTCTTCATCGAAGGCGAACTGGTCCTGGCGCAGAACCGCGATCCGCTCGCCGGGACTGACCGTGACATCTCCCTTGTCGGCCTCGACCTCGCCGGCAAGAATTTTAAGAAAGGTCGATTTCCCGGCGCCGTTGGCGCCAATCAGGCCGTAGCAGTTGCCCGGGGTGAATTTGATGTTGACGTCTTTGAAAATAACGCGCTTGCCGTAAGCAAGGGCGATGTTGCTGGCAGTAATCATATCGTTGTATCCTCACGTAAAAAAAATGAACCGCCAGGGGAGTACCCGGCAGTTCACGGTAGACCTTTATAGCATTAAATCTGCGTTAGAGTAAAGTTGTGTATCGGGTGCGGTTTATGAAGCGCCTGAACTGTTCCTTCCAGAAAGGAAGAATCCATAGGTCGAGGTCCTGGATCGCGGGCCCACCACGACCATCGTCGTCGACGAGGTGGAGACCCGTATCTATAAAGAGGCAAAGTAGCGCGTCATTTTTTTTCGCATCGCGGCGTCAGGCAAGCGGCCGAACCCGGCAGCCATATTGTCACGCATATGATGGACCTTGGTGGTTGCCGGAATCGCACAGGTCACCGCCGGGTGGGACACAATGAACTTGAGGAAGAACTGTCCCCAGCTTTCGCAGTCGAATTCGGCCGCCCAACCAGGCAGCTCCTTCCCTTTGACCTTGCGGAAAAGATCGCCGCGCTGATAAGGACGATTGACGAGAACCGCCACTTTGCGCTCGGCCGCCAGCGGCAGCAGGCGCTCTTCGGCGGTGCGATCCGCGATATTGTAGCTGAGTTGAACGAAATCGAGCGGTTCACTTTGCAGGATCGACTCCAACTCTTGGTGATACCGGCCATGAGAGGTCGTGATGCCGATATAGCGGATCTTCCCTTCGTCTTTCCACTCCCGGAGTGTTTTCAGGTGGGTTTGCCAGTCCCGCAAATTGTGGATCTGCATCAGATCAAAACGGCGGATGCCCCACTCCTGCAACGAGTTCTCCATCTGCCGGATTCCAGCCTGCCGGCCATAGGTCCAGACCTTGGTTGCGGCAAACAGCGATTCAGGATAACCGATGCGCTCGAGCAGCTTGCCAACCACCTGCTCCGCAGAACCATACATGGGTGAAGAATCGATTAACTCGCCACCGTTCTGAAAGAACGCCTTCAGAACCTCGGCGAGCCCGTCCAGATCCTCCTGCTGTATCTCTACATCGAATGTCCGCGAGGTGCCCATTCCGATGACCGGCAACCTCTCTCCTGACGCCGGAATTTCCTTTCGAATAAGCTCTTTCTGCGCGGCGCTCAGCGTCGCAGGAGCAAGCCAGGCGCTCGTCAGCACAGCGGCCACCGAGCCGACAAAAGTTCTTCGGGATATCCGATAACAGTCTGCACTCATATTGCTGCCTCCTCTGATTTTGCACGTTTCTCCTGGGCCCGTCCCAGCCGATAGCAGATCCACGCCCAGATGCCAGCTACCGGAACCGCGGTAAAGGCAATGGCCGAAAGCCCCAGGCCCAGCGCCTGGAGTCCGGCATAGGCCCAGGCGCTGACCACATCGCCACTGCGGTAAATCACCGTGTCGACCACATTCTTGGCCTTATATTTTTCTTCTTTATCCAGAACAACGAAAAGCATTTCCCGGGCAGGCTTCATAATGGCGTAGTTTCCGGCGCGGCGTACCACCTGCACAACGATCAGCACTCCGAGCAGCGGCGCCGTGCCCAGAATCAGAAAGCCGCCTCCCAGCGCAATCGGGATCAGGGCCAGAGACCAGCCCATGCCGAGAGCCTTGATGATGCGGCTGGTGAGAGAAATCTGAATGACGATGGTCAGGGCATTTGCCGCAAAATCCATCGCCGCGAACACCATGGTGCGCTTGGCGGGGGAAGTGAAGTTGTCTTCGATAATATAGGCCTGCTGGAAGTACAGAAAGGTCGACAGTGTCGTGTAGAGAAGGATCAAAAGGCAGATTCCCAGCAGATACGGCGATCTGGCGATCAGGCGGATTCCTGCCCAGGCCCCGCCGCCCAGACCCCGCTCCCGGCCGGCGGCTGAAGCAGTCGGGAAACCTTCACCGCGGTCGGCCGGATTCGTTCCGGTATGTTCGCGCCAGACGATCAGGCGATGGATGCAAAGCACGGCCCAGCCCAGACATGCGGCGGAGAGAAGCAGCAGGTTGGTCGGTCCCAAAGGAACGGACAGGGCAGCGGTCAGAGCGGGACCGGTCAATGCTCCGGCGGTTCCGCCTGCAGCGACGAAACCGAACAGCCGCTTCGCCTGAGCGTCGCTGAACAGATCGGCCATGAAACTCCAGAAGACCGAAACGATGAACAGGTTGAAAACGCTGGTCCAGATAAAAAAGGCGCGCGCCACCCAGGCATGGGTCAGCCCTGAGTGGAAAAGTACGAAAAAAAGCAGCAGGTTGGCGATAAAAAAGAAATAGACCAGGGGAAGAAATTTCTTCTGCGGATAATGCGAGGTGATCCAGCCAAACAAAGGGACTGCGGCCAGCATCGCCAGAAAGGTGCCGGTGAACAACCACTGCAGATTGTCCACGCCACCGGCGATCGCCATCTCATCGCGCATCGGACGCACGATGTAGTAGGAGCAGAGCAGCGCGAAAAAATAGCTGAACGACCACAGAAGGGCCCGCACTTCCTCCGGCTCGACCTTGACTAGCCTTTTCAGCCAGCCATGGACACGAGAAGTTACATGTTTTGGGATGTTCATAAATTGCAGTCGGTTCAGAGTGAAATGACGTGCACGGCACTGCTAAGGGTAGCAACGAGGGAACCGTCGTCAATACAGCCGGGCTCTTCTGCCGGCAATCTTTTTTCTGGTCTGTCAAAAACGCGTTTTCAGGCCGATTCGCTTCGATGGGCTTGCACCGTCGACCGCTTCGCGGTTACCCTTGAGGCACACCACATTTTTTGTATACCAACCGCATGATCAACACGCGAACGTCTTCAAGAAGGCAGATCTGAAATGACAACCGGACCCACATCGTCAAACCCATCGGTTTCTCCGGACCCGGAACAGGTTGCGTACACGGACCCGTACCCGAACCCTTCGAGAGAGGAACGTATCGGCCAGCCTCCCGCGAAAAAGAGCTTTTTAAAGAGATTTGGACCGATCGGACTTCTGCTCCTGTTCGTTTTCAGCAAGCTGAAATACATTCCCATCCTCCTGCAGGTCGGCAAGTTCAAGACCTTCCTCACCATGCTGATCAGCATCTGGGCCTATGCCATGTTCTGGGGATGGGCTTTCGCGGTCGGCTTCGTTGCCCTTCTCTTCGTCCATGAGATGGGACATGTCATCGCCCTGCGGACGCAGGGCGTCAGGGCAACAGCGCCGATGTTCATCCCTTTCGCGGGCGCCTTCATCGGCATGAAGCAGCTTCCCGACAACGCGTTCGCCGAGGCCGTCTCAGCCTACGGCGGACCCTTGCTGGGGACCTTGGGGGCCATGGGCTGTGCCGGAGTCGGCCTGGCAAACGGAAACCCTTTCTGGTATGCCCTGGCTTCGACCGGTTTTCTTCTCAACCTGTTCAATCTTCTCCCCATCTCTCCCCTGGATGGCGGGCGAATCCTCGGCGTGATCAGTCCCAGACTGTGGATCCTGGGACTGGCGGGGGCGATCGGGTTATTCTGGCTGACGTGGTCACCGATTATCGCCCTGATCATCATTATGGGCAGCCTGCAGATTTGGTCCACGGCCAAAAAGGACAAGGTCGAAAAGGCGCGCTACTACTCGGTGGGTCTCGGCAAAAGGATCGCCATGGGCGCGGCTTTTATCGCGCTGGTTGCGGTAACATCGCTGGGGATGCTGGCGATGCAGATACCGCTGTCCGAATTTCAGCCGGAAATGAGTGTTTCCGTTCGGAACCAGGCGGATTAGCTTGGCAGCAGAGATGACCGGGCGCATCCATTGTTCTCGGCGCTTTGCATTCCGGCGGCTTCACCGCAATTCACTCCCCCTCCCCACGCGCCAGAGAGCAGAGATCCTGCTGCAGGCGAAGCGATAGCTCCCCGGCAAGCTCGCTCATGGCCGCTGCGAACAGGGGCGCCTTTCGCTCTGTGTGCCCTGGACTCTCGATCCGATAGATCCGGTGCAAGAGGATACTGGATTCTCCAGCAGTCTCCGTCAGCGAAATTTCCACCTTCAGCACCGCCCTTTCCTCCCCTTCAAACTGCTTCCAGGCGAAGGTATAGATTCTCCCCGTCAACTCCAATTGCGCCAAAGAGGGAACCCCGCCCATGGATACCGAAGAGAAGAGATTCCCCGCGTTCAGGTCCCGTTCCAGGGACTGCGCGATCATCTTTCCCGGAGTGGCAACCCATTGATAGGTTCCCGAAAAGCTCACTTCACCTTGCGGTTTCAAAACGACCATCTCTCTCCGGTCGTAGGGACTGGCGGTCGAGAATTCCCGAATTCTCACCCCCTCGTCAAAAAAATGGGGGCAGTCGGCGGGAGGCGGATCGTAGTCAAGGCGGTAAAAAACCGGCGCAGAACCGGTCTCGGGAAGCAGCCCGCCGCAGCCTCCGGCCGCGAGGGTGACAAGGAAAGCACAAATAAGGAGGGCGGGTCGGCACATCGGATCACCTCGCGAAGGGGTCACTCTCATCCCGGTGCTCGAGAATTTGCCCGGGCTCCCGGTGCAGAGATCGGACCAGCTGGTCGATTTCGTTCATCAGGAGGTTTGCCTCTCGAAGAGTGCGTTCAAGAAGCGAAATAGACTGCCCGACCTGGAGGTCCCAGGAGCGCACCGCTTCTTCCCCAGCCGCCGCAGCGGCCTCCAAGCGCCCGGAAATGTCCGCCAGGGCGCCGGAGGGAACCTCATCCAACTGAGCCGCCAACGTCTCGCTGGCCCGACGCGCATCAGCGGCTGTTGCCGAAAGATCCAGGCGGATTTTTCGCCACTCACCAGGAGCGTCCTCGTCACCGAGGGCCTGAAGGATCGCCTGCAGATCGGCCGAGGCTTGACGCACGCTCTCGAGCGTCTGCTGCAGCTCGGGACCGGAGAGAAGGTCGGTCAGTCGGTTTCCGGCCTGGCTCCAACTTTTGGCGACATCCCCGATTCCACCCATATCCATATCGCCCATCTCCCGCGCCACGCGCCGGGCGGTCTCCATAAGTTGATCCATATCGCTGGGGCGGTTGGGCAGGACCGGATACTCCGGATCGAAGGGAAGCTCCGGACGCGCCACCACTTCTGCCTCTTCCGTTCGGCGCAGAACGAGTGTGGTCAGCCCGGCGACCAGTTGCTGAGAAACCTGCAGGTACATGGTTTCGTCCATCTGAAAATCATTTCGGATATTCACCTGGACCTTCACCATGCGGTCGCCGGGAGCAAGATCGATCGTCTCCACCTCCCCGACCTTGATCCCCAGGTACCGGACCGCCGCTCCTCTATCCAACCCCCCGACCGGGCTGTCGAAGAAGCTGACGTAAGATTTTCGTGCTCCGAACGGTCCGATGATTCCCACGAAGATGAGGGCGATGACCCCCAGCCCAAGGCCGAGAAGAACAAAAACACCGAGTCTGAAGGGGGATATCCGACCATCTGCCATAATGCCACCTGTGCACTCCAAAAAGAGACTCGCGTGGGGGTACGGCCCCCTCTCTCGTCTAATAGATGTGATACGTAAAATTGAAAAGGGCGTCGAGCAGGACGATGTGCAACAGGGCGATGACGAACGAAGAACTCGCAGCTGCCTTCACCACTCCAGTGCCCCCCATGCGCAGCCCCGCAAAGCATCCGGCCAGTCCGATCAAGCCGGAAAAAACAACGATTTTGGCCAGTCCGAAGAAGAGAAAAGCCGGATTCATGGCGGCCGTCGCACCGATGAGATAACGGAGGGGAAAGAGAGATGGAATCCAGAGGGTGATGACCATCCCTCCAAGAATAGAGAAGGCAGTGGTGATCATCGCGAGCAGAGGGCCGGCCAGCATAAGGGCAAGTACCCGAGAAAGCACCACGTGGCTGATCGGATCGAGCCCCCTGCCCTGCATCGCATCCAGTTCCCCACTGCTCTTCATGCCCCCTATTTCTGTGGCGAAGGCTGTAGCCGACCGGCCCGCCAGAACGATGGCGGTGAGCAGCGGCCCGACTTCCTGCATGGTGATGATGGTCACCACGGAGGCGATCCTCGCCTCGGCTCCGAAGGGGGACATGGTCGCCATCGCCTGAATCCCGATGACCAACCCCATCAGAAAGGAAAGGCCGGCCAGAAGAGCCATGGCATCTGCCCCTGCGCACTGAACCTGAAAGAGGATTTCTTTCACCCGCAGTCGGCGCGGCCGGCGCACTCCCGCGCCCGCTGCCAAAAGGAGACTGCCGGTAAAAATCGCCACGGCACGGGGACCGCCGAGAATACTTCGCGTGTGCATGCCGATGCCTGTCACCGGGTCGACATTCTGCCCTTTCATACTTTTTCTCCGCCGGGAACTCCTAAAGGCTCTCTGCAGAGTATAAAAGCAATCGCGCTCGGGTCAAGAAAGCGACCATGGCCACACGGGTCCTCTGAGCCCGGCTGGTTGCTCATCGTTCAAAGGGTGCTAAATTTGGTTAAGATCCATTAGCGGCATTATTGCAGCCCGATCATAATCCGGCGGAGGGACAACCCATGAGAGCCATCAGAGTCAATGAATTCGGCGATCCACAGGTCATGGTCCTGGAGGATATTGCCGACCTACATCCCGGACCGGGTCAGGTCGTGGTGCGCGTCAAGGCAATCGGGGTCAATCCGGTCGACACGTATATCCGCAGCGGCACATTCGGCATCAAGCCGCCCCTGCCCTATACGCCCGGTCTCGATGCTGCCGGCGTTGTGGAGAAAATCGGCGAAGAAGTGGGCCATCTCCGGCCAGGCAACCGGGTCTACGTGGCCGGCAGCCTGTCCGGCACCTATGCCGAACAAACGCTCTGCGAAGAATCCCAGGTCCATCCCCTGCCGGAAGAAGCCTCTTTCGCCCAGGGAGCGGCCATGGGTGTGCCTTACGCTACGGCCTATTTTGCTCTGTGGCTGCGGGCGCGGGCCCGGCCCGGAGAATTCGTGCTCATCCACGGCGCCAGCGGCGGGGTCGGCACCGCTGCTGTGCAGATCGCAAAAGCAGCGGGAATGCACGTCATTGGCACGGCCGGTACAGCCGAGGGGCGCAAACTGGTCAAGGAGCTGGGAGCCCACGAGGTGCTCGACCACGGCGATCCTGACTACCTTGGCGAAATCCCCCGCCTGACCTGCGACCATGGCATCGATGTCATCCTGGAGATGCTGGCCAACGTCAATCTGGCCAAAGACCTTGATCTGCTGGCCATGCGCGGCCGGGTGGTGGTGATCGGCAACCACGACACCATCGAGATCGATCCGCGCGCCGCCATGCGCCGCAACATCGCGATCCTCGGCATGCTGCTGTTCAACGCACAGGCTGATGAACTGCGGGAGGTACACGCCGCCCTGAGAGCCGGGCTGGAAAACCGGACACTGGTCCCGGTTATCGGCCGGGAAATGCCGATCGCCGACGCCCCCCAGGCGCATGACGCGGTGATGGCGCAAGGAGCCTACGGCAAGATCATCCTCGTGCCGGGTTGAGCCAGTCGCCAGCGCCAGCCAGAATACTCAGCCAATGGTAATGGCCGGGTTGCGACGCGGCAGCCGGAGCGAAATCAGACCGGCCGCCAGCACGAAGACCATCGAGACCCACAGGCAGCCGGTCAGACCGGCGAGTTGAAAAACGATCCCTGAGAGCAGGGTTCCGAAGAGACGGCCCGCGGCATTGGCCATATAGTAGAAACCGACGTTAAGAGCGACGTCATCGCTCAGGGTATATTCCAGAATCAGGTAACTGTGCACCGCCGAGTTGATGGCGAACACGATGCCGAAAAGTGCCAGTCCGGCGACGACGGTCAGCCATGGAGAGAGTTCCAGATGGATGCCGACCGCGATCAGGGTTGTCAGTCCGGCCAGAGCGAACGCTCCCGTGCTTGCCGCTCTGCCCGTCGGCGTGCCGCCGGCGAGCCCACGGCGCAGCAGGTTCGGCGCCAGGGCCTGCACTCCGCCGTAGCCGATCACCCAGAGAGCGAGAAAGCCGCCCACTTCCGGATGCGACCAGTCCAGGGAGGTGGAGAGAAATACCGGAAGGCCGACCACGAACCACACGTCGCGCGAACCGAAGAGGAACATGCGCGCTGCCGAGAGCAGGTTGATCTCGCGGCTCTTGGAAAGAATCCGGCTGAATTTGACCTTCTTTCCCGCCCGCCCCATGTCCCCGGGCAGGGAGACGACGGCGCCGATCAGCACCAGCGCGAGCCCTGCGGCCATGACGAAAAGCGCAGCGCGAAAACCAAGCCAGGCCAGCAGCAGACCGCCCAGGAAGAAACCGGCCCCCTTGAGCGCATTCTTCGAGCCGGTGAGAATCGCCACCCATTTGAACAACGCGCCCTGCGCTCCCTCGGGAATCAGCACCTTGATCGCGCTCTTCGAGCTCATCTTGGTCAGATCCTTGGCGATTCCCGAGAGCGCCTGCGCCGCCATGACATAGGCGACCGAAACCACAGCGCTCCATCCCGGGTCGAGCAGCGCCAGCATCGACAGGGCGAAGACCTGCAGGGCAAGGCCTGCGAACAGGGTGATTTTCAGGCCGAAATGCGCGCCGACCCAGCCGCCGACGAGATTGGTGACGATGCCAAAGAATTCATAGAACAGAAAAAGGAAAGCGATCTGTACCGGAGTGTAGCCGAGCTCATGAAAGTGCAGCAGCACCAGCATGCGCAGAGCGCCGTCAGTGAGGGTGAACCCCCAGTAGGCGCCGGTGACGAGCATATAGTTGCGCAGATCATTCATCGGATGAAATCCGTAGGGGCGAACCTCGTGTTCGCCCTATGCAATTCGCCCTTTTCCGGGCGCAAACCCCGCGTTCGCCCTTCTATTGACTTGGGCGAACAAAGGGCTGGGCGAACACGAGGTTCGCCCCTACAGGGAATTGGCGACTTTTCTGGCCAGTTCCATCATCCGGTGCACGTAGCCCATCTCGTTGTCGTACCAGGCGTAGACCTTGAGCTGAGTGCCGTCGACCACCATGGTCGAGGGCGCATCGATGATGGCCGAGCGCGGATCGCTCTTGAAGTCGATCGAGACCAGAGGGCGGTATTCGATGCCGAGGATTCCTTTGAGGTCGGTTTCGGCCGCCTCCCGGAACAGCTCATTGACCTGCTCGGCCGTGACCTCGCGCTTCATCTCGAAGACCGCATCGGTAAGCGATCCGGTGAGCAGCGGCACCCGCACCGCATGGCCGTTGAGTTTGCCATTGAGTTCAGGATAGATAAGTGTGATGGCAGTTGCCGAGCCGGTGGTGGTGGGGATCAGTGACATGCTCCCCGCCCGCGCCCGGCGCAGATCCTTGTGGGGCGCATCGACGATCACCTGGGTGTTGGTCATATCGTGGATGGTGGTGATTACGCCGTGTTCGATGCCGATCTTTTCGTGCAGGACTTTGACCATCGGCGCCAGGCAGTTGGTGGTGCAGGAGGCGGCGGTCAGCAGGTGGTGCGTCTGCGGGTCGTAGAGATCGTCGTTGACTCCCATCACCACGTTGAGCGCGCCCTGCTTGACCGGGGCGGCGACGATCACCTTTTTCACGCCACGCTCGAAATAGGGATGCAGCAGCTCGGGAGTGCGGAATCTGCCTGAAGCCTCGATGACAATATCGACGCCGTGCGCGTCCCAGGGAGCCTCTCCCGGTGTTCCGAACGCACTGAAGCTGATCGCTCGGTCACCGACCCTGACGGTGTCCTCCCCGAACCCGACCTCCCGGTTCCAGCGCCCGTGCACAGAGTCGAACTCGAGCAGGTGGGCAGCGGTTTCTGCGCCTCCTTTGATCTCGTTGATGTGGACGATCTCGAATTCCGGCCAATCCCAGGCCGCACGCAAGGCCAGGCGCCCCATGCGGCCGAAGCCGTTGATGCCGATGCGGATGCTCATGGATCGTTCTCCTTCTTTTGCGAATACCGCGAAACCCCCGGCTGCCACCGGGCGGATACCTGCCTCTTCGTCAACAGATCCGTCGCCCCCCACTTTCCACAAGCTGCTCCAGCCGCTTGCGATCGGCGACGGCTTTATCCGACTCAGGCAGATGGCGCGCGAGCAGAGCCGCAAGGTCCTGCTGCAGCCCTGCGGAGGGTCTTGCCAGGCTGTAAAACATCCACACCCCCCGGCGGCGATCCTCCACCAGGCCGGCATGCCTGAGGTTGGCCAGATGACGCGAGACGGTCGATTGAGGAAGTTCGAGAACCGCCATCAGGTCGCAGACGCAGAGTTCCCCCTCGAGCAGCAGAGCTAAAATGCGCAGGCGGGTTTCATCAGATAACACCTTGAATATTTTTGCCTCGAGTTTCATAATGAAAACTTATTCGGATAAGCGGATTTGTTCAAGAAAAATTTGCTCCCACCCACCATCTACATCTTACCCTCGCCGCAGGCGGTTCCGATCGCAAGCATCGCCGCCGCCGATCTCGGCCTGAACGAGAAATCAACGATTGGTTGTTTTTATGCTGAGCTACGAAGACGCCCTAAATATGATCCTGCGCACCATTTCCCCCCTGCCCGCCGAAGACGTGCTTCTGGCCGAGGCGCTGGGCCGTGCCTTGGCCGACGACGTGACGGCCGGCTGGGATATGCCGCCGGCCGACAACTCGGCCATGGACGGCTTCGCCTTGGCCGCGGACGATATTGCGCTGCAGGGGGAGCTGAAAATTGCTGGACTCTCGCGCGCCGGGGCTGGATTCGCCGGAAAGGTTCCGCCGGGCGAGGCGGTGAAGATCATGACAGGCGCCCCTCTTCCGGCAGGCTGCGACACCGTCGTCCCCCTCGAAGATGTGGTCGAGGAGGGAGGTCGCGTCGGCGTGCAGAAACCGGTGCGAAAGGGCGATCACGTCCGCTACCGGGGCGAGGAGTTTCAGAAGGGAGAGGTGTTGCTACAGCCCGGCTGCAACCTGCGGGCCGGAGAAATCGGGCTGCTGGCAGCGGCCGGAGTCGCCCAGGTCAGCGTGTACCGCCGGCCGCGCGTGGCGCTGCTCACCACCGGCGATGAACTGGTCGATCTCGGTGTTTGCCCCGGTCCCGGCCAGATCGTCAACTCCAACCTCTACCTGCTCTCGGCCAGGCTGCAGGAAGAAGGCTGCACGGTCTTGCCGCTGGCCATCGCTGCGGACCGTTCCGGCGATCTGCGCGAACTCCTGGTCCTGGGCCTTGAGGCCGACCTGCTGATCACCACCGGGGGCGTCTCCATGGGCGATTACGATCTGGTCAAGGGCACTCTGGAGAGCCTCGGCCTGCGCCTCGGTTTCTGGAAAGTTGCCATCAAACCGGGCAAACCGGTTCTCTTCGGCACGGTCGAGAAGACCCCGGTGTTCGGCCTGCCCGGCAACCCGGCGGCTGCCGCCGCGACCTTTCAGCTCTTCGTCCGTCCGGCCCTGCGCCGGCTGGCGGGCTTTCGCGACATCCACGCTCCGCGCTGCCGAGCGACCCTCACCACTACCGTGCGCGGCGGCGGTTCGCGCCAGATGTTTCTCTGGGGGCGACTCAGCGAAGAGGACGGGCATTATCGCTTCACCCCCTCGAACCGGCAGGGATCGGGGCAGACCCGCGGCATGCAACAGGCCCAGGCCCTGCTTTCGGTCCCCATCGGCAGCCCTGATCTGACGGCCGGCCAGGAGGTCGAGGTCATGCTGATCTACCTGCCGTAACCCAATTCCTGCTGTCGTCGTGGGGACAAAATGCGCTCGTTTTTCCTGTGTGTGAGGGCGGTGCTTTTTAGCCCATTGAACGTCATTTTTTCCGTAGGGGCGATGCATGCATCGCCCTTGGGCACGGCGCGCCGTGCCCCTACATGATTCCATTCAGAATTTTCTGCCCTCAGCGGCCCGCCGGTGCCGTAGCTTGGGCAACGAAATAGCGCCGCTGGAACCAGAAGGCGACATGGACCAGGCCGATCATCACCGGCACCTCCACCAGCGGCCCGATGACCGCGGCAAAAGCCGCGCCGGAGTTGATGCCGAACACGGCGATGGCCACCGCGATCGCCAGCTCGAAGTTGTTGCTGGCTGCGGTAAAGGCAAGCGTCGTGGTCCTGCTGTAGTCCGCGCCGATTTTCTTTCCCATATAGAACGAGACCAGGAACATGATCACGAAATAAATCAGCAGGGGGATGGCGATGCGCACCACGTCCATCGGTATCTGCACGATGAGATCGCCCTTGAGGCTGAACATGACCAGAATGGTAAAGAGCAGGGCGATCAGGGTGAGATAGCGATCGAGAAACGAGAGTTTCTGGGAGACACCTGGAGGCATGGAAAATTCCTCCTCTGCCTGAAGAAAGGGCTCAAAAATTGGCGCCCTGCCCGGACAACTTTATATCCGGATATCCGGTTTTATGCAACCGGGTTCTACCTGCCACCCATTGATCTTCTAAAACGAGCGACTCCGTCTGGCCACCTGTCAGCTCCTGACCCCGTGTCACGACTCGCGCCTCATCGAGTCATGCTGAAGCATTCACGGTCGGATCAACTTCTTGATCTGGTCGGGCTTGAGCACCTTGCCCTGCGAGACCACTTTTCCGTCGATCACCAGACCCGGCGTCGTCATCACGCCGTATTTCATGATGTCGTTGAGGTTTGTCACCTTTTCAAGCTCCACGTCCTCGCCCAGTGCCTGCGCCGCTTCTTTCGCGTTGGCAGCCAGATCGTTGCACTTGGCGCACCCGGTTCCGAGAATCTGAATTTTTTTCATTGCGGTTCCTCCTGTTGGTTGGTTGGGGCACGGCGTGCCGTGCCCAAGGGCGATGCATGCATCGCCCCTACGGGAAAAACGACCGATCATGTAGGGGCAAGGCATGCCTTGCCCAAGGGCGATGCACGCATCGCCCCTACGGAAAAATGACATCCAACGGGCGAAAACAGCTTCGCCCCACCGATGAAAAACGACCGCACCATGTAGGGGCACGGCGTGCCGTGCCCAAGGGCGACGCATGCGTCGCCCCTACGGAAAAATGACCTTCAACGGCGAAAACAGCATCGGCCCTCCGATGAAAAACGACCGCACCATGTAGGGG
>JAGXHK010000169.1 GCA_024636255.1 Desulfuromonadales bacterium | reverse complement strand
TCCGCTGGTGCGCTCCTCCTACCATGCAGAAAAACAGTTCGAGGGATCCCGCCATGCCTGATACCTGCAAAACGCCTCTTGAAACCGTCATTCTCGGCTCCGGACCCGCCGGCCTGACCGCCGCCATCTATGCCGCCCGCAGCCGCTGTTGTCCGCTGGTGATTCATGGTGCTCAGCCCGGTGGCCAGCTCACGGGGACCACCGTGATCGAGAATTTTCCCGGCTTTCCCGAGGGGATCGACGGACCGACGCTGATGGAGCGCATGCATCAACAGGCCGAGCGTTTCGGAACCCGCTTTCTCGAGGGAGAGGTGACCCGGGTCGACTTCAAGAAGACGCCCTTTCAGATCTGGGCGGGTGACGACTGCTATCAGGCTAAGAGCGTTATCATCTCCACCGGGGCCTCGCCGAGAATGCTCGGGCTCGAGAATGAATGGGATCTCTACGGCCGCGGCGTTTCGGTGTGCGCCACCTGCGACGGCTTTTTCTACAAGGAGCGCGAGGTCGTGGTCGTCGGCGGCGGCGATACGGCCATGGAGGAGGCCACCTTCCTGACCCGCTTCGCCCGCAGGGTGACCATCGTGCACCGCCGCGACGAGCTGCGCGCCTCGCCGCCTCTGCAGAAGCGCGCCCGCGAGAACAAAAAGGTGGCCTGGCGCTGGAACACGGTAGTCACCGCCATTCATGCCGATCAGAGCGGAGTGACGGGCCTGCGCCTCAAGGATGTCAATACCGGCGCCGAGGAGGACATCGCCTGCGACGGACTCTTCGTCGCCATCGGCCACAACCCGAATACCGAGCTGTTCACGGGCCAGCTGCACATGGACCAGGATGGCTACATTCTGACCAAAAACGGCTGCGAGACCAGCATCCCCGGCATCTTCGCCTCCGGCGACGTGCAGGATCCCCTCTACCGCCAGGCCATCACCGCCGCCGGCTCGGGCTGCCGGGCCGCCATGATGGCGGAGCGCTATCTGGACGATCTGGCGGCGTATGAGGATTGATCAAAGATTTGGTTTCCGCCCTTGAATTCCCCGTACCACGCAGCCGGAGCGTAGTAGGCCTTTTGGGGAAAAAGGATGGCAAATGTTTGAGCGAAGCGAGTTTTTGCCATCCCCCCAAAAGTCCTGCGCAGCGCAGGGAACCCGCCGCAGGCGGGCAAGGAGTCGGGCGGCCTTCTTTTGGTTACTTTTCTTGGCCGAGCAAGAAAAGTAACTCGCCCGGCGGGCGAAACCGCCGACCCTGATTCCCGCCACCAAAGCAAAAGGCCACCGGAGAAACAAGCCGGTGGCCTCTATTACTTACAGTCTGTCTGCCCCCTTAGAGCTCCAGCAGCATCTCCTCAGGCTCCTCGACAAGATCTTTGATCCGCTTCAGGAAACTCACCGCCTGACGGCCATCGACGATCCGGTGAGCGTAGGAGAGCGCCAGGTTCATTATGGGCCGGATGACGATCTCGTCCTCACGCACCACTGGTTGCTTCTGAATCGCGTGCATGCCGAGTACTGCGCTCTGCGGCGGATTGAGGATGGGGGTGGAGAGAACAGATCCATAAACCCCGCCGTTGGTGATGGTAAACGTACCTCCCTCGAGGTCGGATAGCTCGAGCCGGTTCTTCTCGATCTTGTCGAGGTAATCGCGGATGACGTGCTCGATTTCGGCGAAATGGAGTTCGTCGGCGTCGCGCACGACCGGGACGACCAGCCCTTTTTCCGAACCGACAGCAACGCCGATGTCGTAGTAGTCCTGGTAGACGATGTCTTCGCCGTCGAGACGGGCGTTGACCTCGGGAAAGGCTTTGAGCGCCTCGACGCTGGCTTTGACAAAGAACGACATGATGCCGAGCTTGACTCCGTGGCGCTTCTGGAACTGCTCCTGGTGCTTCTTGCGCAGCTCCTGGATCCGGGTCATATCGGCTTCGTTGAATGTCGTGAGCATCGCGGTCTGCTGTGTTGCGGCCAGCAGGCGTTCGGCGATTTTGCGGCGGATGGAACTCATGCGCTTGCGCCTGGTGCGGCCCTCTTTTCCGGCCTCGTGCGCCGGCGGCGGCTCCTCTTCGGCTTTCCCGGCAGCTTCCCGGACCCGCCTGGCCTCATCCGGTTCGCGCTTTTTCTTCGCCTCTTCAGCCTTCTCCTCCCCGGTTTTCTCCTCCGTCACCGCCTTGGCGGACTTTTCTTCCTTTTTTCCCGGCTTTTCTTTTTTCTTTTCTTTCTCAGGAGCCTCTTTCTTTTCTTCCTTCTGCTCGGACTTTTCCTTTTCTTCCTCTGCCTCCTCACCTTTCTTTCCGGGCTCCTCCTTCTCTTCGCCTTCCTCTATCCGGCCGATAACAGCACCGATCTCAACGCTTTCCCCTTCCTGCTTTTCGATATGCAGGACGCCGGCGGCATCGGCGTTGATTTCAAGAGAGATCTTCTCGGTTTCCAGTTCGCAGATCAGGTCGTCTTTTTCGACCCGGTCTCCCTCTTGCTTATGCCACTTGCCGATTTCCGCTTCATAGACCGATTCGCCGACTTCGGGGACTTTGATTTCCATGAACAGCTCCTCTAGATGCTATCCGCAACTTCGCTGGATTCAGTTTACTTGTGTTTTTCGTTCAGGCTGAAGGCTTCATCGATGAGGGCCTCCTGCTCTTCCTTGTGCAGACGATGCGAGCCGACCGCCGGCGCCGCGGCTTCGTCGCGACCGACATAATGCACCTCGCGGCCGATCGCGTGTTCGAGTTGCGCGCCGATGTAGAACCATGCCCCATTGTTGCGCGGTTCTTCCTGCACCCATGCGATGTGTTTGGCCCCATCAAAGCGCACAATGGCCTGCTCGAGCCTCTCGAAGTGCACCGGATAGAGCTGCTCGAGGCGGATGATTGCCACATCGTTGCGCTCCTCCTTGCGGCGGCGCTCCTCCAGGTCGTAATAGACTTTGCCGCTGCACACCAGCACCGATTCGACCTTTTTCGGGTCGAGATCGGCGCCGATAACCTCTTCGAAGCGTCCGCTGCTCATCTCATCGAGGCGCGAGCGGCAGGCGGGCAGCCGCAGCAGGCTCTTAGGCGTGAAGACCACCAGGGGACGCCGGAAGGGCTGCTTGAGCTGGCGGCGCAGAAGATGAAAAAACTGCGCCGGCGTTGAGGGATAGCAGACCTGAAGGTTTTCATGGGCGCAAAGCTGCAGAAAGCGCTCGATACGGGCGCTCGAATGCTCCGCCCCCTGTCCCTCGTAGCCGTGGGGCAGAAACATCACCAGGCCGCACATGCGGTCCCATTTGGTGCCGCTCGAAACGATGAACTGATCGATTATGACCTGGGCCCCGTTGACGAAGTCGCCGAACTGCGCCTCCCAGATGATAAGGCCGTACGGCGACTCGATGGCGTAGCCATATTCGAAGCCGAGCACCGCCGCCTCGGAGAGCATACTGTTGTAGCAGGAGAATGCCCCTTTCTCGCCGAATTGGGACAAGGGGACATAATCCTGGCCGGTGCTCATGTCGAAAACGGCGGCATGGCGCTGATTGAAGGTCCCGCGCCGGGAATCCTGTCCGGAGAGGCGCACCAGAAATCCTTCATCGAGCAGCGAGGCGAATGCGAGCTGTTCGGCGATGGCCCAGTCGATATCCTTCCCCTCGGCGATCGCGCCGCGCCGTCTTTCAAAGAGCTTAGCGATCTTCGGATGCACCCGGAAATCCTCAGGCACTTCGCACAGGGCCTTTCCGTAGCCGCGCAGTTTTTCTTCCGGCACGGACGTATCGAGATCATCCGGATGTTCGTATTCGCGCTGGATCTCGCTCCACTTCCCCTGATAACCGACATCCTTTTCGGGTATCCGATCATCCCGAACCGCCCGGGCTGCAGCTTCCTCGAACCGTTGTTCGATCTCTTCGGCATCCGCTTCAATCTCATCGCGGCTGAATCCTTCCGCGACAAGCTGGTCGGCGTAGAGCTCAGATACCGACGGACGCTCCTTGATGCGCTCGTACATCAGCGGTTGTGTGAATGCCGGCTCATCGGCCTCGTTGTGCCCCTGGCGGCGGTAGCAGATCACATCGAGAACGATGTCTTTGCCGAATTTCTGGCGATAGTCAAAGGCCAGCTCTGCGGCGTAGGCCACCGCTTCGGGGTTTTCGCCATGAACATGGAAGATCGGGGCCATGACCATTTTCGCGATGTCGGTGGCGTAGAGGCTGCTGCGCGCCTCTGCCGGCGAGGTTGTGAAACCGATCTGATTGTTGAGCACGATATGCACGGTCCCGCCGGTAAAATAACCGTCGAGCTGCGAGAAGTTGAACACCTCAGCGACAATCCCCTGGCCGGCAAAGGCGGCATCGCCATGGACCAGGACCGGCAGAACCTTTGCCGCACCGTCTGCACCATAATAATCCTGGCGCGCGCGGCACTTGCCTTCGACGACCGGATCGACGGCCTCAAGATGACTCGGGTTGCTGGCCAGCGAGAGGTGAATCCCCTGCTCCCCGATCGGCACCACGTCACGGGAGAAGCCCTTATGGTATTTGACATCTCCCTCACCGACGAAGGAGAACTCAAGATTGTCGGCGAACTCGGCAAAAATCTGCTCGAGCGGTTTGCAGAAGATGTGGGCCAGAACATTGAGCCGGCCGCGATGGGCCATCCCCACGACCATATCCTGCATCCCGCTGAGATTGGCCTTTTTCACGATCCGGTCAAGCAGGGGAATCATGGGTTCGGCCCCTTCGAGAGAAAAGCGCTTCTGGCCGAGAAATTTGCGATGGAGAAAATTTTCGAAAATCGTCGCTTCCTGCAATGTGCGCAGTATTTCCCGTTTTTCGTCAACAGCGAAGGAGGGGCTGTTGCGCACCGGTTCCATACGATCCTTGAGCCATTGCCGCTCATCCGGATTCTGGATGTGCATGTATTCGACCCCGATGGCCCCGCAGTAGGTCTCGCGCATGGTGGCAAGGATCTCGCGCAGCGTGGCCTGCGGCTTCATGTAGCGCGTCACCTGGAATTCTCTGTCCAGATCCGCTTCGCTCAGGCCGAAGGCAGAAAGGGTCAAGAAGGGATGATCCGTTTTACAGGGAGTGAGCGGGTCGGTGCAGGCGAGCAGGTGCCCCAGGTCGCGATAGCGGTAGAGCAGTGACTGCACCGCGGCCTGCTTCTGGCCGAAGTCATCGGAGCGCACTGCGGCAAGGCCGCTGCCGCCGAGAGTAAATCCCTGGAAGAAGGCGCGCCATTGCGCAGACACCCGGCTCGGGTTCTGTTGCCAGAGCCGGAACTGGGAATCGAAAAATTCGGGACTGAGATGATAGTCGAAGCTCATGATTTGTATCCGCGAGAAGAACGGGGGAATTTTCGGATGATGACGCGCCAAGTATAGCAGGCGGGAATGGCGTTTCAATCCGCAGGAGAGTCAAATCCTGGCGATTTGATTTACTTTTCGGCCTTTCGGCAACGCCGGCAGTGCGCGCTGAAATAGCTGCAGAAAGCAACTCCGAGGCAGGCCCCCACCGTATTGAGCACCAGATCGGACGCGCTGGCATACCGTCCCGGAACATGAAGCTGGTGCCATTCGTCGAGCAGGCCGTAGAGAAGGGTAATCGCCAGCGGCAATGCGAATGGCAAGCCCCACCGGCTGCTCCACGCGCATAAAGCGCGGCACCACAACCAGGCCAGGATCCCGAAGATCGGGATGTGCGCCAGGTTCTGCAGCTGTGGAGGCGTCCAGGCGAAAATCCGCTGGACACCGGAATCCACGCTCTGTGTCCCGGGAACCGAAGACATGGCAAAAATCAGCGCCATGAACAGCAGAGGGTATAGCAGGGGCAAGACTCGGTGCAGGCGCATAAATCCTTCCGACTTGAGAAACCGGCGGGCATGGATATAAATATAGAGGGTATCGACCAGGAGGAAAGCCCGGCGCGCGGGGCGCTGTCTACCTCATCATCGGTGGCCTCGCGTTCGATGCGGCATTCGGTGGCGGCGGACGGACGACGGGATCGAAAGGGGCGATGCTCGAAATTCTGCAGCAGCAGGCATAAAGAGCGACGGCGTCTCAGAAATACCGGCCGGTTAACGCGCGTCCGAGGCCTGATAATAGTCCATCGCCTGCGGAATCATCTCCCGGATCTTCGCAAGGCGGTTCTGCGGCGAAGGATGTGTACTGAGAAATTCGGGAGGACCCTGCCCTCCCGCCTGGGCCATATTCTGCCAGACATTGATCGCAGCATGGGGGTCGTACCCCGCAATCGCCATGAAAATCAAACCAAGCCGGTCGGCCTCGCGCTCCTGCAGACGGCCGTAGGGGAGCATCACCCCGACATTTGCGCCGACCCCGTAGACTTTTGACCAAAGAGCCTCAGATCCGGGCGCCTTCGCCGATAGCACAGCTGAAAGCGCCTGCCCTCCCATTTCGGC
>JAGXHK010000168.1 GCA_024636255.1 Desulfuromonadales bacterium | reverse complement strand
CGCCTGGTGGATTGCCTCGAAGGCCGGTTTGTCCCCGCGACGGCGATTGGCGAAGTCAATCATGATCAAGGAGTCGTTCACCACCACCCCCGAGAGGGCGACCACCCCCATGAGGCTGACCAGTGACAGGTCGAAGCCGAGCAGGATATGCCCAATCACCGCCCCGACGATGCCGAAGGGGATGGCCAACATGACAATCAGCGGCTGGGTGTAGCTGCCGAAGGCGACCGTCAGCAGGGCGTAGATCACCGCCATGGCGAGGGCGAACCCGCCCCAGAGGGCCTTGGTCGATTCTCGCATCTCGGCCTGGCTCCCTTCGAAGCTCCAGGTAATTCCCGGAAAATCGGCCCGCAGTTTCGGCAATTCCTCCTGTTTGATCGATTCGAGTACGCGGGTTGTGGCCCGCTTCGGTTCCACATCCATGCTGACCGTCACCACCCGGCGGCCGTCCCTGCGGTGGATGGTGATGAAGGCCTCCCCCCCGCTCGACGCGGGCGACTTCCAGTAGCGGAATTTCGCTCCCCTCGGGGGTGCGGATTACGAAATCCTCGAAGTAGCGGAAGACCTGGATCTCCACCGAGGGTTGGCGATTGAACCGGGAGTGAAACCCTTCTTCCTCGAAGCCGTCGGTAATACGTGCGAAATCGGCGAGCCGGACCGTCGATCAGGTCTCCGAGGTGACGACAGCAATGTCGCCGAATTCTTCCGCCCACTGCTTGCGCTCCTTCATCCGCAGCAGGATCTCCCCGCTATGTGTCTCGATCGCCCCGGCGGAGACGTCTTCGCTGGAGTGTTCGATCACACGCGCGATTTCACCAAGGGTGAGACCGTATTCACGCAGGCGCTGCAGGGGGATCTCGACATGGGTGACGTATTCCGGAACGCCGCCGATTTCCACCTGGGTGATCGCCTCGACGTTCAGCAGCCGGTCGCGCAGCCGCTCCGCTAGCTTGCGCAGGGTCCAGATGTCGACCTCCCCGTGGAGGCCGATCTCCATGACGCTTCTCTGGCGCGCCTGCAGGCGGACCTCGGGCTCCTCGATATCGTCGGGGAAGGTGCGGATTCGGCTGACCGCCTGGTCGATGTCCTGGAAAGCCTTCATTCGGTCGCTGCCGGCAACCAATTCGATCTCCACAGTGCCGGAGCCTTCCGAGGCAGTGGATGTCACCTCATTGATCCCCTGTACACCGGGCACCGCCTCCTCCACCGGCAGCAGGATGCCCTCTTCGACCTCTGAAGGCGCCGCGCCGGGATAAACGACGCTGACCTGGACAATATCAAGCTCGAATTGGGGAAAGACCTCCTTCTGAATGGTGAGTGCGGTCCAGATGCCCCCGCCCACGAGAAGGATCATCAGCAGGTTGGCGGCGATGGCGTTTCGCGCCATCCAGGCGATGGGGCCGGTTTCCTTCCGGTCGGCAGGCCTTGGCTCATTCATTGATCCCGGCTTCCCTGTTCCGGTTTTTCTTCAGGGAGACGCTCCGCCTCCCGCCGTCGCAGCTCGGCCCCCTGCGTCACCGTGCTCAGGTTTGTCGTCACCACCAGATCGCTCTCGTTCACGCCTTTTTCGATATAGGCGTACTTCGCATCCCGGAAGACGACCTCCACCTCTCGAATCTCCAGCTTTCCGTCCTTCATCACCCACAGGGTATCGCCCTCGCGGACGTAATCCCGCTCGAGACGCACCACGTTCTCTATTTTGTCCCCCTCGATCAGTGCCTCCACGAAGGCCCCGATCATAAGAGGAGGCTTGTCCGAGGATTTTTCCCGGATGGCGAGGGGGTCGGGAACGGTTACCAGGACCCGGGCGAGGCGGGTCTCCTCCTCCAGGGCGCCCACCAGAGTGTCGACCCTGCCTCTCCGGAAGGTCCCTTCCGCCCAGGCGGCCCGGTTGTGAATCCGTACCGGCGAGCCTTTTCCGCCCGGCGCATCCGGAAAAGATATGCGGCGCAGCTTGGATAGGGGGACGGTCGCAATCACCCAGTAGGTGTCGAGCTGCGGCTCCCGGAGCACCAGCGCCTTGTTCTCGGCGGAGAGTTCCTCCTCCGCCAGCCGGTAATCCTGTCGGGCGACATCCTGGCGCCCCCGTTCGATGTTCAGTGCGGCGATCGCCTTTTCCCCGAGATGCTTTTTTTCGCGTTCAGTCAATCTCTTCGATCTCCCGTTCCGTCTCGAAGCTCCCGGCCAGGGCGCGATAGAGGGCGATGCGGAATTCGAGCAGCTCACTGCGGGCAGCGAGGAGGTCGCGGCGCAGCTCCTGCTCTTCTGTAAGGGCCCTCAGGACATCAATGTAATCGCCAAATCCGTTGAAATACTCCTGCCGCAGCCGCTCGGAAGCGAGGTCCGCAAGCTCGATCTGACGCTCCAGGCTGGTGATTCGGGAACGCTGCTTGATCTCCCGGACCAGGGCGTCTTCCACCTCTCTCAATGCGCCGAGGGTCTCCTGGGCGTATTGAGAGAGCCGCTGGTCTCTTACCGCCTCGCTCCTCTCCACCTCCGCTTCGCGACGCCCGGCATCGAACACCGGAGCAAACAGGTCGGCACCCAGGACAGCCAGCCAGTCACTGAAGAGTTCTTCTGTGCGGACATCGACGATTGAGAGAGAGGTGGAAAGGGTGAGCCGTGGATACTGCCGGCTGATCGCTGCCGCCAGTTCCCGGTCCGCCGCTTGCAACAGGTGGTATTCCCGCTGAAGATCGGGGCGGCGGCGGATCAATTCCACGGGAAGTCCCGTTTCGGGAAGAGGCGGCAAAGCAGGGAGCGCCTGTTCGGCAAATTCGAACTCTTCGCGGGGAGGGCGGCCGAGAAGGACCGCCAGCAGATGCTGTAAAACTTCGACCCGCGATTCGGCGACGATCATCCGCTCGCGCGTCGCTTCAACGAGTTGTTCCTGCCTGAGGATGTCCACCGCCCGGACCAGACCGGCCCGAAAGCGGGACCGAATCAGCTTCAGCACCCGCTCATTGGTTGCGAGCTGCGCCCGCAGCAGCTCCCGCTGGTCGCGCGCCGTGATCAGACGATACCAGGTGCGGGCGACCTCCGCAGAAAGTGAGATCGCCGCGGTGCGGTAGTCATAGAGCGTAGCGCGGGCCCGCTCCCGTTCAGCCTGGACGCTCGCCCGGATTCGACCCCAGAGATCGACCTCGTACGCGGCGAAGAGCCCCATCAGGAGTTGTTCGTCGGTCCTCGAATCGGTGCGGCGCAGCTCTGCCTGACCCTCGGCGTCGAGAAGAGGAAATAGCGCCGAGCGCTCCCTGCGCACGACCGCCTGCGCCTCCCGGAAGCGGTGCCAGACGCTCTCCAACTCGAAGTTCGATGCAAGGGCTTTTTCGATGAGCCGGTTCAGTTCCAGATCATCGAAGCTCTTCCACCATTCGTCCGGGGGCTGGTGAACTCCGGAATAGGAGAAGCCGCGGCCCGGGTCGACGGGAAGTTGCACCTTTTCTGTCCCTGCAACACAACTCGTCAGGGAAGCCACAAGCAAAACCCTTAAAAGACCCTTCAGCCCGGCCGCGGAGCCGATTCAGAAAGGTGCCCGAAAAGGCTGCGTTGAGACGCAGAGGATTGAGCTCGGCTGGAATTCTGGTCACTCCTGAGCCTTGTCAATTGAGGTCGCCGCAGAGCCCGAAGTTTTCCTCAAGTGTCTCGAAAAAAGCGAGATAGCGCTCGCGAACGTCACGGCGGTCTTCCTCGGCGACGATGCTGTCGTGGCTATTCCGCTCGATCATCGCCGCCTGGCGCACCAGGGCGCGGCGCTGCTCTTCGGTGCGGGTGTTGGGCAGAATGGTGGCGAGCATTTCCAGAAGGCGAATGGTTACGGCCACGTCTTGCCGCCCGTACTGGCGAATCTGATCGACCGCGGCAGCCAGAGCGCCCTCAAAGGTCTGCGGCCGTGTGATCAGCCGCAGCCGATCTTCGCCGTCGAAGTGCCAGGGGGTTGGCAGGCGGCGGCGGGCCATTTCGCATAAGGCCGAGCCGAGGTAGTCGATGCAGTTGGTGGCCGTGAAGGGATCGTTGATGCCGGGCGACAGGGCGCGCACGGCAACTTCGACCAGTTGGCTGATCAGGTGCTCAATGTCCTGTTCGTAGCTTCGCTTGGAACCGATGATGAAAGCCTCGTTGATCGTGCTGCCCAGTTCTGCGGTCCAGACTCCCTCGGCTGTCCAGACCCAGGCCAGCGGGGCTCCGCGGGTTGCAAAATTGCCGGGGCGCAGCTCCAGGCGCAGCAGCAGATCGTGAGCGACGGCGAAATTAAGTAGGTTGTAGATATTCACCGCCTGCAGATAACCGCTTCTGTCGGCGCGAATCGGCTGGGCGGCGGAATCGAAGTTCTCCGGCAATTCGCCGGGGCGAAGTGCTTGCCGCCAGCCCTTCGGAATGTTTGTGTCGTATTCTGGGTAGTCGCGGATGATGGCGCGCTGCAGTTCCTCGCTGACGTTGGCAATGACGGTCATGGCCTGGATCGAGTAGGCCACGTGATGAATAAAGAAGATCAGAACAGCAACACTGAGGACCGCCAGCAGAAAACCGAACAGCAGTGATAACTGGGGAACGAATCCTCCCGAGCCGCTGCCGTGGATGGTGCGCAGCACCAGGAGGCAATAGAGGTAGGTGGCGATAAAGCTGCCGAAGACCACCTGATTCGCCCGATCGCGCATGAAGTTGGTGAGCAGCCGGGGCCCGAATTGCTGTGAGGCCAGAGAGAGGGCGACGATGGTGATGGAGAAGACGACACCTGTGACAGTGATGGTCGATCCGGCGACTGTGGACAGGAACGCCCGCGCGCCATCCGGTTCATTGCCGATCAGCCAGGCAACATGGACCATGACGTAACCCCAGCGGCGGTCGAGAACTCCGAAAACAATGAAGAGACTCACCGCGCCCAAAGCCATCAGTCCGGGGATGAACCAATAGCTCGAGCGCAGTTTTTCATAAAGGTTGCTCAGTCGAGTTTTCATGCGAGGCCTTCTCCTATAATAAGAGAATACCAGATTCTTGTGGCGACCCCAGCCATGGGGATGTTCTGCTTTCGAACTTTTGGGAATACCCCCTTGATTTTTCCTTTTCTTTTGTGCTATTTATTGCCGCCTGCCTGTACGAAAGAACCAATGTCGGGGCGTAGCGCAGTCTGGTAGCGCACCTGCTTCGGGAGCAGGGGGTCGGAGGTTCAAATCCTCTCGCCCCGACCAGTTTCTTCTCAGAAAATAATCCGTTCAGTCGTACAGAAAAGCCGCCCCCGGAATAGGGAGCGGCTTTTCTCGTTGGGGCTGGTTTATTTTGGTCTGACCCGCGATCTGGCGGGCGTGAGATGATAAATGCATTTTTTTTCAGCACCCTCGCGGAATCTCTGGGTCCTGAGGGGATCTCATGCTATAAAAAAAGGCATTATTGTGGAAGATCGGCATCTTATCTGGAAGGAGATGTTTCATGGATTCAGCTATCCGGGTGACCTCCGGGTATCCCGACCTCGATCGCATTCTTGATGGCCTGCGCATCGGTGACAATGTCGTCTGGAAGGTCGATTCCATCGAGGATTACCGCTATTTCATCGGACCTTTCGTCGACAACGCCCTCCGGGAGGGGAAGCGGGTCACCTACATGCGCTTTGGCGACAATGAGCCCCTGCTCGGGGAATCGCCAAGCGTCATCGTGCATCAGCTCGATCCCCGCCAGGGGTTCGAGTCCTTCGCGGCGCGCATCCACACCATTCTCAGCGAAGAGGGGCATGGCGCTTTTTATGTCTTTGATTGCCTCTCGGATCTGATCTCCGCATGGGCCACCGACTACATGGTCGGAAACTTCTTCTGGGTGACCTGCCCGTATCTCTTTGAACTCGACACGGTTGCCTACTTTGCGCTTATCCGCAACCGGCACTCCTTTCAGACCCTCGAGCGGATCCGCAATACGACCCAGGTGCTCATCGATGTGTTCAGCGTGGAGCGCAATTTCTATGTTCATCCGCTCAAAGTCTGGCAGCGCCGCTCGCCCACTATGTTTCTGCCCCATCGCAAGGAGGCGGAGGCGTTCGTGCCGCTGACCAGCAGCTACGAGGCGACGCGGCTGCTGCGCACCGTCGCCGGTCGCAATCTGACCAGCGGCGAGCGCCAGATCGATCATTGGCACCGTCTTTTTCTGCAGGCCGAAGAAATCGCTGCACGTCCTGGCGCGGGCGAAGAGCAGGCCCGCATGGTAAAGCATCTCTGCCGGCATCTGATCGGCCGCGAGGAGCGCATTCTTGCGCTGGCCGAGCGCTATTTCTGCCTACAGGATCTGCTCGCCATCAAGGCACGGGTGATCGGCACGGGGTTTATCGGAGGTAAAGCGGTTGGCATGCTGCTGGCCAACCAGATACTGCAGCAGGACGAATCTTTTAACTGGAGTGATATTCTCGAGGCCCACGATTCTTTCTTCGTCGGCTCGAATCTCTATTACACATATATCGTGCATAATGGGCTGTGGCGCCTGTTCATGCGGCAAAAGACCGAGGAGGGATATTTCAGCGCCGGCGCCGAGTTGCGCGAAAAGATGCTCGAGGGGAGCTTTCCGGAGCCGATTCGTGAAGCCTTTCGCTCCATGCTCGAATACTACGGGCAGTACCCGATCATCGTGCGCTCAAGCTCGCTGCTCGAAGATGGCTTCGGCAACGCCTTCGCCGGTAAGTACGACAGTTTTTTCTGCGTCAACCAGGGATCGCCCGAAGATCGCCTTGCCCGTTTCGAGGAGGTCGTGCGGCGCATTTTTTCCAGCGCCATGAGCGAAGATGCGCTTTCCTATCGCCTGCAGCGCGGACTCGATCAGCGCGATGAGCAGATGGCCTTGTTGGTCCAGCGGGTTTCAGGCGCCTACCGCAGCCGTTATTTTTTCCCTGAACTGGCCGGAGTGGGCGTCTCTCAGAACACCTTCGTGTGGGATAAGGGGATGGATCCCACAGCCGGCATGCTGCGCCTTGTCCTCGGTCTCGGCACGCGTGCCGTCGACCGGGTCGAGGGGGATTATCCGCGCATCGTCGCCCTTGATGCTCCGCACAAAAGACCGCACAAGGATGTCGAGGATACCCGCAAGTTCTCCCAGCGCGATGTGGATCTGCTCAATATCGATGAGAACTGCCTGCAGACCGTTTCCGCCCTGTCCCTGACCCGTGAGGGCATCGATATCCCCTGGCGCCTCTACGGAATGAAGGATTACGAAACCACGCGACTGCTCGCGGAAAGGGGGCGCAAGAGCGAGGATGTCTGGCTGCTGACCTTTGACAGCCTGTTGGCGGAGACTCCATTCGCCTCGACCATGCAGCGTCTGCTCAAATCTCTGGAGACAGCCTATCAATATCCGGTGGATGTCGAATTCACCGTGAATTTCGACGCCGGGAGAAACCCGCGGATCGATCTGGTGCAGTGCCGTCCGCTGCAAACCAAGGGGGCGCGCGCACGGGTGGAAATTCCCGCGGAAGTCCCCGATGAGGAGGTCTTCTTTCGCAGCGAGGGTAATTTTATGGGAGGCAATCTCTCCCAGCAGATTGACTGGCTCATCTGGGTCGAGCCCAGCGAATACATCCGCCTTCCGCAGGCGGAGAAGTATGAAGTGGCCCGGCTGGTGGGACGGCTCAACCGGCGCATTGCCGATCGCAGCGAGAACCGGACCATGCTGCTCGGCCCCGGGCGCTGGGGGACTTCGACGCCATCGCTCGGCGTGCCGGTCACCTTTGCCGAGATCAACAACATTTCGATTCTCGGAGAGGTTGCTTTCCCCAGCGGCGGACTGATGCCGGAGCTCTCCTACGGGTCGCATTTCTTTCAGGACCTTATCGAAACGGACATCTTCTATCTTGCCCTCTACCCGGAGAGCAGAAGCTGCGCGTTCAATCCGACCAAACTGCGGGATCGCCGCAACGCTCTGGAAGGGCTGATGCCGGCAAGCAGTCGTTATAAAAGTGTCATCCAGGTCTATCGGGCGAAAGAGACAGGGATTCAGGTGCTTGCCGATGTGGTCGCTCAGCGGCTTCTCTGTCTCTGGAAAAATTGAAGGAACTCCGAGCATCTTCGGTCGTCAGGCGCAAAGAGGCGTGGCCAAAAGCCACGCCTCTTTGCGTACCGGAAAAATTCTGCAGGGTAGGCGGGGTTAAACGAGTCCCATCGCCACCATGGCATTGGCCACTTTGATAAAACCGGCGATATTCGCGCCGTTGACATAGTTGCCGGGGGTGCCGTACTCCTCGGCATTTTCGTAGCACAGCCTGTGGATCGTCTTCATGATCTGCTCGAGTCGCTGCTCGGTGTACTCGAAGGTCCAGGAGTCGCGGCTGGCATTCTGCTGCATCTCCAGTGCGCTGGTGGCCACCCCGCCGGCATTGGCGGCTTTGCCCGGGCCGTACGCGATGCCGGCTTCGAGAAAGACGCGGATCCCCTCCGGGGTGGTCGGCATGTTGGCGCCTTCACCAACGGCGAAACAGCCGTTTTTAACCAGCTTGGCGGCGTCTTTGCCGTTGAGCTCGTTCTGGGTGGCCGAGGGCATGGCAACTTGGCAGGGGATGTTCCAAATATTGCCGGATTCGACGTATTTGGCGTGCTTGCGGTAGTTCAGATAATCCTTGATGCGGCGACGCTCGATTTCCTTGAGCTGCTGGAGCAGTTCGAGATCGATCCCCTGCTCGTCATAGATATAGCCGCCCGAGTCGGAACAGGCGACGACCTTGCCGCCGAGTTGGTGAATCTTCTCAATGGTGTAGATGGCCACGTTGCCGCTGCCGGAGACCGTACAGATCTTTCCGTCAAAGGAATCGCCGCGGGCCTTGAGCATCTCCTGGACGAAGAATGTTGCCCCATAACCGGTGGCTTCTGTGCGCACCAGCGAGCCGCCCCAGTCGAGGCCTTTGCCTGTCAGGATGCCCGATTCATAGCGGTTGGTAATGCGCTTGTACTGGCCGAACATGTAGCCGATCTCACGTCCGCCGACGCCGATGTCGCCGGCCGGCACGTCGGTGTATTCACCCAGGTGACGATAGAGTTCGGTCATGAAGCTCTGGCAGAAGCGCATGATCTCGTCGTCGGATTTTCCCTTGGGATCGAAATCCGAGCCGCCCTTGCCGCCGCCGATGGGCAGCCCGGTCAGGGCGTTTTTGAAAATCTGCTCGAAGCCGAGGAATTTAACGATGCCCAGATACACGGACGGATGAAAGCGCAGCCCCCCTTTGTAGGGGCCGAGGGCGCTGTTGAACTCGACGCGGAAGCCGCGGTTGATCTGCACATTGCCCTCATCGTCCTGCCAGGGCACACGGAAGATGATCTGGCGCTCCGGCTCGCAGATCCGCTCGATGATTTTGTGGTGTCCGAACTCTGGGTGCTTCACCAGCACAGGGCCGAGCGATTCGAGGACTTCACGGACAGCCTGGTGGAATTCGGTTTCACCGGGGTTGCGGTTGAGAACTTCCTGAAATATGGGTTCGACTTTTTCGTCAATATGCGGTGTCATGTCTGATACTCCTTGTTTGATGAAAATTAGTGCAGAATCAGCGAGTAAACCATCTCCCGATGGCGTCTCGTTCCAAGAAGGATGCCATTATGGGTAAGTTCGCCGAAAAAATGGCCATCATCGTGAAAACATGCCGGTTTTTTACACAGTAACTCCTGTAGAGAATTAGCGGAGACTTTTTTATAGCCGCTGATTGAGTAGCGGCCAACCCAAAAAGATACAATTTGCACACATTGCGATCTTTTTGGGACACGTATCCCAAAAATCACATGTCCTTGCCTTTTGCCTTGTAGCGTGCTAGAAATCGTTTCTGAATTTATCGACAATCGCAGAATTCAGCCCTGCCGCCATCTCGTTCTCGTGAAACGATCTCTGCCGCGTCATGACCTCATTCGTTCTGACATTTATTGCCGCCTACCTGATCGGCGCGATTCCCTGCGGAGTTATCCTCTCCCGTGTGGCAGGACTCGGCGACATCCGTCAATCCGGCAGCGGCAACATCGGTGCAACAAACGTCTATCGGATCGGCGGACGGCGCCTCGGAATCATCACCCTGGTGGGCGATGCCCTCAAGGGGGTGCTTCCGGTTGCCTTTGCTTTGGTCGTTGATTTTTCGGCCCTTTACGTTGCGCTGATCGCCGCCGCGGCCTTTGTCGGCCATTGCTTTCCAGTCTATCTTCGATTCAAGGGCGGAAAGGGCGTGGCGACGGCTCTTGGAATTTTCCTGGTCCTTTCGCCTGCTTCCGTTTTGCTGGCATTTCTGGTTTTCGCCGGAACTCTGTGGGCCTGGCGCTACGTCTCGCTGAGCTCGATCAGCGCGGCGGTCGTCATCCCCTTCCTGATTCTGCTCTTCGAACGCTCCTGGCCGCTCTTTGGCGTGGCCCTGTTTATCAGTGCCATGGTCACCCTGCGCCACCGCTCCAACATTGAGCGCCTGCTCAACGGCACGGAAAGCCGCTTCCGCGCATAGTCTCCCGCCGCTTGACTCATCTCCCCGTGTGCCGTAAATTCTTTAGTACCCACGAAAAATCAAAGTTACCGGAAGCTTTTCATGGAAAAACTACCCCGCGCAGCCCTAGTGGCCGGCCTGCTGATACTGCTCGTTTTCGGTGCAATGGCCGCAGATTACGCGCTGTTCCTGTCCCGCCCTGTGGTTCCCGATCCTCCCCGCGTTTTGGTCATCTCGCCAGGAATGTCTCTGGCGCGTATTGCGGACCGACTTGCCGACCAGGGCATCGTTGCGCGTTCCGTCTATTTCAAGCTGCTGGCGCGCCTGGAGGGAAAGTCGGGACAGGTTCAGGCCGGAGAATATCAGTTCAGTGATTCGGCAAAGCCGGGGGCCGTTCTCGAGCGGTTGGTAAGTGGAGACGTGCGGCGCTATCCCTTCACAGTGCCCGAAGGATTCACGCTGACGCAGATTGCCGCGAAACTCGAGGCGGAAGAGTTGGGACGCTCCGGGGAGGTTCTGGCGCTGGCCTATGATCCTGGTTTTATCGCCTCGCTTGGCGTGGACGCCGAATCGCTGGAGGGATATCTCTTCCCGGAGACCTATGTGCTGAGTCGTGCCGTCGGGGAAAAACGTTTGCTTGCGGCGATGGTGGCGGAATTCGAACGCCGCGTCGATGCATCGCTGCGCGAAGCGGCCCGAAAGCACGACCTGGATCTGCACGAACTGGTGACTCTGGCGTCAATTGTCCAGAAGGAGGCGGGGAACGAGCAGGAGATGCCGCTGATTTCAGCGGTTTTTCACAATCGATTGCGCCGGGGAATGCGCCTGCAGGCAGACCCGACGGTGATCTACGGGATTGAGGATTTTTCCGGAAATCTGACCCGTCGCCACCTGCGGGAAAAAACGAACTACAACACGTACATGGTTTCCGGACTGCCGCCCGGTCCGATCGCAAATCCGGGAATAGAGGCGCTAAGGGCGGCGGCGCACCCTGCCCAAAGCAACGCCCTTTATTTCGTCTCCCGCGGGGACGGAACCCACGTCTTCTCGGGCACTTTGCAGGAACACAACCAAGCGGTGCGGCGCTACCAACTCAAACGCTGAGACGGCTCCGGTTGAGACGGCAGAACTCAGCCGGCGGAGATGCTGACAAAGACCAGACCCTGCTTGCCGCTGTTCTCTACACCATGTGCCTCTCCGGTCGGCGCAATAAGCACAGTCCCGGGCCCGATGGCATTTTTCTTCTCTTCTCCCTCGAGAAAAAACCCCTCCCCTTCGAGAACGACCCAGACATGGTCCCCGGCATGCACATGGGGATGAATCTGCTGTCCAGGCGACAGGCACCACAGGGTCGCGCGCGAATGCGGCGCTTCCCCAAGGACAATCTTGCAGGCTTTCTCGGCGCTGTAAGAAATATATTTGCGGTAATCGAAAAAAAGTGACGTCATGGGTTTGCCTCCACAAAAAAAGCGCCCGGACAGACCGGGCGCATCAAGAATAATTCATGTCATGAAGAAAGGTCAAACTTTACTGATCTGCACCGAGGCGATATTGCTGCCTGAAGGGATAATCTGATTGATGTTGAGATCGCTGAAATGGAAGGGAGCAAAGAGCAGTCCCGCGGGAACTTTCTTTGAAATTTTCACCTTCGCCTGGGCGGAGCCGCTCGCAGAGGTGACCTTTGCTTGCCCCCCTTCAGAGATACCGGCCTTTTGTGCATCGCTGGGGTTGATTGTCAGGTACCCTTCCGGGGCCACGGTCAAGGGCCCTTCAGCGTAGGTTGTGGTGGTGCCGAAGTGGAAAAGGATCTTGCCGGCGAGCAGCTGCAGCCCTGAACCCGTTTTCCCCGGCTTGGCGGGCACGTATTTCAACGAGTGGAATTCAGGCGACCAGGTCGGCTTGAGACACGGCCGACAGCGCCCGACTGCCGGAAAGCAGACATCGCTGTAGATCGGTGCCGCCACTTTGAGCTCATCAAGCAGATCCTTCGGGTCGATAGGAGCGTTCTCGGGTGCAAGCCGGGCGTAGAGATCGGCGAGAATGCTCAAATCCTCGCGGGCGTTGCCGACCAGCTTGAGGGCAGGCTTAAGGCAGGACACACGGTGATCGAGCGAGGTGACGCTGCCGTTCTTTTCGGCAAAGGAGGATCCGGGCAAAACGATATGGGCGATTTGGGTCAACTCCGTCGGCAGGATATCCTGCACCACGAGGCAGTCGAGTTTTTCCAGGGCCTGCCGCCAGCGGGTGCTTTCGGGAAAGGCAACCAGCGGATTAACCGCGGCCAGATAGAGGAAGCGGATTTCGCCTTTTTCGATGCCCTCGAGGATGGCCAGAGCGTCACGGCCTCCCTCGGGCAGTTTGGTTTTCCAGAGCTCCTCGAAACTGCTCCGGGCGCTGCCATAATCCTGCACGCCGGGCAGATATTCGGGGCAGACTCCCATGTCGACGAGTCCCTGAGTGTTGCCTTTTTCAGCCATCGGGAAAAGGCCGCCGATATCGCCGTGCAGGGCGCCACTGACCATAGCCAGATTGGCGACGGCGCGGATCTTTTCTTCGGCTTGGGTGGTTTTCAGCAGATCACCGCCGATGACCACCGCCACAGACTCCGCGCGCCCGAGGTGCAGGGCGGCCTCTTCGAGGAGCTGGCGGGAAATCCCGGTCGCCTCGACCGCTTGGTCGATATCGACCTTCTCCAGGTGCGTTTTAAGGGCGGGAAAATTCTTGACGTAGCGCTCGAGGTAGTCGAGATCGGCAACTTTTTTCTCGAGCATGATCGCGGCCAGCGCATTGGCCAGAGCGACCTCGCTGCCCGGGCGGTACGTGAGCTGGGTGTTGGCGAAACGTGTCAGCTTGACTTCGCGCAACCCGGCGATGACCAGCTTGCCGTTGCGTTTGCGGGCGGACTCTTCGATCTGCCAGTCGATGGCGGGGGCTTCAGCGGTCGCGTCGCCGCCAAAGACGAGCACTGCCTCGCATCTGCCGATGCGGTCGATGCGATTGCTTGCACCCGTCAGCCCGAAAGGTTCGCGCAGGGCATTGACCGCCCGCAGGAGGCTGAACCGGGCCTCGGAGT
>JAGXHK010000167.1 GCA_024636255.1 Desulfuromonadales bacterium | reverse complement strand
TTCTTTTCTCTCTGGCCGGCATTCCGCCGACAGCCGGCTTTATCGGCAAGTTCGGAATCTTCTACGCAGCGCTCGAAGCGGACTATATCGTCCTCGTCCTGGTCGGCATCCTCTCCTCTCTTATCTCTCTTTATTATTACCTGCGGGTAGTGGTCGAGATGTTCATGTCCGATGAACGCGCTCCCGTTCTGAACGAAGGGAGCCCATCGGAACGGGCGGCCGTTGTCGTGTGCCTGGCCGCGACCTTGATACTCGGTATCCTTCCCAGCCCTCTGCTCGATCTGATCGCCTCACTCGGGTTCTGAACAACGCGCTGTTCGCCGTCCGGCCTGTGCTTGACCAGCCCCATATTATCCCAACGCCTTCTAAGGCAGCGCAGACACTTTGCCGTGGCGCTCTCTGCCGCAAGCGTCTTAGAAATTTGTCGAAAATTAAAGAGGCGTCTTTAATCTGAATAATTTTCGGAGTTTGAGTTTTTCGCTTTAATAATGAATAAAATATAACCTTGTGGAGGTTTGTAAATTCCGTCTTTCCTGCTAAAAATTAGCGTCTGTACGGCCCAGAGGGGGGCGCAGATCACGTCAAAAACGGAGTCAGGGAGGCAGGTATGTTGAGAGGGGTGTTTTGTCTTGTTGTTTTGTCGCTGGTATTCGCATCTGGCGCATGGGCGGGGGAGCGGGACTGGATCGGGTCCGTTCATGTCGGGTCTGCGGAGATCCTTGACGATGTCGCGTTTTTGGATTGGCAACTCGGCAGCGGTCTTCCTTATAATTTCCAGCCTCCCGCAGTGGGCGAACAGAGTCTCTATCTATTCCAGGCGCAACTGAGGGCTTTTCTCGATTCCGAGCGGTCCGCCCTGCCGGCTGCGGGTTTGAATGATGCTTATGAAATTACCCTGGTCGCTCAGGTCGAGGAGCTTTTTACGGAAGTGGCTTTCGCAGATGTCAGTGGTGATGGCGTCGACGATTCCATGCTCGTGACAATGCGCCCGATCGGCGGGAAAATGTACATTTTACTCGATGACTTCAGTAATGGGGTACCGGCCCACACGGCAAGCGGACAAGGGTTCGGCGACGGTCAGATCATCGCTGAGCTGGAGATCGTCGAGGGAGTGGGAACGTTCGCGCAGCGCGCGGAATCTACTGATGGCGAGGGAGTCACCTCGATGATCGCCAAGGTTCTCTGGTATGACGACTCGTTTTTTACTGCCGGTATCGGCAAAGTAAAAAGGAAGGGGAAGGGGAAGGGAAAGGATGAGATCCGCTATGTACGCTTTGACTCGGTGCATGTAGCGCCGGCGGCGCCGGTGGAGACGACCGCCTTTTTCAATGACGCCAACGGCATCTTTCCCGCTATCCCGGTTCACTACCCGCCTTTGCTCCAGAGAGTCAAAGTGTTCTCTCAATTCTGGACCACTGCGCCCGTCAGGCTCGGGGAGGATGGTGACTGAGCCATTTTTCAGTCCGCCCGCGTTTTCTCGAGGGGCCGCACAAGCGGTCCCTCGATTCATTTTAGATGCGGGTAATCTGCCGGTTCCACCCTCTGGTTCGCAGCTTTCCCGGCCACCTTGGCCCGCCTTCGGAGGGCCCCTTCCTTGACATCGCCCTGACGACCATATAGCCTTTCATATATTCTTCTTTTTCTAATTGTCTATTATTTCAGCGTTTTAGATTTTGTGAATGCCGCCGCATACCTATCTGTGCGGTAGCGATTGCCCAAAGGAGTGAATTATGCTGAGGACTGCCCTGAGTGTGGCCGTGTTTTTTTCTCTTGTGATCGCAACGACCTGCTTTTCCCAGGGGCTGGATGACATCCGCGAACGCGGCACGATGAGTTTTGCAATGAGCGGGCAGTATCCCCCATTCAATTTCGTCAATGAAAACAATCAACTTGCCGGATTCGATGTCGAGATCTGCAGCGAGATTTCCCGCCGCCTCGGGGTCGAGCCCGCACCTCTTTCCACGGCCTGGGACGGGATCATCGCAGGGTTGATGGCCGACAAATATGACCTTATCTGCGGCAGCATGGCGATCACCGAAGAGCGCCTCAAAGCGATCGATTTCTCGAATCCTTATTATCGCTCGGGAGCTCAGCTTTTCGTGGAAGAAGGATCGTCGCTGGAGTCGGCCGATGAGCTCGCCGGCAGGAAGGTGGGCGTCACCCTTGGTACGACCTACGAGGAATGGGTCAGAAAAAACATCCCCGATGCCGAGGTGCGGACCTACAAGGGCGTGCCTGAGATGATCCTCGAGGTGGCGACGGGGCGGCTCGACGGTTTCATCACCGACCGCATCGTCGGCTCGATGGCCATCGATGAAAAGAACGCACCGATCAAGATGGTCGGCCCCCTGCTCTACGAGGAACGCATGGGCATTGCCCTGCGCCAGGGGAGTCCTGAACTCAAGGCGGCGATCAACAAGGCGCTCTCCGCCATGCAGGAGGACAGCACCTATCGCGAGATCAGCATGAAGTGGCTCAAGACTGACGCTCGTTGAGCCTGAGATATGCTCGACTGGTCGATTATCATCCACTATTTCCCCTTTCTTTTCAAAGGGGCGCTGCTCACCCTGCAGATTTCGGTGATCTCTCTGATTCTGGGCCTGGCGGTCGGATTGGCGGCGGCCTTGTCGATTCTGTCGCACAACATCCTGCTGCGCTGGCCGGCTCGCTTCTATGTCTGGATCATCCGCTCCACCCCACTGCTGGTGCAGCTATTCATCATCTATTACGGGCTTCCCCAGTTTGGCATTGACCTGAATCCTTTCTGGTCGGGGGTGCTGGGGCTGGCCCTCAACACCGGAGCCTACAACGCGGAAACGATCCGCGCCGGCATTCTCTCGGTCCCCAAGGGGCAGGTCGAAGCAGCGCGCTCGCTGGGGATGGGGTCCTCCCTGACCATGCGGCGCATCGTGCTCCCTCAGGCGATGCGCCTGATTATTCCACCCCTCGGGAACAACTTCATCATCCTGATCAAAGACACTTCTCTTGTCTCCACCATCACTCTGGTCGAGCTGACCCTGACGGCCCAGCGCCTTATCGGCTCGACCTACAAACCGTTCGAGATGTATCTGATGGCCGCCGTTCTTTATGCGGTGCTCACCACCGGTTCGAGCCTGTTGCTGCGCCAGTTCGAAAAACGCGCCCTGAAAGGAGCTGCCGCATGAGCGCGAATAATGCCTTTGCGACTCACGAAGGGGCGATGATCGATCTGCGCGGACTGCGCAAGAGCTTCGGCAGCAACGAAGTCCTCAAGGGGATCGATCTCACCGTGCAACGCAGCGAGGTGCAGGTGCTGATCGGTCCGAGCGGATCGGGAAAGAGCACTCTGCTGCGCTGCGTCAATCACCTCGAGCAGCCGAGCGGTGGCCAGATTCTGGTCGCCGGTGAGTTGGTCAACCGAAGCGATCTCAAGCCGCGGGCGTTCCAGCGTCACCTCAATCGCATCCGCACCCATCTGGGCATGGTCTTTCAACAGTTCAATCTGTTTCCCCACAAGACGGTTCTCGAAAACGTCGTCGAGGCGCCGGTGCAGGTACTCGGCCGGTCGAAAGACGAGGCGGTCGCCGATGCCGAAGAGCTGCTCGCCAAGGTGGGCCTGGCCGACAAGCGCGATGCCTACCCCGTTAGCCTCTCCGGCGGTCAGCAGCAGCGTGTGGCGATTGCCCGGGCACTGGCGATGAAGCCCTCGGTCATGCTTTTCGACGAGGTGACCAGCGCCCTGGACCCGGAACTGGTCGGCGAGGTTCTGCGCGTCATGGAAGATCTTGCCGCAGAAGGGATGACGATGATGGTGGTCACCCACGAAATGGGCTTTGCCGAGCGAGTCGGCGACCGGGTGATTTTCATGGCCGACGGCAATATTGTTGAAGAAGGCGTGCCGGCAGAGATCTTCAGCCATCCGCGAGAAGAGCGAACAAAGCGGTTTCTGGGGGATATTCTGAAGTAGAGTTGGATGGGATGACTGAGTCGGCAGGTAGGGGGCACTTCGGTTTTTCGGGTGCCTTTTTTATTTAAACGCGGAGGTGCAGAGGGGCGGAGGTTGCTGAGAAAACCTAAAAAACCTGTAAGAGCCTTAACACAGAGGGGAAAATCGAGAAAAAGGAGAGAGCACAGAGAGAAAGGACAAAAATCTTTTTGCTTCAGGTGGTCAACCACAATCTAAAAAATCCTGGTTTTTTTCTCTGTGTCCTCTGCTCCTCTGTGCGCTCCGTGTTAAGAGGGTTATACCGCCGGCCGCGTCCCCTTCAGGTGGATGTACCAGTAAGCGAAGCTGACGAAGATGACTCCGCCGATGATATTGCCGAGGGTGACCGGGATAATGTTGGCGATGAACCCGCCCCAGGTCAGGCCCGCCGCCTCGTGACCAGGAACTTTGGCAAGAAGCAGGCCGGTGGGGATAAAGTACATGTTGGCGATGGAGTGTTCAAAGCCGCTGGCGACGAAAGCCATGATCGGACCGTAGCAGGCCAGGATTTTGCCGGTCACGTCACGGGCCGCGGTGGCCATGAACACGGCCAGGCAGACCAGCCAGTTGCACATGATGCCGCGTATCAGGGCGACGGTGAAGGGAAGCTCGACCTTGGAATGGGCGATGGCGACGGCGTGATCGGCGACATTGCCACCCTCCCACAGGTGCGAGTGAAACATCAGCCAGGCGAAAAAAAGCGAGCCGGCCAGGTTTCCTAGAAGCACCACCGCCCAGTTCCCGGCGATCTGCTGCCAGCGAATGTGCCCATGCAGCGCCGCCTTGGTGAGCAGGCTGTTGCCGGTGAACAGCTCCGCCCCGCAGATGACGACCAGCATCAGGCCGAGCGAGAAGACGCTGCCGCCGAGAAAGCGGCTGAAGCCGGTCCCGAGGGTCGCAGCGGCGTCCTGAGTGACCACGGTGGTGAGCTGGGCGCCAAAGGCGATGTAGAAGCCGGCCAGCAGGCTTAGAACGATTGTGCGCGAGAGGGACTGGTTGATGACCCGCTTGCCGTTCTCGGCAATCGCATAGGCGGTTTCGGCAGGAGTCAGAAAGCGCTTTTCCGCCGCAGGGGGGCTCTGGGTCTGGTCCATGGAAACATCCTTCAGTAAAACCGGGTGCGGGTGTGGTGTCTCGGGCTGTTCCGGTAGCGCGGTTCATGGCCGCGGGTCCAAAGCAGCTGATCGTCTTTCATGGCATCTTCCGACTTAAGAGGTGAAAACGCGAAGGAGTGTAGCATATTCTTGGCGATTTCGGGTTGCCGCTGGCGCATTTTCAGCCTAAATTGAGGCCATTCTTTTTCTTCAGGAGGATATCATCGTTGAAACGGCTTGATTTTGACCACGGCACCTATCACCCTGCGGAGCGCCCTGTTCAGCCGCTGTTCGGACTCTTTCCCTCGTTCTTTTATTACGCGCAGATGCTCGATATCGTCTGCGAGGCGAGCCTGCTCGCCAGGCGCAGCCAGTACGGTGATCGGGAATGGAGCAACAGCAGCTTTGACATCATTAAAGCCCTCGAGTCGGTCGGTACGAAGATTCATATCGAAGGGGTCGATAACTTCGCCGATGTGGAGGGTCCGTGTGTGTTTGTCGGCAATCACATGAGCACTCTCGAGACCTTTGTCCTGCCGACGGTCATTTCGCCCAGCAAACCGGTGACCTTCGTCATCAAGCGCAGCCTGGTCGAATATCCGGTTTTCAAGCACATCATGCGAAGCCGCAATCCGGTGGTGGTCGACCGGGTCAATCCACGCGAGGACTTCAAAACAGTCATGGAAGAAGGGCAGCAGCGCCTGGAAAGCGGCGTCTCGCTGGTGGTTTTCCCTCAGACCACCCGCACCACCGAATTCGATCCGGCCAGGTTCAATACCATCGGCGTCAAGCTGGCCAAACGCACCGGCGTTCCGGTCGTTCCCTTCGCCCTGAAAACCGATGCCTGGGGCAGCGGCAAACGGATCAAGGATTTCGGTCCCATCGACCCGCGGAAATCCGTTCATTTCGCCTTCGGCGAGCCGCTGCGGATCAGCGGCGCGGGGCAGCAGGAGCAACAGGCGATTGTCGGATTCATTCAGGAGAAGCTGCGGCAGTGGCAGGAGTGATGAGAAAGTAGAAGCGCAAACTGCTTACCGCAACCGATGACGGCCGGATTTTTCCGGTCGTTTTCATTTGCGTCGCCTTGTCTTCTCACGGCTTGCGGCGCTGTGCCGATGTGGCGCTGAACCGAGCAATTCCGCCCCATCCTTCTCACGTCCGCAGCGGCGCAGCGCCTCTTCGATTTCCGCGCGGCTCTGCGGCAGATGCCAGAGCAGAAGGGCTTTCTGCAGGCGCCGTTCTTTCGGGTCCTTCGGCACATGCACGTGACGGCCCGTGAACGGATCGCGTCCGGTGTGCCAGATGCAGGTGGCGAGCGTTCCCGGTGTGGGGGTGAACTCCTGCACCTGCTCGACCCGCAAATTGTGGCGCTTGAGGTAGAGGGCGGTATCGACCATGTGCGCAAGGGTGCAGCCGGGGTGCCCGGCGATCAGGTAGGGGACGATGCCGCGGCGTACGCCCTTCTCCCGGCAGCTGTCGCGATAGTAGCGCAGGAATTTTTCGAGAGGTTCGGGGCCGGGCTTGCGCATCACTTCGGTGACGTCGGGGACTACGGACTCCGGGGCGATCTTGAGCAGGCCGCCGACGTGATGGGCGAGCAGCGCCTCGAAATATTCCTGCTGCTGATCCAGCAGGTCATAGCGCACCCCCGAGGCGACAAAGACGTGCTTTACGCCGGGCAGGGCGCGTGCCTGCGTGAGCAGGTTGGCGGCTTTGCGCCCCGAGGCATGCAGGTTCGTGCATACGGCAGGATAGAGGCAGCTGGCGCGCCGGCATTTGCGATTCGTCTTTTCGTCGGCGCAGAAACTTGCGTACATGTTGGCGGTCGGGCCGCCGATATCTGAGATCGTGCCGCGAAATTCCGGGTGGCGTGTCAGGCCGGCGATCTCGGCAAGAATCGAAGCCGGGGAGCGCGACTGCACGGTCTTGCCCTGATGGTGGGTGATGGCGCAGAAGGCACAGCCGCCGAAGCAGCCGCGGTGCGAAGTGATGGAGAATTTGATCTGCTCGTAGGCCGGGATCGTGTCCCTATAGGACGGATGCGGCCGGCGGGTGAAGGGCCGGGCGTAGATGCGGTCGAGTTCGGCTGCATTCAGCGGCCGCGCCGGCGGCTGCACCACCACCCAGCGGTGGCCGTGCGGCTGCGCAAGCACCCGCCCATGACCGGATTCTTCGGCCGTCAGACAAAAGGCCTTGCCATAACTTGCCCGGCTCGCGGCGACCTCCTCAAAGGAAGGCAGAATGCTTGAGCCCTCAGGCGCTTCGCGGGCCATTATCGCCGTACCGCGGATGCCGGCCATTTCTTTCGGCTCTTCGCCGCTTGCGGCGCGGCGGGCGATCTCGCGCAGGGGCTCCTCCGCCATGCCGTAGACCAGCAGGTCGGCTTTGCTGTCGAGCAGCACCGAGCGGCGCACCCGGTCGTCCCAGAAATCGTAGTGCGCCAGGCGGCGCAGGCTGGCCTCGATGCCGCCGATGATCACCGGCAGACCCTTGAACGCGCCCTTGAGAGCCGCGGTATAGGCGATCACCGCGCGGTCGGGGCGGGCGCCCTCCTGGCCTCCCGGCGTGTAGGCATCCTCGTTGCGCACCTTCTTTGCCGCGGTGTAGCGGTTGACCATGGAATCCATGGCCCCTGCGGAAACCGCTGCGAACAGGCGCGGACGCCCCATCGACTGCAGCGCCTGCGGATTCTTCCATTGCGGCTGGGCGAGAATGCCGACCCGGTACCCTTCGGCCTCCAGAACGCGCGCCAGCAAAGGGATACCAAAGGCGGGGTGATCGACATAGGCGTCACCGCTGACGAAGAGGATATCGAGCGCATCCCAGCCCCGCATCGCCATCTCGGCGCGGCTGGTGGGCAGAAAGTCTGTGGATGGTGTTTGCGTCATGAGAGCTCAGCATACCACAGCCAGCGGTTTCCCGGCAGGGTCTGAATACCGGCGGTCATCCGACCTTCAGCCGATTTCATTGCAGAGAAATGTTCGTTCCATTGAGGAAGAGCGAAGTTTCTTCCAGACGTGCCTCAATAATCAGCGCCTCTTTCTGACGTACCAGCAGATTCTGTTGCAGGAGGGTTTCGATCTGTCCGGCGGCCTGCTCTTCGGCGAGGTGGGCGATCTCTTTATCAGAAAAGGGGGGGAATTCTCCCTGCTCGCGTGCGGCGATCATTCTGCGGCCCAGATCAAGCGCGAGAACGCTGCTCACGACCTCCTCGGTCATCTCGAGGCGGGCCTCGGCCCGGACGGCCTGCCACCAGTCAGTGGGCGGGGATGCGGGCGTGTCCGGACGCTCGATCCGAACCAGGGCCCGTCCTTCGATCTCGCCCTGCGGAGCTTGGAAATGCAGGCTGCGAACCTCGATCTCCGGTGTGCCGTCAAACAGCCGGCCCCATAAGCGCATGTAGGCGGGGAGAGCCTGACCTGCCATTTCTTCGGGTGGAAGGCCGGCCAGTTTCTCGGAAAGATCGCCTGCCTCCTTCTGAAAGCGGCTCAATGCCATGCCATTAAGCCCGCGCAGCGAGACCTCCAGCTGGCCCGGTCCGTATCCGATGCCCTCGGCTGTAAGAGCGCCAACGCTGAGAGTCTGATCATAGCTGACCTGCTCCTTGTCCCGGCGGCTCTCTGTTCTCAGTTCGATATCTCGGACGAGCAGAGGAGCGGGGGACATGCCAGCGGTCTCGCGTATTCCGATCTCCTCGATGCGCAAATCGCCCTCTCCCAGATAGACTCCGGGAAACGGCTGATAAAGATCGAAATCGCTGGTCGTTTTTTTCAGATCGATGCGCCCATCCGAAGAGGCCAGGCTTGCGCCCGGCAGGGTGACGAATCCCTTGAGGGTGCCCATCCCGCGCGAGAAATCGACTTCAGCCGCCAGTCCCTGCCAGGTGAGGGTGCCTCCGGCGTTGTCAACAGCCGCTTCCAGCGGGGGAATGTAGGCCCGGGTCAAACCGCCGCCGCTTAGTCCGAAAAGCGTGAAAACGTAGGCTCTGTCCAGCTCCGGGATGTCCGCAGGGATGTCTCCGGATCCTTCGCGCCCGTCGTCTATGCCGGTCAGGCGCGTTTCGATCAGCGCCAGCATCGGCTCGAGACGGATTTCTCCATCGGGGGTGCGCCAGGCGGGCAGAGGAC
>JAGXHK010000166.1 GCA_024636255.1 Desulfuromonadales bacterium | reverse complement strand
TGAAGCTCGACCCGGATCGGGAAGCGCCCCTGCAGCTCAGGAATCAGGTCCGATGGCTTGGCGATGTGAAAGGCGCCCGCGGCGACGAAAAGGATGTGGTCGGTCTTGACCGGGCCGTATTTGGTGTTGACCGTGCAGCCCTCGACGATGGGCAGGATGTCGCGCTGCACCCCTTCGCGGCTGACGTCCGCGCCACTGCGTCCCCCCTCGGCCCGGGAGGCGATCTTGTCGATTTCGTCGATGAAGATGATGCCGCTCTGCTCGACCCGTTCTTTCGCCAGGGCGTTCACCTTCTCCATGTCGACCAGACGCTCGGCCTCACTTTGAATGAGAACTTCGCGGGCTTCGGAGACCTTCATGCGCCGGCGCCGGGTCTTTTTCGGAAACAGGTTGCTGAACATATCCTTGAAGCTCGAGCCGAACTCCTCCATCCCCTGCGGGGTGAGCACCTCCATGTTCGGCATCTTCGAAACTTCCTCTTCGACTTCGACGAAGCGCTCCTCGAGCTCGCCCATACGCAGCAGACGGCGCATCTTGTCACGGGTCGACTCTTTCCCTTCTTCCTGTCCGGAACCGGCATAGCCGGTGGCGGACTCTCCGGGGAGCAGCAGGTCGAGAAGCTTCTCCTCGGCAAGATCCTCAGCCTTGATGCGCACTTTCTGTGCTTCCTCCTCGCGCACCATGATCACCGCCAGCTCCACCAGGTCGCGCACCATGCTTTCGACGTCACGGCCGACGTAGCCGACTTCGGTGAATTTGCTCGCCTCGACCTTCATGAACGGAGCCTGCGCCAGCTTGGCCAGGCGACGGGCAATCTCGGTCTTGCCGACCCCGGTCGGGCCGATCATGATGATGTTCTTCGGGGCGATCTCGTCGCGCAGTTCAGGGGAGACCTGCTGTCGCCGCCAGCGGTTGCGCAGGGCGATGGCCACGGCGCGCTTGGCGCCTTTCTGGCCGACGATGTAGCGATCGAGTTCGGAAACGATTTCTCTCGGAGTAAAATTGTTCAAGACAGATCCTCCACAGCGATCTGGTCGTTCGTGTAAATACAGATATCTGCAGCGATGTGCAGGGCCTTCTCGGCGATCTCCCTGGCCGGAAGATCCGAATGTTCCAGCAGCGCGCGGGCCGCGGCCTGGGCGTAAGCGCCGCCGGAGCCGATGGCGGCGATGCCGTGATCCGGCTCGATGACATCGCCGGCGCCCGAGAGCACCAGGGTGGTTTCGCGGTCGGCGACAATCAGCAACGCCTCGAGCCGCCGCAGAATGCGGTCGGTTCGCCAGTCCTTGGCCAGCTCGACGGCTGCGCGCGCCAGGTTGCCGCGGTACTCCTGCAGCTTGGCCTCGAATTTTTCAAACAGAGTGAACGCGTCGGCGGTGCTGCCGGCAAAGCCGGCGATCACCTTGTCATCATGCATCCGGCGGATCTTGCGCGCGCTATGCTTCATCACGGTATTGCCCAGGGTCACCTGGCCGTCGCCGGCAAGGGCGGTCTGGCCGGCTTTGCGAACGCAAACGATGGTCGTTCCTTTGAACATACTTCCTCCCGGATCATCAAGCAAATACAGACTCATGCCTGTGAAAAATGCTCTGAATATATCATCAGCGCTCAGGGGTGACAAAGAAAAACGCCCCTCATCGTGTGCAGCGCGGTCCGCGCGTCCGGAACCGATGCAAGGCGGGACTCTCCGGATTCCAGCAGTCTGTCGGGCCAAACAGCCGGATTTGCAGCCGGCTCATGGATAGTCCGGCAGACTGCTAGTGCGGCAGGGTCAGAATCGCGCGGGTCCCCTGGCCGAACTCGCTTTCGATCTGCAGACTGCCGCCATGATCATGAGCGAAGCGTCGCGCGTAGAACAGACCGAGGCCGAATCCGCGAACCTGGCCGCTCTGGGCGGGGTCGACCTGGTAGAACTTCTCGAATACCTTGGTCAGTTCGTCGCGGGGAATGCCTGGCCCGTTATCGGTGACGATCAACCGGATCCGATCCGCTTGAACCTCGGCCTCAAGCCCGACTTTTACCCCTTCCTGACCAAATTTGATGGCGTTTTCGAGCAGGGCGCGCAGCGCCAGGGCAATGCGTTTGTGATCGAAGGAGAGGGGAGGGAGCGTCTGCGGCAGACGGCTCTCGATCTGCGCCCCCTTGCCGGCAGCCAGAGAGCCGAGGTCGGCGGACACGCGGCAGGCCAGCTCCCGCAGGTCGCCGGGCTGGAGATCCGGCGGGCCTTCCTGCAGGATAATGTCGCTGAAGGAGAGCAGGCTCTGGATGAGGTGCTCAAGGTAGGAGGCTTCTTCGAGAATCATCTGCAGCGTTCGCTGGAAGGCGGGGTCCTGGGGATCGCCGATTCCCTGGGCAAGGTTCTGGATGAACAGGGAAATGCCGGTGGCCGGGGTCTTGAGCTTATGGGAAATCAGGCCGAGAAATTCGGTCTTGAGGCGGTCCATGCGCCGCAGATTGACCAGTTCTTCCTTGAGAGCCTTTTTTTCCAGGACCTTGTCCAGTGTCGTGCGCAGTTGGAGCAGGTTGATCGGCTTGGTGATAAAGTCGTCGGCATCCGCCTTGAGCGCCTTGAGAATGACCTCCTTGTCGGCATAGCCGGTCATCACCACAACGACCTGGGTCGGCTCCCTTTCCTTGATCTTCTTGAGCAGCTCGATGCCGTTCATCTGCGGCATCATCACGTCGGTAAGGATGGCATCGATCGGCCCGTCCTGCAGGACCTGCAGAGCCTCTTCGCCATCGGCCGCTTCCAGAATGCGGTATCCCTTGAGCACTTTGGAGCACAGATCCCGGATGATGGCTTCGTCATCGACCACCAGAATGCTGCGGCCTTTCATCTCCTGGCGCAGCCTCGGTTCGCCGTGCAGATCGAGTCGCAAGAGTCCTCCGCGCCGTTATTTGAGCGGCGGTGTGAAGAGGGCGAGCAGGGTGACCGGCGCGCTGCTTTCATTCTTGAGCCCATGCGGCACTCCTGGAGGCGCAGCGCCGCAGGAGCCGGGCGTGTAGGCCAGCTTCTCCTCGCCCATGGTGCAGACCGCCTCGCCGGAGAGGATATAGAAGGTTTCGCTCTGCGCTTCGTGCGTATGGACGAAGATTTCGCCGCCCGGCTCGAGCCGCCCCAGATGCATCGACATCGCCGCATTTGTGGCCGCTGTGACCACGTCGCGCAGATAGTACCTGCTGTGCTTGGGGTGCTGATATTCAGGTTGTTCCGGTGTTTTGACGGTGATGCCGCGCATATTCTCTTCCTCTGATCGCAAAGGGTTTGGCTTCGTTTTTTCGCGCCTCGAGCGCCTGCAGGGAGCGGGGAGAGATGCTTCCGGTCACCCCAGTTGCTCGGCCACGATCTGCTCCGCTGCGGCCAGCGCTTCGTCGAGCTTCTCTGGCTGGCTTCCCCCGGCCTGGGCCAGGTCGGGCCGGCCGCCGCCCCCGCCGCCGACCATCTGGGCGAGGGGCTTGATGATGCTGCCGGCCTTGATCCTTCCGGTCAACTCCTTCGTGACGGCCACCAGCAGATTGGCTTTGCCGCCGCTTTCGCAGCCGAGCACAATCACCCCGGAGCCGAGTTTGTCGCGCAGCCGGTCCGAGAACTCACGCAGACCCTTGCCATCGATCCCTTCGGCCTTGTGCACCAGCACTTTTACCCCGGCGACCTCTCTGGCCTGGCTGACCAGCTCCCCGGAACGGCCAGCGTGCAGCTTGCCACGCAAGGATTCGACTTCGCGCTCCAGGTCGCGCTGGCGCTCGAGAAGTTTCTGCAGTCGGCTTTCGAGCTGCTGGGGGTCGCTTTTGACGATGTCCGCAATGCGCTCGATGGCGTCTTACTGCTGTTGCACCATCTGCAGGGCCCGTTCGCCGGTGACCGCCTCGATGCGGCGCACCCCGGCGGCAATGCCGGTTTCATGAAGGATTTTGAACAACCCGATGTCCCCGGCGGCGCTGGTATGGGTCCCGCCGCACAATTCCATGCTCAGGTCGCCGACCGAGATGACACGGACCCGTTCGCCGTATTTTTCGCCGAACAGGGCTGTGGCGCCGGCGGCGACCGCCTGATCGGCCCCCATTTCTTCGGCGTGGATATCCTGGTTGGCGCGGATCTGGCGGTTGACCTGGTTCTCGACGCGGCGCAGTTCTTCTTCGCTCATGGGCGAAAAATGCGTAAAGTCGAAGCGCAGGCGCTCTGGGGTGACGAGGGAGCCGGCCTGCTTGACATGCTCTCCGAGCTCCTTGACCAGCACCGCTTGCAGAATATGGGTGGCGGTGTGGTTGAGAGCCGTGGCGCGGCGGGCCTCGGCATCGACCTCGAGATCGATGCTTTCGCCTTTGCGCAGAGCGCCTTCCTCGACCTGGCAGTGATGCACGGTTAATTCAGGCAGCGGTTTCTGGGTATCGGTAACCCGCAGGCGCGCTTCGGCGCTGCGCAGGATGCCGCGATCGCCGACCTGTCCGCCCGATTCGCCGTAGAAAGGGGTATCGGCCGTGACTACTTGCACCTTCTGTCCGGCCTCGGCCTGAGTGACCGGTGTTCCGTCCTGGACCAGGGCCAGCACCCGGCTGTGGCCGGTGAGGCTCTCATAGCCGCTGAAGCGGCTGTGTACGCCCGCTTCGAGGAGCTGGCGCCAGATCGCCTCGATTCCATATTCGCCTGAGCCCTTCCAGTGCTCTCGCGCCTTGGCGCGCTGCTCCTCCATGCATGCGGCGAAACCCTTCTCATCGAGGGTGAATCCTTCGCCCTCGACGATATCGGCGGTCAGGTCCAGAGGAAAGCCGAAGGTGTCGTAGAGCCGGAAAGCCACATCCCCCGGGATCACGGATTGATCCGTCTCCTTAAGCCGCGCCACCTCTTCATTGAGGATGCGCAGGCCGTTGTCGAGGGTCTGGATAAAACGCTCTTCCTCGTTGCGGGTCACCTTGGCGATATAGTCGGCGCGCTCCCCCAATTCAGGGAAAGCCTCTTTCATCATCTCGATAACTCGCCCGGCAGTGCGGTACAGGACCGGCTCCTCAAAGCCGAGCATCTTGGCGTGGCGGGCGGCGCGGCGCATGATCCGGCGCAGCACGTAGCCGCGCCCCTCGTTGCTCGGCAGAACGCCATCGCCGATGAGAAAGGCGGTGGCGCGCGAATGGTCGGCGATCACGCGCATGGAGACATCGTTCTCCGGGGCGGCGCCGTAGTTTTTTCCGGCGAGTTCAGCGATGTGGCCGATGATCGCCTGCAGCAGATCGGTGTCATAGTTCGATTTGACGCCCTGGAGGACGGTGGTGATGCGCTCAAGGCCCATTCCGGTATCGACGGAGGGCTTGGGCAGGGGGGTCAGTGTCCCGTCGGCGGCGCGGTCGAATTGCATGAAGACGTTGTTCCAGATCTCCATGTAGCGGTCGCAGTCGCAGCCGACCGCACAATCGGGGCTGCCACAGCTCAGTTCGGGGCCGTTGTCCCAGAAAATCTCGCTGCACGGGCCGCAGGGGCCGGTATCCCCCATCGACCAGAAATTGTCCTTTTCCCCGAAGCGGAAGATCCGCTCGCGCGGCACGCCTTCTTGCTGGTGCCAGATCTCGGCGGCCTCGTCATCGTCGGTGAAGACGGTGATATAGAGACGGTTTTTATCCAGGCCGAGATCCTGGGTCAGAAACTCCCAGGCGAAAGCGATCGCTTCCTTCTTGAAATAGTCGCCGAAGGAGAAGTTGCCGAGCATCTCGAAGAATGTGTGGTGG
>JAGXHK010000165.1 GCA_024636255.1 Desulfuromonadales bacterium | reverse complement strand
GATGTGTATAAGAGACAGATCTATATCCGTCTCGGGCGCTATCATGACGCGACGCGGACCAATCAGCGGGCCATCGCAGCGGATAAGAAATATCTTGAGCAGGTGGCGGCGCAGGGTATCTATCGGCTGGCGTACGTGCCGCACAACTATCACTTTGTGTGGGCGACGGCAACGCTCGAGGGGCGCAGCGAACTGGCGATCAGAGCCGCGCGCGAGATGGCAGCGCTCGTCGATAAAGAGGCGATGCGCAAACGCCCCCTGACCACACTGCAGCATTACTGGATTACGCCGCTCTACGCGCTGGTGCGCTTCGGTCAGTGGGATCAGATTCTCGCCTGGGACGAGCCGGCCGCGGACCTCATCTACCCCCGGGCCGTGCGCCATTATGCCCGCGGCATGGCCTTTACGCGCAAAGGGCGCTTCGATGAGGCGCGCAGCGAATTGGAGAAGCTGCAGACCCTTTCTGACGATCCGGACCTGAAGTGGGTCACCGTCTGGGACATCAACAAGAGCCGTAATATCCTCACCATCGCCGAAGATGCCCTGCGTGGCGAGCTGGCGGCGGCAGTCGGAGACTTCGATACCGCCATCGCGGCGCTTCGCAGCGCCGTCGAGCAGGAGGACGCATTGAATTACGACGAGCCGCCCTCGTGGCATTACCCCATGCGCCAGTCCCTGGGGGCCGTGCTGCTCGAAGCCGGCCGGACGGCCGCAGCTGCCCGGGTCTATCGGCAGGATCTTGCAAGATTTCCGCAGAACGGCTGGTCGCTCTTCGGTCTGCTCGAGGTCCTGCACCGCCAGGGTGAGGTCGCGCAGGCGCAGGAGGTGGAGCGCCAGTTCCGTGAAGCTTGGCGGCACGCCGACGTTGTGCTGACTTCGTCCCGGTACTAGCGAAGCCTCATCGATTCATGTACCGGTAGTTCTCGATATCGATTCCCGCGCGCTCGGCCCAGTGAAAAACCGGCTGATAGTCGCCGACCTTCGTCTCGATGAAACGCAATGCGTGGAATTGCTCAAGCACTTCGCGCCCCTCCGGGGTTTCGCCCATGGCCAGCAACGTTTTCTTGAGCGCCTGCTTCACCCCGGCGTCCAGATCCGGGCGCACGCACAACCCGTTGGACGGCACATTTCCCGACTGGGCGAGAACCTCGATCTCCTCGGCGATGCGCGGGTCGTTCGCGCTCACCCAATCGAACACCGTATTTTTCGACGCGCCGATATCCGCCTCCCCCTCGAGAACCGCATAGATCGTGGCGTCGTGGCTTCCGGCGAAAAAGTATTCGGCAAGGTAGCTCTCCATATCGTCCACGCCGCGCTCCTTCAGATAGGCCAGAGGATAGACGTAGCCGGCGGTGGTGGCCTTCTCGACAAAGGCAAATCTCTTGCCCTGCATATCCTGGACATCCTTGATGCCCCTGTCCTTGCGCGCGTAAATAAGACCATGGTAGGTCGACTGGCCATCAAGATTGACCGGCCGCGCCAGAGGAACAACATCCAACTGCGCGATGGCCAGCGCCCCGGTGAAGGATCCGAAAAATGCGCCGTCCATACTGTCGCGCTCAAATGACTCGATCAGGTTGCCGTAACGGCTCAGAATGGTGAAGTCGATCTTCAGTCCCGTCCTTTGAGAGAGGTATTCGCCCAGGGGCCGGAAGCGCTCCATCTGCTTGAAGACGTTCATCTCGGGGATCAGGCCGATGGTCAGGACCCGCGCTTCAGTCTGCGCTCCAGCCGGCGCCTGAAACACAAGGCACAAAACGGTTGCCAATGCTATTTTTTTCCATATCGAAAAGCCCATCAGTCGCTCCTTGAGATTCTGCCCCCGTCCTCGAGGAGCAGTGTTTCAGCCGCCTCGGCATCCAGGGGCGGATAATAGAGTTCGCCCTGTACGAAACCGCACTCCAGATTCATCAGGGCCTGCAACTCCTCCGGGCGTTCAACCCCTTCGCCGACCACCCTGAGATTGAGATTGTTCGCCAGAGCAATAATCGTCCGAACAATTTCGAAATTTTCTTTATTGCTGTCGATCCCGGCAATAAACGAGCGATCGATTTTCAGGGTATCGATAGGGAAATGCGGCAGATAGCTCAAGGAGGAATAGCCGGTGCCGAAATCATCGATCTGCAGGCCCACGCCAAGATTTTTGAGTTCGGTGAGGAGTGTGGTGACCGACTCGGGGTCGCCCATGATAGTGCGCTCCGTGATCTCCAGCCGCAGGGCCTCGGCGGGCAGATCGAACTCTTCGAGCAGTTCGCGAACATTCGCGACAAGGGTTGGGGTGAACTCGCCGCTCGCCAGATTAATGCTGAATGCCTGCGAAGATGCCATGTTCGGGAGGCTGCGCCAGCGCGCAAGACACCGGCAGGCTTCCCGCAGGACCCAGCGCCCGATGGGGGGCAGCAATCCGGTTTCTTCGGCCAGAGGGATGAATCGGGCGGGCATAACCACCCCGCGGCTCGGGTGATGCCAGCGGATCAGAGCCTCGAAACCGGCCAGAGAATTGCTCGCCAGGTCGATAACGGGTTGATAGCAGAGACGGAATTCCTGCCGTTCGACCGCGCGCCGCAGATCGTTTTCAAGATGCAGGCTCGCCAGGGAATGATCGTGCATGGCCTGGTCGAAGAACGCGTAGCGCGCTTTGCCCTGCGCTTTGCCCTGCGCCTTGGCTTGGTACATGGCTAGATCGGCATCGCGCAGCATCTGCTCAGGTCGCGCGTAGCCCCGCGAACTCAGGGCGATGCCGATGCTGGCACTGGTGAACACCTCATGGCCGCCGATGTCGATGGATTGCGGCAGATCCTTCTGGATGCGGCGGACGACGGTCAGCGCTTCCTCACCATTGTGGATATCCTCGATCAGAATGGCGAATTCGTCCCCGCCCAGGCGCGCCACCGTATCGCTCGGGCGAATATACTCGTTTAACCGTCGTCCCACGGCGATAAGCAGTTGATCGCCCATGGAATGGCCGAGGCTGTCGTTGATGAATTTGAACCGGTCGATGTCGAGAAACAGGACGGCAAACAAAAAGTCCGTGCGCCGCTGGGCGGCCTGAATGGCATGTTCGACACGGTTGCTGAACAGGGCGCGGTTGGGCAGACCGGTCAGGGCATCGTGAAAAGCGTCGTGCACCAGTTGCGCTTCGGTTTTTTTGCGTTCGGTGATATCGGTCTGCGAACCGGCCATGCGGTACGCGCGCCCCTGCTCGTCCCGGACGGCCACACCGCGGGTCAGCATCCATCGCCAGGTGCCGTCGCGGTGCCGCTGGCGCTGTTCGCTCTCGATATGCGGCAGGGTGCCGTCGAGGTGCAAAGCGATTTTGGTCTCCAGCTCCTGGCGGTCGTCGGGATGTACCAGGGCAAACCATTCCTGCGGATCGCTGCCGAAATCCTGCGCCTCATAACCGAGCATGGCTTTCCAGCGCGGCGAATAATAAAGGGTGTCGGGGATCAGGTCCCAGTCCCACAAGCCGTCATTGGCACCGCGCGCGGCCAGGGCGTAGCGCTCCTCGCTCTCGCGCAGGGCCTTTTCGGTCTGCCGGCGTTCGGCGATCTCCCCCTCCAGTTTGGCATAACTGCCTTTCAGCGAAGCGCTCATGGCGTTGAAATGACAGGCCAGTTCACCGAATTCTTCCCGATAGGTCTGAGGGATGACATAGCCGAGTTCGCCCTGGGTAATCCGCCGGGTAGCGGCGACCAGTTCGCGCGTCGGACGGGTAATCGCGCGCGTCAGGTTCACCGCGATCAGCACTCCGGACAGCCCGGCCAAAACGATCAGCGCATACAGACTGTTTTTCGAGCGCTCAATGTCGGCAAAGGCCTTGGCTGATGTTCGGGCCACCCCGATCGAGGCTTCCTGAGCCATAGTCTCGGCCTGCGCAAGCAGGGCGTCGCCGACCTGGGACGCCTCTCGCTTGAGATGTTCAACCCGCGCGCGATCCGCCGAGGTGGTGATATAAAAGCTCAAGACTCTTTTGAACTCATCCACCTTGTCTTCAATCTGTTCGAGATCCGCAGCCGTTTCCGGGGCATGGTGGCAGCTGTTGCACCTGCTGGCCAGATTGTCGAGGCTTTCCACATTCTCCACAATATCGTCGAGAGCTGCGGAATAGGGCGTATGCGCCGTGTACAGATCGAAATTGACGCGCATGATCTGCTGCACCAGAGTGCTGCGCAGATGTTCGACCTTATTCAGATTGAGCAGATTTTCAAGGGCGGCGGTGGTCTTGTTGACATTGTTGACCGAGACCAAGATGCCGAATATATAGAGGAGAAAAAGCAGGGACAGCGATATGATGATGCGGATCTTCATGGAGTGCACCCAAATCGAGGTGGTGCAACGCAGGCAGCGCAAACGAAGCAGGAATCCGAAATAAGGATTGGCCGCATGGGACTCGTCATCAGACGGCGGGCTGCGTCCGCCTTATGGGTTCAGTGAATTTATCAAAAACATGAACTACTTATGTACCAATTGGCGCGCGCTTCGTCAACGATAATGCCTCGCAGGCGGCCGCTCGAAACGGTGCGCGCGGCCGCGGACGTGCGAGAATCGTCGCGCGGAAACAGTAGTGGGCCGGTCCAGACTATTTACGGCGGCCGCGCGGCCGATGTGCGCGTCGGGTTTCAGCAGCCGGTTCGACAGCGGGTTCCGCGGCGTTTTTCGGGCGCGCGGCTCTGACATGGATGCAGCGGTTGACCAGCCAGGTCCCGTCGAGTGTGTTTATCGCATCTTTTGCTTCGTCCGGGGTGGCCATGCGGACGTAGGCACAGCCTTTGAGCTGGCCCGATTGACGGTCGGTGATCATGTGGATGGAGCGCACCGTTCCGCAGAGGGTGAACAGTTTACGCAGATCCTCTTCTTCGGCATCGAAGGAGATGTCGGATACGTAGAGGTCTTTGGTCTTCGCTTTGTTTGGCATGGAATCTATCTCCTCGCGCCCTGATAACCGCTGCAGCCGGTTGCTGCGGCATGTGGCGGATGTTCCGGATAAGCCCGGCAATGGTCCGGTTTGACCTCTTCGATTGCACACAGGAAGCCTTTGCGGTCGAGGCGCTCGAGCAGCCAGGGGCAACGCTCGACATCCTCTCCTGTCTCCGGATTGACCCAGGCCAGGTGCAGTTGGTTGCCGGGGCCCAGATCAAGGGTCTTGACCCAGGCCTTGAGATCCTCGCGCCCCAGCGCGCGCCAGCGCTGCAGGTCGGCATCGCTGACGCAGCCGTTGTAGGCGTCTATCAGCGAGAGACAGCAGTGGCCGCAGCAGCGGCAATTAAAGGTTCGCTTCATCGGGTTGCGCATTGCACGAGGCAAAAGGCGCTCTTTGCGGCCGTTCGAGGCTGATGCGGCCGAGTTTCCCGGCGCGCAGCTCGCGCAGGAAAAGCTCCGCTGCGCGGTTCAGATCCACAGCGCCGCCTTTGCTCAGGCAGCCGCGCCGGCAACCGATCTCTTCAAGGGCCGCCATTGCGGTTTCGGGCATTTCCGAGAGCTTGTAGCCCTGCAGAACCAGCGCCGGATAGGCCTCGATCAGATAATCGATGGTCGCCAGCGAAATCTCGGTGGGATCGAAGGCGTTGTCGCCGATCGCGCCGCTGGCCGCAAGGCGCAAGGCGCCGTTCTGATCATCCATCACCGGCCAGAGCAGCCCCGGCGTATCGGAGAGCAGGATGCCATTGCGCAGGTCGATCTGCTGCGGGCAGGTGGTGATTGCCGGCCGGTCGCCGACGCGCGCCATCTTTTTCCCCGCCAGGGTATTGATCAGAGTCGACTTGCCGACGTTGGGAATGCCGACAACCATGATCCGCAGCGGCTTCTGCCCTTTGTTGCCTCTGTTGGGCGCCAGCTTGCGGCAGAGTTTCGGCAGCAGCCCGACATCTCGCCGGTCCTTTGCATCCAGAGGGATCGCCTTGACATTCTGCTGTTTTTCAAAAAAACCGACCCAGGACTTGGTCAACGTCGGGTCGGCCAGATCTTTTTTATTCAGCACCTTGACGCAGGGTTTGTTGCCCCGCAGCTGCTCGAGCAGAGGATTGGCACTGCTTGCGGGCAGGCGGGCGTCGAGTACCTCGAGGACCAGGTCGATCGTCGGCAAGACCTCGACAATCTGGGCCCGCGCTTTCTTCATGTGACCGGGATACCAGTCGATGATCATTTGCTTTTGCTCCCAAAAGTAAAAACCACGGGATCGGTTCCAGTGGTTTTTGCGAGGGGTCTTTTATACCATATCGCATCGGCTATGGTAAGCCCCTGTTTTTACGCAGATCGGCAAATTGAAGAAAAGGTCGGTAGTATATTTATCTTTGCGAACAAAAGCATCTTCTGCTAACACAATCCTAACAACCCTCCTTTATACGAGGTGCGCGATTCTGAACCCGCCGCCATGCTGTCGAGTCGACCTGGATTTTAGGCGGTGCAGAAATTGCTTAGGACCGGCCGAGGGGGCTCCCGGTGAGCCCGAATCCGCGATGCGCGGATCTTGAAAATTCAACCCGTTCGCCTTTCACTCGGCCTACCTGCGCGTTGTCTGCAGGAGGGCCGGATGAAAGCAAGACCACAGCGGAAAGGATAACAGCGCGCCATGAGTACTGAACTCCTCCTTATCGGGGTCGGAATCCTTATTACCATTGCAGTCTTCGACATCATGGTCGGAGTGAGCAACGATGCGGTCAATTTTCTCAATTCATCCTTCGGTTCGCGGGTGGCGCCGAAAACCGCCATTCTGGCCATTGCCAGCCTGGGGATCATCGCCGGGGTGACCTTCTCCAGCGGCATGATGGAGGTGGCGCGCAAAGGGATATTTCATCCCCAGTTCTTTACCATGCCGGAGCTGTTGACCATTTTTCTGGCAGTGATGATCACCGATATTATCCTGCTCGATCTGTTCAATACCTATGGGCTGCCCACCTCTACCACCGTTTCTATCGTCTTTGAGCTGCTGGGCGCCGCGGTGGCCGTCTCGATGCTGAAAATCCTACAGGCCGGCGACAGCATGGTGACCATCGTCCAGTACATCAACTCGGCCAAGGCAATCACCATTATCATGGGGATTCTGCTCTCTGTGGCGATCTCGTTCGTTTTAGGTGCCATAGTCCAGTTTTTCACACGCCTGCTCTTCACCTTCGACTACCAGCGCCGGATAAAGCGTTACGGGGCCCTGTGGGGCGGGGTGGCACTGGCCTCGATCACCTTTTTTATTCTGGTCAAAGGAGCCAAGGGCGCCTCTTTCATGTCGAAGCAGAATGTCGAGTGGATCCAGTCCCATACGGTCCTGCTTCTGCTGATCATCTTTGCCGTTTCCGCCATTATCCTGCAGGTCCTGCAGTCGATGAAATTCAACATCCTGAAGCCGATCGTGCTGGTCGGCACCTTCGCGTTGGCGATGGCCTTTGCCGCCAACGACCTGGTCAATTTCATCGGCGTGCCGCTCGCCGGCCTGCATGCCTACAAATCGGCCATGGCGACCGCCGATCCGCTCACGGTCACCATGGGGGCGCTCGGCCAGCAGGTGCAGTCGAAAACCCTCTACCTGCTACTGGCCGGCCTCATCATGGTAGTCACCCTGTGGCTGTCG
>JAGXHK010000164.1 GCA_024636255.1 Desulfuromonadales bacterium | reverse complement strand
GTAAAATACAGGAACGCGCACTGCCGTCGCCGAAAGGCGAAGCGAGGTCTCGCCCATGACGCGCCGGGTTTCGCCAACCAGTCTCAGCTCTTCGGTTGTCGCACCGTCGCTGAGAAAATTGCCGATCTGAGGCAGGCAGTTAAAGGCGACCTGTTGAGAGTAGACCCTGCCGAGCGCCGGACGCCCGTTTAGAAGTTCGCCGGTCTGATCGCGCAGCTCGTCGATCGCTTTCTGACCCGTACCGGATACGGACTGATAGGTCGACACAACCGCCCGGACAACGCCGCCCGCTTCGTTCAGCGGATGCAGAGCGGTGGCCAGTGAAATGCAGGTGGGAGCAGGGCTGGCGATAATGCCACGGCGGCTGTAGCCGCTTATATCCTGCGGGTTCACCCCGTCAACCACCAGCGGCACATCCTGATCGTCCCACCAGGCACCGGAGAGGTCGATACAGATCGCTCCAGCTTCCACAGCCAAAGGGCAGAACTGGCGGCTGCGCTCTTCACCGGCACAGAAAAAAACGATATCGATCTGCGCAAAGGAATCATCTTCCAGCTTCTGCACCAGGAGTTGCTCATCCCCGAAATCAAGGACCTCGCCGACAGAACCCTCGGAAGCCAGCACGCGCAGCTCAGCAACCGAAATATGCCCCTCGGCAAGCAGCGCCATCAATTCCCTGCCAACAGCGCCGGTCGCCCCGACCAAGGCCACATTCAGTGGTCTGCTCATAAAAAACCTTTTGTTAATGACATTCGAAAATGGTGCTTCACGCTTTTCCTTTTCCCAGAGCGGCGACAATGGCATCACCCATTTCCCGCGTGCTGACCTTTTGCTCGTCAGCCTTTCCCTGATAGATATCGCCGGTGCGCAGCCCCTGGTTGAGTACGCTCTCAACCGCCGCGTCAATCGCATCGGCGGCCTCGACCATGGCGAACGAGTAGCGCAGCATCATCGAGGCCGATAAAATCTGGGCGATCGGATTGGCGAGCCCCTGTCCCGCGATATCGGGCGCACTTCCGCCGGACGGCTCGTACATGCCGAAACTGCCCTCGGCCAATGAGGCCGAAGGGAGCATCCCGAGTGAGCCCGTCAGCATGGCGGCTTCATCGGAAAGGATGTCTCCGAACATATTCTCGCACAGAATGACATCGAATTGCTTGGGGTTGCGCACCAGTTGCATTGCAGCGTTATCAACGTACATGTGACTGAGTTTGATCTCCGGGTATTCTGCGGCCACAGTCTCGACCACTTCGCGCCAAAGCACCGAGGTGGACAGAACATTGGCCTTGTCGATAGAGACCACTCTGCCGTCACGTTTCTGAGCCGCCTTGAAGGCCACATGACAGATGCGCTCGATTTCCGAAACACTGTAGCGCATGGTGTCGATGCCGACGCGCTCGCGCCCTTCTCCCTCCACCCCTTTGGGTTGGGAAAAGTAGATGCCTCCGGTCAGTTCGCGCACGACCAGAATGTTGAATCCGCCGGAGATGACCGCCTCTTTAAGGCTGGAGGCGCCGGTAAGAGCCGGAAAGATGATGGCCGGCCGCAGGTTGGCATAGAGCCCGAAAATCTTACGCAGCGGAAGCAGCGCGCCGCGCTCGGGCTGCTCGTCAGGCGGCAGATTCTCCCATTTGGGGCCGCCGACCGAGCCGAACAAAATGGCGTCGGCGGCCTTGCAGGTATCGATCGTTCCCTGGGGCAGTGCTTTGCCTTCCTTGTCGATGGCAATCCCGCCGACGTTGGCAAAGGTGCGCTCAAAGCCCACCTCAAATTGACTCTCCACTGCGTCGAGCACTCGGAGAGCTTCGGCCATGACCTCAGGCCCGATTCCGTCGCCCGAAAGGACGGCCACTTTGAAGTTTTTCGACATGTTTCTCTCCTTCGTAAAAAATAAAAATGATCAGAATGCGTTGAACCGCCAGCAATCCTGATCAGTAGCGCGCGTCGGCGAATTCGACCCAGCCCCCGGCCGTCACCAGAGCCTTGTCGAAGGGGCTGATTTCAAACGGGATGCTTTCCTGCCGAGCGCTAGAGCGCGCAAGTACATTCTGCTGCTCAAGATCAACAGAGATCTCCACACTGCCGGATCGCTGAAGCGCGAAGAGTCGATCGATATCCGCTTTCGGCAACTCGATGGCGAGCATACCGCCGTTGAACATGTTCTGACGGAAGATCCGCGCGTAGCTTTCGGCAATAATCGTATGAATGCCGTTGACCTCGAAGACCCAGGGAGCATGCTCGCGCGAAGACCCACAGCCGAAGTTCTCGCGTGTCACAACGACCCGCGCCTGCTGCAGACTCTCCCCTTTCGGGTCGAAACCCTCGAGCGTGAGATCTTCAAGGAGGTAGGGCTTAAGGGCGTCCTTTGTCACCTCGGTCAGATATTTTGCCGGAATGATTTCGTCGGTATTGATGTCGGAGCGGTCGAGAAAAATCGCGGGGCCTCCGAATTCCTTTTTCATGATGGTAGTCTCCTCAAGTGTCAGAAAATTAGAGGCTGCGGGCATCGGCAATCACACCGGCAACAGCCGAAGCTGCGGCGGTCGCCGGACTCATCAGATGCACCATCCCCCCCTTGCCCATGCGTCCACTGAAATTGCGGTTGCTGGTGGAAGCGCACACCTCACCTTCGGCCAGAACCCCGTTGCTCATGCCGAGGCAGGCCCCGCAGGTCGGATTTGTGACACAGAAACCGGCGTCCATAAACACCTGGATGATTCCTTCATTCAGCGCCTCGCTGAAAATCTTCGGAGTGGCCGGCGAGACGATACCGCGTACATGGTCGGCGATCTTGCGCCCCTTGAGAACCGCAGCAGCAACCCGCAGGTCCTCGATGCGGCCGTTCGTGCAGGTGCCGATATAAACCTGGTCGATGCGGCTACCGGCCATTTCCTCAACCGGTTTGACACAGTCGGGTTTGTATCCGTAGGTGACCTGAGGTTCGAGACCGGACAAATCAAAGTCGAGAACCTGCTCGTAGTGCGCATCGTCGTCGGAGCACCATTTGCGATATTCCTCCAGGGCGGATTCCCTGCTCGGAAAATCGTCCTGGATAAAGGGCCACAGGTAATCCACCGTCGTCATGTCGGGCAGACAGAGTCCGCTGGTCCCTCCCGCTTCAATGGCCATGTTCGAAAGGGTCATGCGCGCCTCCATCGACATGGCCTCGACGATAGGGCCGCGAAATTCAAGAATCCGATCCGTAGCTCCATTGACTCCGATCTGACCGATGACGTGGAGGATGGCATCCTTGGCGTAGACCCCGGCGGCAAGCGTGCCGTTCAAGTTCACGCGAATGGTGCGCGGCTTGCGAAAGGCGCACACCCCTTTGAGGATTCCGACCTCGAGATCGGTGGTCCCCACACCGGCGGCAAAGGCTCCGAAGGCCCCATGGGTGCACGTGTGAGAATCACCCATGATCACGGTAAATCCGGGGCGGATATACCCTTTTTCCGGGAAGAGCGCATGGCAGACGCCGTTGCGTCCGACATCGAAAAAATCATGAAGTTCATGCCGGTGGGCCCAATCACGCAGGATTTTGGCCTGCATTGCAGTCTTGCTGTCTTTGGCCGGGGTGACGTGATCGATCACTGCCTTGATCTTGGTGTTGTCGAAAACCCGGTCCTTGCCGCGCCATTCGAGATCGGCGATCGCCACCGGCGTGGTGATCTCGTGGCAAAGCACCCGGTCAAGGTCAAGAACATACGTCCCAGCAAAGGGCTCATCGCGCAGATGAGCATCGAAAATCTTTTCAGCGATCGTTTTTCCCATGGGTGGCTCCTTGATTTCCAGTCTGCGAAGCCGAAGCAGTTTAACCTACGACGGCCCCTCGGCGCAACGAGCGCGACAAAAAGCGGGGCGATCGCGAAGACCGCCCCGGTAAGCTCGAATATCCCGACAGACCAGTTTAGAGGTGAACGCGTTTTCGTTCCATAACCAGAATCAGCTTGTTCAGAGCGTTGATGTAAGCCTTGGCGCTGGCGACGATGATATCGGGGTGGGCTCCCTGGCCGATTGCCTCGCGTCCGTTCTCTTCGAGACGCACGGTGCATTCGCCCTGAGCATCGGTACCACCGGTAATCCCGCCGACATTGAAAGCAAGGAGGCTGGCCTTACTGTCGGTCAGCTTTTTGATGGTCTTGAAGGCAGCGTCTACCGGACCCACACCAATCAGTGCGCCTTTCTTGACCTTGCCGTTAACCTCCATCTCGATCGTTGCAGTCGGGGCGGCAAACGAGCCCGAAGAGACACTCATCTGCAGAAGTTTAAACCTCTCCGGAATACGGATAATCTCATCAGCGACAATCGCATCGAGATCTTCGTCAAACATCTCCTTTTTCTGATCCGCCAGTGTTTTAAAGCGCACGAAGGCCCGGTCCGTATCCTCCTTGTTCAGATCGTAGCCAAGTTCTTCGAGGCGCTGTGTAAAGGCATGGCGCCCGGAATGTTTTCCGAGCACCAGCTTATTTTGATGCAGGCCGATCGATTCAGGGGTCATGATTTCATAGGTCGATTTCTCCATGATCACCCCGTGCTGATGTATACCCGCCTCGTGCGCGAACGCATTGGCCCCGACCACGGCCTTATTGGGCTGCACCATGATACCGGTAATGGTCGAGAGCAACTTGCTGGCAGCATAAATGTGTTCGGTAACGACGTTGGTCGTAAATGAGAGCACATCCTGGCGTGTTCGAAGCGTCATCACCAACTCCTCCAGGGAGCAGTTGCCGGCGCGTTCGCCAATGCCGTTGATGGTGCATTCGACCTGCCCGGCGCCGGCTTGAAGCGCCGCCAGAGAGTTGGCCACTGCAAGCCCGAGATCGTTATGGCAGTGAACAGAGATAACCGCCTTGTCGATATTGGCGACATTTGTGCGCAAATAGCTGATAATCTCGAAAAATTCCGCAGGGATCGTGTAACCTACCGTGTCGGGGATGTTGACCGTTGTCGCTCCCGCCTCGATCACAGCCTCAACGACTCTGGCCAGAAAAGGCAGACGCGTGCGCACGGCATCTTCAGCGGAGAATTCGACGTTATCCGTATAACCTTTGGCCCGCTTGACTGCCCTGACCGCGGTTTCCAGAACCTGTTCGTCAGACATCTTCAACTTATGCTGCATGTGGATGTCTGAAGTGGCGATAAAGGTGTGAATGCGGCCGCGTTCACCAGCATACTTGAGAGCTTCCCAGGCACGATCGATGTCTTTGTCGTTGGCCCGGCAGAGGCCGGCGATCTGCGGCCCCTTAACAGCCTGGGCGACCTTCTTGACCGCTTCGAAATCGCCATCGGATGCAATGGGAAAGCCCGCTTCAATCACATCGACATTGAGGCGCTCGAGTTGGTGCGCAATGCGCAACTTCTCGTCTATATTCATACTGGCGCCGGGCGATTGCTCGCCGTCGCGCAACGTGGTATCGAAAATCTTGATGGTGCGTTGTTCGTCCATGGTTTCTCCTTGCCGGCTGGTAGATGCCCGGGGTTAATATACCCAGGGGCGGCCTGATCGATTTGTTGCTGAAACTTCTACGTTCTGGACGTGCAGGTCACTCAGGTCCGATTCCAGAAGACCACCCCCCTTCTCTGCATAAAGAAAAAGCTCCCTCCCTGATCAGGGGCGAGAGCTTTGAGCTTCGCGGTACCACCCTGTTTCGACCCCATACAACAGGATCCTTCTTTCGCCCTTTACGCGGGCAACGGCCCGGGCTGGCAGCCTGAACGGCCGATTGACCCGGGCGGCTCCAAGGCGAGTTCGACGTATCTCCGTACCGGCTCACAGCGACCGCCGGCTCTCTGGGAACGGATAGGACGTCTACTACTCCTTTTCAACGCCTTTATAACGCAATTTCGATCTAGAGTAGAGCAGAGGGACAGCGTCTCTGTCAACTCAAATTCGCTGGGCTCTGGTGCGAAAAAAGATTTTTTCGGCCCCGCCAGACAGGTTTTGCCCATCACGAAAATCGGGGAAATCTCTTGTTTCCTTCGGGCCGTGCCGGCTTTCTTTCCCGTATCCCCACGATTCGCCCGTCCATCAAAGATAGCCGAGAATGGATTCTCCACCTACCGTCTTGTCCCCGACGGCAACCCGGACATCCGAGCCCTTCGGCAGATAGATGTCGACCCGCGAGCCGAACCGGATCAGCCCGTAGCGCAGGCCCCGTTGCACCTGATCACCCACCTCCGGGTAAGTCACGATACGCCGAGCGATGAGACCGGCGATCTGCACGCAGAGAATCGATCGTCCCGCTTCATCCTGGATGACAAGCCCCGCCTGCTCATTGTCAAGGCTGGCCTTATCGAGAGAGGCGTTCAGAAACGTTCCCTTGTTATAAAACATTTCGGTCACTTTCCCGCTGATGGGAATCCGGTTCACATGAACGTCAAAGACGTTCATGAATATACTGATCTTAAGAGCCTCGCTGTTGAGGCAACGATCCTCCATGACTTCGCCGACGAAAATGACCTTGCCATCGGCGGGCGCCAATACGGCTCCCTCTTCGACAGGAATAAGCCGTTCGGGGTTGCGGAAAAAATAAATGCTGAACAGGGTCAGCAGAAACATCAGAAAAGTCAGAAACCCCCAGTCGAGCAACCCGAAGACAAGGGTGACGAAGGCGAACAGGCCGATAAAGGGATATCCCTCAACGGCGATCGGCTGATTAGCATTGCGCATGGCGTGACCTGATTAAAGAAGAAAAGCAAAAGGGGGGCAGTTACGCCCCCCTGCCCGCATACCGAATCTGCAATCAGTTTTTGTCTTTGTCGACAATTTTGTTCTTGCCGATCCAACTCATCATCGAGCGCAGTTTCGCGCCGACGTCCTCGATGGAGTGCTCGGCTCCCTGACGGCGCAAAGCGCTGAGGACAGGCTTGTTTGCCTTGTTCTCAAGCATCCACTCGCGCGCGAATTTGCCCGTCTGGATTTCGTCGAGAATTTCCTTCATGGCCTTTTTGGTCTCGCCGGTGATCACGCGCGGACCGCGCGTCAGATCACCGAATTCCGCGGTATTTGAGATCGAGTAGCGCATATTGGCAATGCCGCCCTCATACATCAGATCAACGATCAGCTTAAGCTCGTGCAGACATTCGAAATAGGCCATCTCAGGCGCATAGCCGGCCTCGACCAGAGTCTCGTAACCCGCCTGCACCAGCGCGGAAGCACCGCCGCAAAGCACTGCCTGCTCACCGAAGAGGTCGGTTTCGGTCTCTTCCCGAAAATTGGTCTCGATGACGCCGGCACGTCCTCCGCCATTGGCACTGGCGTATGCCAGGGCGATATCCTTGGTGTTGCCGGAGGGGTCCTGATGGATTGCGATCAGGGTCGGCACTCCGCCGCCGCGCGTGTATTCGTGGCGCACGAGATGACCCGGCCCCTTAGGAGCGACCATGAAGACGTTGACGTCGTCGCCAGGCACGATCTGCCCGAAATGAATATTGAAGCCATGGCTGAAGGCGAGATAGACTCCCTTCTTCATGTTGGGTTCGATCTCCTCGCGGTACACATCGCCCTGCAGCTCATCGGGAACCAGAATCATGATAACATCGGCGGTTTTGACCGCCTCGGCGGTATCCAGAACGTTCAGGCCGGATTTTTCCGCCTTCGCCCATGAAGCGCTTGTTTTGCGCAGCCCGACGACCACCTCGACGCCACTGTCTTTGAGGTTATTCGCGTGTGCATGCCCCTGGCTTCCATAACCGATTATTGCTACTTTTTTGCCCTTGAGCACATCGAGATTGGCATCTTTGTCGTAATAAACCTTCATAGTTCCTTGTTTCCTCCTGATCTTTGCGAAATTATATTCAACCAGCCGAATATCCGTCTAAGGACCTGTCCTTATAGCACAATGTGCAGACCCTGCCAAACTCTTTCAGCGCGAAACCACAGTGAATTCATGAGCTTTTCCATCCCTTGGGTCCGCGTCCGATGACCACCGGGCCCGAGCGCACGAGCTCCTTGATTCCCATCGGCTGCAACAGGTCGAGAATAGCGTTGACCTTTGCGGGTGCTCCCGTAATCTCGATTGTATAGGACTTTGGCGTCACATCGACCACTTTGCCGCGAAAAATATCGACGATGCGCAGCACTTCCGCGCGCGTTTCATCCTCGGCGTTCACCTTGACCAGGGCCAGCTCGCGCTCTACGAAATCGTAACCGGTAAAGTCGATCACCTTGATGGTATCGATCAATTTATTGAGCTGCTTGGTGACCTGCTCGAGGACCTGATCGTCGCCGCGGGTGACAATTGTCATGCGCGAGATCGACGGGTCAAGAGTCGGCGCAACGGACAGGCTCTCGATGTTGAACCCGCGGCCAGAGAACAGACCGGATACCCGGGCCAGGACCCCGAATTCGTTTTCTACCAGAACTGAAATCGTATGTTTCATTACAACCCCCGAAAGCTAATAAATAATCAATCCAGAAATCAACTGGCCAGGACCATCTCGTTGAGGCCGGCCGCCGGCGGAACCATGGGCAGGACATTCTCCTCGCGAGAGACCTTGAACTCCATGATGACCGGACCCGGCGTCTCGAGGGCCTTTCGGATCAGGGGTTCGACCTCATCGGTTTTTTCGGCGCGCATTCCAACGGCGCCGTATGCCTCGGCCAGCTTGACGAAATCGATCGGCAGTTCCATGCAGGTCTGGCTGTAGCGCCTGTCAAAAAACATCTCCTGCCACTGGCGCACCATGCCGAGAAAGTTATTGTTGAGAATGGCGATTTTCACCGGCAGGCGATACTGGACCAGGGTGGCCAGCTCCTGCGAATTCATCTGAAAGGAGCCATCGCCCGAGATGTCGATAACCTGCCGGTCGGGATAAGCGACCTGGGCTCCCAGAGCGGCCGGCAGCCCAAAGCCCATGGTCCCCAGCCCGCCCGAAGTGAGAAAGGTGCGCGGCTGGTAAAAATCAAAGAATTGGGCCGTCCACATCTGATGCTGACCCACTTCTGTGCTGATGATTGCGTCTTCGGCAGTGAGTTCGCGAATTTTCTCAATGACGAATTGCGGCTTGATGACTGTTTTCGAAGGCGTGTAACTCATCGGATGGGATGCCTTCCACGCGCTGATTTCATCGCGCCAGGGCGCTGTATTTTCAACCGTCTTGCTCAGTTCACCACCGCTGCTTGCAAGCCTCGCGATCAGCCCCTGCAGCACGTCGCGCAGATTACCGACGATCGGAAGATCCACACGAACGTTTTTCTTGATCGATGTGGGATCGATATCGATGTGAATAATTTTCGCATGGGGTGCGAATGTGGCGATCCTGCCGGTCACACGGTCGTCGAACCGAGCCCCGACCGCTATGAGCAGGTCGGAATTGGTAACGGCCATGTTGGCATAGTAGGTGCCGTGCATGCCGAGCAGTCCCAGACAGAGAGGGTGGGGCGTCGGAAAAGCGGACTTCGCCATGAGGGTGGTGGTGACCGGTGCCTGAACCATCTCGGCAAAATCTTTGAGCTCGGCTGCGGCATCGGCGAGAACTGCGCCGCCGCCGACGTAGACAACCGGTTTTTGGGCCGAGAGAATCATCTTTACCGCTTTGTCGATCTGGCGGTGGTTTGCACCATAGGTCGGCTTGTAGCCTGCCAATTCGACCTTTTCGGGATAGATGAAATTCGTCGTGTCGATCTGCACATCCTTGGGCAGATCGATAAGAACCGGCCCCGGGCGTCCCGTACGGGCGATGTAGAACGCCTGCTTGACCGTGCGGGCAAGGTCGCGCACATCGCGCACCAGGTAATTGTGCTTGGTGATGGGACGGCTGATGCCGATCATGTCGGCTTCCTGAAAGGCATCGTTGCCGATCAGCGGCGTGGGAACCTGGCCGGTGATCACCACCAGGGGGATCGAATCCATATAGGCCGTTGCGAGTCCGGTCACCGTATTCGTCGCGCCGGGACCGCTGGTGGCAATCACCACCCCGGCTTTACCGCTTGCCCGCGAATAGCCGTCGGCGGCGTGAACTGCGGCCTGCTCGTGCCGCGTCAGGACATGATGGATATCCGAATCGAAAAGATCGTTGTAGATATTGATAACCGCCCCGCCGGGATAGCCGAAGATGGTATCGACACCTTCCTGCTTCAAACATTCCAACAGGATCTGCGAACCGGTCGGTTTCACCCTGTGCTCCTTTTCTGAAATCAATGGCATCTCATGTCAATGAGATATCCACGCAAAAAATCATTCGGCGGTGCAGATCGCACCGGTATTGGCAGATGTCACTACGGAAGCATAGCGGGCCAACCAGCCCTTCCGGATCTTGACTTGCGGCGGAGCCCATTTGGCTCTGCGCTCCTCAAGCACAGCCTCATCGACTTTTAACACGAGCCGCCGGTTCGGAATATCGAGGATAATTGAATCGCCGTCTTCAACCAGCGCAATCGGCCCGCCCTGGGCAGCTTCCGGAGAGATATGTCCGATGCAGGGGCCGCGCGTGCCGCCTGAGAAGCGACCATCGGTAATCAGAGCCACGCTGTCGCCGAGTCCCAGCCCCATCAGGGTAGCAGTAGGCGCAAGCATCTCGCGCATTCCCGGCCCCCCCTTAGGGCCCTCGTAACGAATCACGACCACATCGCCAGCAACCACAACGCCGTTCATCAATGCGGCCATGGCCTCTTCTTCAGAATCAAAGCAGCGCGCCCGACCTTCAAAGTTCATCATTTTCTCGGATACGCCGGACTGCTTGACCACCGCGCCAAGCGGCGCCAGGTTCCCGTACAGAATCGCCAGTCCGCCTTCGGCGCGAACGGGGTCGCCGGCCGCATGGATGACTTCATCATCGACATCAAGAACGTTTGCGATGATTTGTTTTGTACTTAAACCGCTCAGGGTCGGATTATCTCTTATCAATTCGCGTAGCTGGAAAAGAACCCCCGGCACACCGCCGGCGGCATCCAGATCTTCCATAAAGTATTTGCCGCCCGGGTTCATTGAAGCCAGCTGGGGCGTTTCACGACTGAGTTGGTCGAAAAGCTCAAGGGGCAGGTCAACTCCCGCTTCATGAGCAAGGGCCAGCAGATGCAGGACGGTATTGCTCGAACCGCCGAGAGCAAGATCGACGCGAATGGCGTTTTCAAAGGCTGCCGGAGTCAGAATCTGGCGAGGCGTTATCCCCTCACGCACCAGTTGCACAAT
>JAGXHK010000163.1 GCA_024636255.1 Desulfuromonadales bacterium | reverse complement strand
TCGGCAGGCCGCTCTCGCCGCCCGGCGAGCAGCTCGGGCGGATTCTGCCGGAAGCCTTTTTTGATCTCCTGAAGCATGTTTTCACGCTTGGCGTAATCGACCGGCCGCCGGTTATCCGGATCGACCAGAGAGAGTTCCCAAAGCTCGGTTCCCTGATAGAAATCGGGAATCCCGGGGGCCGTGAGCTTGAGAAGCGTCTGTGCCAGGGAGTTGAAAATGCCCAGATGCGCGACGCGCTGCTGAAAAGGACGAAAGGCGCTCAGAAACGCATTGTCTGAATCCGAGAGCAGCGCATCGACAAAGTGCAGATAGGCATCCTCGTAGGCATTGTCTGGCTTGAGCCAGGCCGTGTGAATTTTCGCCTCGCGCACCGCCTTGATAACGTAGTCGCGGATGCGCTGGCGATAATCGTCAAGATTAAGGTTTTCAAAAGGAAAGGAGCCGAGCAGCGTCTGATAGAGAAAGTATTCATCGTTCTTGTCGGGGACCATACGCCGGCGCACGCGCTTTTTCGCAGAGCGGTTGAGGCGATTCCATTCGGTGAGATTCTGCTCCCACTCGGCAGGAATTTCAGAGAGCACGTTGATGCGCGCGCGCACATCTTCACCGCGCTTGGTGTCATGCGTGGCGGAGGCGCTCATGGCGTGTGGCCAGTTGCGCTGGCGATTCTGGTTGTATTTGTGAAAGGTCGTGGCCTCGATGCCGAACTGGTCCGGGGCTCCCCCCACCTCGTTCAGGGAGATCAGCCGGTTGTAGGCGTAAAGCAGAGTGTCCTCGAACCCCTTGGCCATCAGCGGCCCGGTGTACTGCTGAAAGCGCATCACGAAATGCGCCCACTGCGCCTTTTCCTCTTCGGGCAGGTGGCTGTCCATCTCCATCGGAAGAATGCGCTGAAGAAACGTGAGTTCGTTGCTCAGCCCGGGATTGTTGCGAAGCGCACGGCGCAGGGCGATCCGCAGGTAGCGGCGGCCATTGTCGGCACGTCGCTGCCGGGTGAGATAGGTTCGGTAGACAGGAAATTCAGCCATCACTTCGATCAGCGCGCGGCGCAGCGAATAGCGCGTGAGATCGCTGCCGTAGCGGTATTGGCTGGAGAAGTTCTTGAGCAGGTTCGCCAGATTGTCGACATCCCCCATCATGTGGCGTTCGATAATCAGGCGTTTTTTGTCGTACGTCTGCTCTTCGCAGCGTCCCCTGGGGCCGGCGAAACGGCGGTAGATGCCGGTGATACGGCGATCGTTGCGGCGCTGGCAGAACAGTTCGTTGACCATGTTGAGAAAATCGTAGCCGCTGGTTCCGGCCACCGGCCAGCTTTTCGGCAGCTGTTCCTGCAGTTCGAGAATCTTCTCCACGCTCAGATAGGTCCCCGGAGCGGCAGCGCTCAGACGATCGAGATAGGTCTGCGGGTCGTAAAGACCGTCAATATGATCGATGCGCAGACCGGTGAACACACCCTGCCGGACCAGTTTCAGAATCAGGCCGTGACAGTGGTCGAAAACCTCTTTTTCCTCCATGCGCAGAGAGATCAGATCATTGATGCTGAAGAAGCGCCGGTAGTTGATCTCCTCGGTGGCCACCTTCCAGTAGGAGAGGCGGAAATTCTGCTGAGCGAGAAGGTGGTCGAGCTGATCGAAACTGTCCGGTTCGCCGGCCCGGCCGTTGAATTCCTGCAGCGTCTGGTCGAGCTGCGTACGGAGGGTCTCGTTTTCCTGATAAAGGCTCCACAGGGTCTGCTTGATGAATTTGATCTGATCGTAGCGCTCGCGGCTCGGCGGGCCGCCGGTGAGGGTTTTCACCAGGTAGAGCACGCCCATGAAACGCACCTGGTCGGGATGGTCGGGGCCAAGCTGGCGGCGCAAGGCCCCGAGCATGGGCGTGAGAACCTCGAGATAGGTTTCGATGCGCAGAGGGAAGCGCAGATCGTAGTAGCTGGCAAAAAAGCCGTCCTCCTGATAATTGAGGCGGATTTCGCCCGCTTCGAGGGCCTCGCCGAAAAAGCTGCCGAGAAAAGGAGCGAGTACCCGTCCGGTCAGGCCCTCGTAGAAGTGATCCCAGTCGATGTCGAAAAAACGGAAATAACGCGAGCTCGCTCCGTTTTCAAGAAGATCGACCAGTAAGGGATTCTGGGCGTCAAAGGCCATGTGGTTGGGAACGATGTCCTGCAGCCAGCCCATGGCGTGTTCGCGTACCGTCTCGGTGAGCAGGTGGAAATCATCCGCTGTGCCGAGTTCGGGGTTGAGAACATTCATGTCGGCCAGATCGTAGCCGTGACTGCTGCCGGTGCGCGCTTTGAATATCGGCGAGGCGTAGAGGTGATCGATGCCGAGCTCGCTCAGGTAGGGTACGATTTTCCGGGCGGCCGCGAAGGGAAACTCGGGGCGGAACTGCAGACGGTAGGTTGCGACGGGGATATGCATTACAGGTTTCCTATGCGCAGGTAGTCGCCCAGTTTTCTAAACTGATCGAGCCACTCCCCGGCCCCGCGATCCCCTTTGCTATGTGCAAGCCGGGCTGCGGGGCAATGTTCGCGGCGTATTTCGTAGTAGGTGTTCTGAGCATCCCAGAAATCGGGTTTCAGCGGGAGCCGCTGCAGGATCTCAAGGGTTTCGCTGATCGTCATCATCAGCGCCAGATTGCCGGGCGAGCGGGCCAGTTTCACGAGTTGACGGTCGATCTGGCGACCGGCGAGAAGCCCGAGCGTCTCTTCGTCGAGACGAATGCCGATCTTTCCCACTTCTTCGGCCAGAGTGCCGAGCTTTTCGGTGTCGATCTTTTCCGTCTCGAGCAATCGGCGCAGACGCGCGTTCATGATGATTTCCACCGGTGCGATCAGCGGACCCGGTGCCGGTACATTGGCCTCTTTGAGAAACTGCAGCAGAGCGAACTGATTCTCGTAAATCTGCTGAAAAGAAGCCTCCGTCTGGGCGATCGGCCTCTGCATGATCTGATTGAGGATCTTGCGCTGCTCGTCCTTGAACAGATGCCAGAGCGAATAGTTGTGGTGTTCGAAGTGGCGGTCCATGAGGCGGATGACCTCTCCCAAATCGCCATGCTGAAACGCTTTCTCGATCTCGCGGTGCATAACCTCGAAGGTCGCTTTGTCCTGGAACTCCCGAACCCCTGCGTTCAGATGATGTCCCCCGAAATAAAGCACGGCAAAGCTGAACTCGCCTGCATTCCAGGTAATGTCCGACTGCACGTGAGTGCGGCCGATGGCGAGGCGCACGCGGCCGGCCTGATAATCATGATAAACCAGGTTTCGGGCGCGGTAGCTGTAGACCCTGTGGGGTTTGCCGTTGCCCTCGAATTCGGAGGAAATCGCATGATGCGCGGCCACCCTGATCAGATCGAGTCGGGTCGCGGCGATGTGCTCGCGATAGATACGGGCGCCATCGCCACTCTGAGCGACATTGCTCGGGGCCCGCGACAGGCGACGGAGAAACTCATCTTCAAGCTCGGCGCCGCAGGCTTTACGGGCAAGCTGTATGGCGCGGCCGGCATAGGCCAGAACCTGCACCGTCTCGATTCCGGAGATGTCATCGAAGAACCAGCCGCAACTGGTGTACATGAGCATGGCGTGCCGCTGCATCTCGAACAGGCGCAGCAGGTTGATCTTCTCTTCAGCCGCAAGGTTGCGACCGGTCTGGCGACGCAGAAAACGCTCGACATGATCGTGATCGCGATTGAGAACCACCTCGATGAACTCATCGCGCGCCTTCCAGGGGGCATCGACCCAGCGGGACATCTCTTTTTCGTAGAGAGGGGCAAGTCGATCGCGCAGCCAGTCGAGCGCTTCGCGCAGCGGCGCGCGCCATTTCTGGTGCCAGTCGTGGCCGCCGATTCTGCACCCGCAATCGGCGCGCCAGCGCTCGACCCCGTGGGCACAGCTCCATGAGGAATTCTGGAGGATCTCAACCTCGTGGCGCGGCGGGTGTTTTTTCAGGTACTCGCCATAGATCGTCAAGTTGGCCAGCTCGTTCTCTTCGATGGTGTGCAGGGCATAGGCCAGGCCCATCTCGCCATGGCGGTGGTGATGTCCGTATGTCTCGCCGTCGGTGGCGATATGCGCCAGTTGCGCAGTCTCCCTGTCGGAAAAGATGTCGAGCAGGCGATGGGCGAAGCGCTCGCCGTTGTCGAGCAGGCGGGCGAATGCCACTTCCTGGGAGGCGGGTCCATGGTAGAAGAAAATCGCGATTTTCTTGCCGGACGGAAGCCGGCACCAGTACGGCGTGCTGATATCGACATGTCCGCCCTCGACGTTCTGCCACTCCTTTTTCCCGAGTTCGCGGACATTCTTCGCCTGATGAGGAGCGAGCACGGTAAAGCGGATCCCTTCGGCGGCCATGATTTCGAGGGACTCGAGATCGACGGCGGTCTCCGGCAGCCACATGCCTTCAGGCTGGCGGCCGAAGCGGTGCGCGAAGTCGCGCAGTCCCCAGATCACCTGGGTTTGCTTGTCGCGCCGGTTGGCCAGGGGCATGATCAGGTGATTGTAGCATTGGGCCATGGCGGCGCCGTGGCCCGAGAAATGCGCGCGGCTGCGCTGATCGGCCTCCAGGATGGCCCGGTAGGTCTGCGGTCGGTGCTGCTCCATCCAGGACAACAGCGACGGCCCGAAGTTGAAACTCATCCGTTCGTAGTTGCTGACGATGGCGGCGATGCGGCCCTGACGATCCAGGATGCGCGCTGCAGCGTTGGTGCGGTAGCATTCGGTGGTGATGCGCTCGTTCCAGTCGTGGAACGGCTGCGCGGAGTCCTGCTGTTCGACATCCTCAAGCCAGGGGTTTTCCCGAGGCGGTTGATAGAAATGACCATGGATGCACAGATATCGACGTGTCAAAAGATTCACTCCAGATCGTAGTAAACGCAGCTTCGCGGGGCCATCTTCAGGCGGCACTTCCCCTCAACCCGGTCGGGAAGCTCACTGCCCGGGCCGTACCACTGCCCTTCAGACGAATCGAGCAGCTTGCGCCAGGGCCCCCGGCGTCCGGGAAAGGCGCATTCCGCCACTTTTTCGCTGAAGTTGAGCAGACAGAGCACTTCGCGCGCCCCCTGCCAGCGGCGCAGCCAGATCAGCTTCTGGGACTCGAGCCCGAAGCCCTCCATGTTTTCTTTCTCCTGGCGAGAAAAAACCGAATGGGCGCGACGCAGTCGCAGCAGTTCGCGGTAGAAATCGCGCATGGCCCGATGGCGCCCTTCATGGCGGTCCTCCCAGTTGAGGACCGCGCTCTCTCTGGTGGTTTCGGATTGCGGGTCGGGCGGCTCCCCCGTGTGATGAAAAGAGCTGAACTCCTCGCGGCGTCCCTCGCGTACCGCGGCCACCAGATCCGGATCGCCAAGATGGACGAAGTAAGGGAAGGGAGCCTCCTCGGCATATTCTTCCCCCATAAAGAGAAGGGGGACGAAGGGGGAAAGAATGGTCGCCGCCGCAGCGACTTTGGCCCCTTCGAAGCCCGCCAGCGTGATCAGGCGATCGCCGAGCATGCGGTTGCCGACCTGATCGTGGTTCTGCGACGACACTACAAACTGATGGCCCGGGCGGTCTGCCGACGAAGCGCCGAAGCGGCGGCGTTGGTAATGCGAGTAGCGCCCGTCATAGACGAACCCCTCGCGGTAGGCCTTGACCAGGTCGCCGGTATGGCCGTAATCGATATAGTACTCGAGATCTTCGCCGGTGAGAAGCGTATGCAGCGCGTGGTGAAAATCATCGCTCCACTGGGCATCCAGGCCATAGCCGCCGATCTCCGGAGGGCGGATGATGCGGGCGTTGTTGAGGGCGCTCTCGGCGATGAGCAGGCAGTTGCGGCTGTTGCCGAGCGAGAACTCATGGACCTGCTCGGCGAGCTCCTGCAAAAAAGGTTTGGCCGAAAAATCGTAAATCGCGTGTACGGCATCGAGGCGCAGGGCATCGACATGATAATTTTTGAACCAGTGCAGCGCGTTCTGCGTGAAGTAGCGGCGCACCTCATCTGAATAGGCGCCGTCGAAATTGACGGCCTCTCCCCAGGGCGTGCGGTAGCGGTCGGTAAAATACGGACCGTAATCCCACAGATAATTTCCCTCAGGCCCGAGGTGATTGTAAACCACATCGAGCACCACCGCCATCCCCTCCCGGTGGCAGGCCTGGATCAGGCGCTTGAGCCCTTCGGGGCCGCCGTAGGAGTTCTGTACCGCAAACGGATAGGTGCCGTCATACCCCCATCCCCGCTCACCGGGAAACGAAGCGACCGGCATAATCTCGATGGCTGTGATCCCCAGCTCATGCAGCTCTTTGAGGCGCGGGATGACCGCATCGAAGGTGCCCTGCGGAGTGAAGGTGCCCACGTGCACCTCGTAGATCACCATTTCTGAAAGGGCCATGCCATGCCATTTTCCGTCTTCCCAGGCAAAACGACGGTGATCGACGATCTGCGAGGGTCCGTGAACCCCCTCGGGCTGGTCGTAGGAGGCCGGGTCCGGGCGCTCTTTCTCGCCATCGATGCGGTAGCGATAGCGGGTGCCCGGCGTGACCTCCTCCACGACCGCACGCCAGTAGCCGCGTTCGCGGCGCTGCATCGGGAGCAACTGGTCGGGCGGGCCGGAGATCTTCAATTCCATCCGGTCCGCCTGCGGAGCCCAGACCAGGAACTCGCAGCGGCCGTCTTCAAGGTAGTTCGCACCGAGATTCATACTCAACCTTTCACGCGCTATTTCTCTGTGGTTTCGTCGAGGATCATGGAGATCCCGCGCAGCGGCAGAAAGACCCATTCGGGACGGTTGTTCAGCTCGTAGCCGAGCTCATAAACCGCTTTCTCGAGCAGAAAGCACTGCAGCAGCATCTCCTGGCTCTCCCGGTCCTGAGGGATAAGCTCTGTTTCACGCAACTGATCCGCATAGCTGCGGAAGAAGACGCTGCTGACGTAGCGGTACCAGGCTTCGAGCCAGGGCTGCAGGATCTCTTCGTCCCCCGGTTGGTCAGTTGCGTGGCGGCGCAGTGCGGTAATCGCCGCGTAGTGGAAAGAGCGGATCATGCCCGCAGCGTCGCGCAGCGGAGAGCGCTTGAGCCGGCGCTCCGACAGGGTGCGCGCCGGTTCGCCCTCGAAATCGATCAGGACGAAGTCCTTGCCGGTGTACAGGACCTGGCCGAGATGATAATCGCCATGGATGCGAATCTTCTGGGACGTGATCTTGCCGCCCATGATGCGCGAGAGGCGGATCAGCACATCTTTCTCCCGCGTGATGATCTCCTGCGCCAGCGCCTGGTCTGCCTCGGGGACGCGCTCGAGGTTCTGTTCGAGGAACATATAGGTGCGCCGGGTCAGCGAGCGCATCGACTGATAGACCGAACGCTGGTAGAGGGTCGAGAATTCCTCCGGTCGCCAGACGGCATCCTGAGTGGTGCTGGCCAGCGCCTGGTGCATCTCGGCCGTGCGCCGGCCGAGCAGGGCGGTCATCTCAAGATAAAACGAGGAGAAGAGATTGACAAACTCCTCGGGGATCACCTCCGGATCGATATCGAGCAGCCCGGGGAGCTTGGCCGGTACCTGGGGAATTTCATGCCGATAGGCGAGAAGCCGCTCGATGTAGACGCCGAGTG
>JAGXHK010000019.1 GCA_024636255.1 Desulfuromonadales bacterium | reverse complement strand
GCTCGTGTTGGGGATTAACTCCGACCAGTCGGTCCAGCGCCTCAAGGGCCCGAAGCGCCCTCTGATCGGGGAGAATGAACGCGCGCATATTCTGGCGGCGCTCGACTGCATCGATTACGTCTGCATTTTCGACGAGGAGACTCCTCTCGAGCTGATCCGCGCACTGCGTCCGCACATTCTCGTCAAGGGCGGGGATTACACCCCCGAGGGGGTGGTCGGCAGGGAGCTTGTCGAGAGTTGGGGCGGCCGGGTCGAGATCATCCATTTCGTGCAGGGCAAATCGACGACCAATATCATCGAAAAAGTTCTCAGAGCGTACCAGGAATGATGAGCTCAGGCCGCCGGGCGGTTTTTCTCGACCGCGACGGCACCATCAATGTGGAGAAAAATTACCTTTACCGCCCCGAAGAATTTATGTTCATTCCCGGCGTGCCCGATGCCATCCGGCGCCTCAACGAGGCGGGATTCCTGGTGGTGGTCGTCACGAATCAGTCCGGGGTGGCCAGAGGGTATTTCAACACCGACGCCGTCGCCAGACTGCATGAACACCTGCAGGAGCGCCTGCGGAGGGACGGCGCGCACGTCGATGCCTTCTACACCTGCCCGCATCATCCGACGGCAGGCATCGGTTCTTACCGCACCGAGTGCGACTGCCGCAAAGGACGGCCCGGTATGCTTCTCGAGGCGGCGCGCGATCTGCGCATCGATCTGGCGCGCTCCTATATGGTCGGCGATAAAAAGGCCGACATCGAAGCGGGCGAACGCGCTGGATGCACTGCGATCCTGGTACTTACCGGTTACGGCGCGCAGGAAGCCGGTCAGAATAACGACGCTCTTGTTTTTCCTGCTCTGCCCGCAGCCGTTGATTTCATCATTGCACAGACCGATTTCGGAGGGATTTGTTCATGATCACGATTGACGATATCCGCACGCAAAAAGCAAAAATCGCCCTGGTCGGGCTCGGCTATGTCGGTCTGCCTCTGGCGGCGGCTTTCGGGCGCACCGCCGAGGTGATCGGATTCGATATCAGCGAGAAGAAAATACAGGAGCTGCGCTCGGGCTTCGATGCCACAGGAGAGTTGACCGGCGAGGAACTCGCGGCCACCCGCATCGATTTTACGACCGATCCGGCACGGCTGCACGAGGCCAGATTCATTATCGTCACGGTGCCGACCCCCATCGACCGCAACAAAAAGCCGGATCTTACGCCCCTGATCGCCTCATCCACGGCGATCGGCAGGAATCTCGCTCCGGGCACCATCGTGGTCTACGAGTCGACGGTCTATCCCGGGGTCACCGAAGATGTCTGTCTGCCGATTCTCGAGAAGGAATCGGGGCTCAAGGGCGGGGTCGATTTCAAGATCGGCTACTCGCCCGAGCGCATCAACCCCGGAGACCGGGTTCATACCGTCAGCAAGATCACCAAGGTTGTGGCTGGCGAAGATGCCGAAACCCTCGATACGGTTGCCCAGGTCTACGAACTGGTGATCGAAGCCGGTGTCTACCGGGCTTCGAGCATTAAGGTCGCCGAGGCGGCCAAGGTTATCGAAAACACCCAGCGCGATCTGAACATCGCGCTGATGAACGAGCTGGCGATCATCTTCAACCGGATGGGGATTTCGACCCGGGATGTCCTTGAAGCGGCGGGAACCAAGTGGAATTTTCTCAAATTCACACCCGGCCTGGTCGGCGGGCACTGCATTGGCGTCGATCCGTATTATCTGACGTACAAAGCCGAAGAGATTGGCTACCATCCTCAGGTTATCCTGGCCGGGCGGCATATAAACGACTCCATGGGAAAATACGTGGCGGAGATGACGGTGAAAAAACTCATCGAAGCCGACAAGGCGGTCAAGGGGTCGCGGGTATTGGTGCTGGGCCTGACGTTTAAAGAGAATGTGCCGGATATCCGCAATACCAAAGTCATTGACATCATTGCCGAGTTGAAGGAATACGGGGTTGAGACCCTGATTCACGATCCTCTGGCGGATGGCGGCGAGGCGCAGCACGAATACGGCATCGAGCTTACGGATCTGGAGGGACTTGCTCCGGTAGACGGAGTCATCTGGGCCGTATCGCATGCGAAATTCTCCGGGATCACCCCCACCCGCCTGCAGGAGCTTACCGGCAACGGCAATGGGCAGGGCGTGGTGATCGACGTTAAATCCTGCCTTGACCGCCAGCAGATACTCGATCGGGGAATGATGTACTGGCGTCTTTAAGATGCTTAAATTTCAAGCGCAAGGGGTTCGCATGATTAAAAGCATGACCGGATACGGCAAGGGGCAGTCCCGCGCCGGGGGCATTGCCCTTGGCGTCGAGATCAAAACGGTCAATCACCGCTTCGGTGATATCAGCGTGAAGGCTCCGCGGTTTTTGATGCCGTTCGAGCACGAAGTCAAAAAAAGAGTGGGCGAGCGTCTCAAGCGCGGCAAGATCGATGTCTATGTCACGCAGGAGAGCTCCGAGACGTTGGCCGCTGTGCCAGTTCTGAACAAGCCTCTTGCTCAGGCCTATATCGATGTCTTCAGTCGCGCCAAAGTCGAATATGACCTTGAAGGCGAAATGACTCTCAGCCTTCTGACCGGACAGAGAGATGTGATTACCCTGGAAGAGGCCGCCTTTGATCAGGGACAGGTCAAATCCTGCCTGGAAGAGGCACTTGGCCTGGCGCTTGAGGCCGTCGAGCGGATGCGCCGGAACGAGGGCCGCTCCACCCTTGCGGATATCGAGGCGAAGTTCGGGGTGATCACCGCGCTTCTGGATAAGGTCAAGGAGCGCGCGCCGCTGATCCCGGATGAGTGGAAAAGCAAACTGCGCGAGCGTCTGGCGCGCATCGAGGGCGAATTCGAAGTCGATCCCCAGCGCCTTGCTCAAGAGGTCGCTCTGTTTGCCGACCGCTGCGATATCAGCGAGGAGATTGCCCGTATCGAGAGTCACCTGCAGCAGTTCAACGATCTGCTCGGCGCCGGTGAGCCGGTCGGTCGACAGCTTGATTTTCTGGTGCAGGAGCTCAACCGCGAGGCCAACACCATGGGCTCGAAATCGAACGATGCCGACTTGACCAGGCTGGTTGTTTCTCTGAAGGCAGAGCTTGAGAAAATCCGGGAGCAGGCCCAGAATGTCGAATGATCCGCAGGCTTCAGCAGGAAAGACCCATGGAACTCTGTTTGTGATCTCGGCTCCTTCGGGGGCCGGCAAGACGACTCTGTGCAAGGAAATTATTGACAGGGTGCCGAATCTTCGGCACTCTATTTCTTTTACCACGAGAAAAAAGCGCACCGGAGAAAAGGACGGCGTCGATTATTACTTCGTCTCGTCCGAAACGTTTCGCGCGATGGCCAAAGAGGGAGCATTCGCCGAGTGGGCCGAGGTCCACGGCAATCTTTACGGCACGGCGATCCGTACCCTCGAGGAATTACAGGCGGCAGGCTTCGATGTGCTCCTCGATGTGGACATCCAGGGAGCGGCTCAGCTCAAGAAGTCTTACGGGCAGGGCATCTTCATATTTATTCTCCCCCCCGACTTCGATGAACTGCGCCGCCGTCTCGAAGGTCGGCGAACCGACGCGCCCGAGGTGATCGAGCGCCGCATTGGAAATGCCCGCAGCGAAGTCGTTGAGGCGACCTGGTACGATTACCTGATCATCAACGATGACTTTCAGCGCGCTCTCGAAAAATTCAAGGCCCTCATCGTCGCCGAAAGGTGCCGCACGTCACGCGTCCTTGCCAAGGTAAAGGATGTGTTCGGCCTGAAGAAGGATGCTTAGCTCGATTTTCCAACCACAGAATTCAAATACGGGAGTCCCGAAATGGCACGAGTTACTGTCGAAGATTGCTTGGAGAAGATACCGAATCGATTCCTATTGACCATGGTCGCTGTCAAGCGGGCAAAACAACTCTATAAAGGCTCCAAGCCCCTGATCGAAAACAAGCAGGGGAATAAGCGGGTGGTTGTCGCCTTGCGTGAGATTGCCGCTGGAAAAATCGAATACGAAATACCGACGCGCAAACGCTGATCGAGCTCACCGCAGACGATCGCTCGTCTGCTTTTTTTTGCCCCGAAATAGGCCGGGCAGAGCTCTCCGGCCTGCCCGCCAGACCGCCGCTTTCGCATGGTCCGTTTAGACGATATTCTCGAAGAGGTCCTCTCGTATAACAGCGAGGCTGATCTGGACCTTATCCGCAAGGCCTATGTCTTCAGTGCCAAGGTCCATCAGGGACAGGTGCGTCTTTCCGGCGAGCCCTATCTCATCCACCCGATGGAAGTCGCCTATATCCTTGCGCAATTGAAGATGGATGCCGCAACGATCGCCACCGGACTTCTCCATGACACCATCGAGGATACCCTCGCCAGCAGCGAAGAGTTGAAAGCCCTTTTCGGCGCCGAAGTCACCGAACTCGTGAACGGCGTCACCAAAATCGGCAAAATCTCCCTGCGCTCGAGCGAGGAGCGTCAGGCAGAAAATTTCCGCAAGATGCTCATCGCCATGGCCCGGGATATCCGCGTGATTTTGGTCAAGCTCTGCGATCGCCTGCACAATATGCGCACCCTTGGTTATCATCCGCAGAACCGCCAGGTGCGTATCGCCCAGGAGACGCTTGATATTTATGCGCCCCTGGCCAACCGGCTGGGCATCAGCTGGATTAAAAGCGAACTCGAAGATCTCTCCTTCCGTTATCTGCAGCCGGTCATCTATCAGGAACTTGCCGGAAAGGTCGCCAAGAAGAAGCAGGAGCGGGAATCCTATATCGAAGAGGTGAGGGGACGCATCTGTTCCAAACTGCAGGAGCAGAAGATTGAAGCCGAAGTTTCTGGTCGGTCAAAGCACCTGTACTCGATCTATCTCAAAATGGAGCGCCAGGGGATCGATTTTGACCAGATTTTCGACCTGATCGCTTTCCGGATTCTGGTGGAAGATATCCGCGAGTGCTACGAGGTGCTCGGGATCATCCATTCGACCTGGAAACCGATCCCCGGGCGGTTCAAGGACTACATCGCCATGCCTAAGGCGAATATGTACCAGTCGCTGCACACCACTGTGATCGGGCCTTATGGCGAGCGCATGGAGGTGCAGATCCGCACCTGGGACATGCACCGCATTGCCGAGGAGGGGATCGCTGCACACTGGAAATACAAAGAGGGCAAGTTCGCTGCGGGCGGCCGTGACGAGAAGAGTTTCGGCTGGCTGCGACAGCTTCTCGAATGGCAGCAGGAACTCAAGGATTCCCGGGAGTTCATGGACACGGTCAAAGTCGATCTTTTCCCCGAAGAGGTTTTTGTCTTCACCCCTCAGGGCGATGTTCAGCAACTGCCCAAGGACGCGACGCCGATCGATTTCGCCTATTCCATTCACACCGATATCGGTCACTGCTGCGTCGGGGCGCGGGTGAACGGTCGTCTGGTCCCATTGAAGACCACGCTGAAGAATGGCGATACCGTTGAAGTTATCACCTCGGCCTCGCATGTGCCGAGCAAAGACTGGCTCAAATTCGTCAGGACCTCAAAGGCGCGCAATAAGATCCGCCAGTGGGTTAAAGCCGAACAGCGCGAAAAAAGCATTGAAATTGGCCGCGATCTGCTTGAAAAAGAGCTGCGCAAATACGGCATGAGCTTTACCCGGGCGTCCTCGTCTCACGAGATGGGCCAGGCGATGACGGAGTTCGGTTTTCACGAACTCAATGAAGTGCTGGCCGCCGTCGGCTACGGCAAACTCTCCGCGGGGCAGATCGTTTCCCGGGTGATTCCGGCAGAGAAACTTCGGAGTGATGCCCCGCCGAAACAGGGCCGCATCACCCGGGTTTTCGAAAAGATTCGCCGCAAGCCTTCGAGCGCCATAAAGATCCAGGGGATCGACGATATCATGGTGCGCTTTGCCAAATGCTGCAATCCTCTGCCGGGCGATCAGGTCATCGGCTTTATTACCCGTGGACGCGGTGTCACGGTCCATTCATCCGAGTGCCCACACGTTCTCGAGACGGATCCGGAGCGGCGTGTCGATGTGGAATGGGACATGAAGAAAAAGGCCTCGCGCCCTGTTAAGGTGCGGGTCTATTGCTTCGATCAGAAGGGAATGCTGACCGGAATTACCGGGGCGATCACCAACTGCGAGGCGAATATCATCAGTGCCAATGTGCATTCGACGCCGGAGCGTAAAGGAGTGAACACGTTTGAGGTCGATGTGCAGAATCTCGATCATCTTAATAAAGTGATCAGCGCGATCCTTAAGGTGAAAGGGGTCTACAAAGTGGAACGTCTGCGCAGTCGATAAATTTCGGGTCCGGTTTATTCTTTTCAGGGAGGGTTTTCATCATGCCGATCGAGAAAATTTCCAGCACTCGGGCGCCGGCCGCAATCGGCCCGTATTCCCAAGGGATAAGAGCGGGCGATTTCGTTTTCTTTTCGGGGCAGATCCCACTCGATCCCGCCACCGGAGAACTCGTTGCCGGAGGGATCGAAGAGCAGACCGAGCAGGTCATGGCCAACGTGCAGGGGGCTTTGGCAGGTGCCGGACTGACGATGAGACAGGTGGTAAAGACGGTCATCTATCTGACCGATATCGATGAGTTTGCCAGGGTCAACGAGATCTATGGGCGACACTGGGAAGAGCCTGCGCCAGCGCGCGCCACCGTGCAAGTGGCCGCTTTGCCGAAGGGTGCCGGCATCGAGATCGAATGGATCGCGTATTCGGGAAATTGAGCGCGCGGTAAAACAGAAGATGCAAAAAGGGCGGCCATGGGCCGCCCTTTTTGCTGGCAGAACTCAGGGGATTTGCCACTCAGACGGCTTTGGTCACCGCACCGGAGCGAATGCAGCGTGTGCAGACCTTGACGGAACGGACTCCACCGTTATTCACCGCCTTGACCTTCTGCAGGTTGGGATACCACACCTTTTTGTTTTTATTGTTGGCATGACTGACATTATTGCCAGTCGAGGGTCGCTTGCCACAGATATCGCAGATTCTTGCCATGAGAAAAACCTCCTGGAAATTTGAAACACAAGTAACTACCATGAAATTGCCAGTGATGCAACAACCTTTTATCTCTTGCGGAGCCTTTTGAAAAGATGGTCAGCGGTCGCCAGGCCGGCAAGGACCTCTCCGGTTCCTGCGGTGCGGGGCCACAGAGCTGCCCCCTGGCAAAGCAGTACGCCATGGGGGTTTCTGCGCAAAGACGGCCGGAGAGACGGAAATGCCGGGGGCCTCGACTTGGCCGCGCCTGGTTCGGGGATGGCGCCGACCCAGGTGATAGAGGTAAACGGGAACAGTTCGCTGAGCCGATTGCACAGGCGCGCTTTTCCCCAATGATCCTGTGCACGGTTGCCGGGAAGATCGATGGTGCAGAGCGTCTTCCCGTTTTCCTCGCGGCCCACGAGAAGGCGCAGTGCCGGGTCTCCGGCAAGAAGAATGCGCTGCGCGAGAAGAGGCGAAATCTGGCCGGCGATTTCAATGCTCAGGCGCTCAAATGCCGGACAGACGTCTTCTCCTTCGAAAAACCGATTCTGGACGGTTTGGTCGCCGAACACCACAAAACGACTTCTGCAGTGCACACCGTTTTTCGTCAGCGCATCGAAGAGTCTCCCCTGACGGGATATGCTGTGCAGATCGTCGAGCTGCATGCGGTTGCCATGAAACTGCTCGAATCTCAGGACGAGAAAATCCTCCAGGTCTGCCGGCGCGAAGCGCTGCGGATGCATGGCCTGGCCCCAGAGCAGAGCCGCCTCGCCAAGGCTTATGTGGTCAAGCGGGGCGCAGGCAAGTCCCTCGAAAAGCGCCACGGCAAAGGTGCGTTCATCTTCGGACAAAGGGCGAAGGTGTCCACGGAACGAGCCGCTGGCTTTAAACTCCCCGAATTTGCCCCGCAAGCCCGAACCCAGAAAAACGAGCCGCTTTTCGATATCGCCTGCAAGAGCAAGCTTGGGGCGGCGCTTGAATGTTTCTTCGAGGTGGCGATCCAGGCGGGACAGTTTTCCCAGAAACGGGATAAGACCCTGTCCGTAGGGGATTTCCCGCGCGATTTCCTCGTCAAGCGAGCCGGGGCCATGAAGATCCACCCGACTCTGAGGTGTGATGACCTGAACTTCCGCGAACGCATCTGCGCCTGCTCTCCAGCCGAGCCGAGCAAGTACCTCATCAAGAAGAAATGAACCAAAAAGCCAGTGCGGCGTGGCGCGGGCATCGCCGCCGAAGACGAGAACCCGTTTCCCCTGGCGGGTTAGAAGAGCCGCAGCAATGCGCGAGGCGAGGCTCTCGCCTGCAAAAATGACATCGTAAAGGTGGGACATGAATCTTCGTCAATCGCTGCCGGAATCGGGAGTGCCGCTGGTCGGATACAGATCTTCTTCACTCATAATGCGTACGGCGTTTCTCTTTAACAGGGCAGAGGTGACCCCTTGTCCCGGGGTTCGCGTCTGCCCGCGATAAATCCAGTGAACTCCGCACGAGGGGCTGCGCTCCTTGAGGATCGCTTCTTGGCAGCCCGCAAGCCGGCAGATTTTCAGCGCTTCGGCTGCACCGCGAATAAAAATATCATCCAGAGAGTGGCCATCCTCGGAAACAATGCGTCCTTGGCCGTCGAGAACGTCGTCTCCGCTTCCCCGTGCAAAACAGCTTTTCGGGCGCGGCGTCGGCAGGCCGGCGAGCTGCTCAGGGCAGACAGGGATCGGGAGGGCGTCCTGGCATGCAAAAAAGTCGCGAACGGCCGGATCGTTTTTCACCAACCCGTCATAGCGCGTATTGATGCCGAGAAGGCAGGCGCTGACCAGTATGGGGCGGGTCATGAAATCTCCATGCGAGGAGGCGGCGCGGGAGGTGTTCTATTCCAGAACCGGGTTGATCAGCGCCTGCACTGCCGGGTCGGCCGGCGGTGCGATATGCACCCGGCGCCCTTCGATATGCAGGTGCCCTTCGGCGAAAAGCTGAATGGCGCGCGGGTAGATCCGATGTTCCTCGGCGAGAATTCGATCGGAAAGGCTCTCTTCAGTATCGCTCGCCAACACGGGAACAGCCGCCTGGATAATGATCGGGCCGGTATCGAGACCGGTATCGACGAAATGCACCGTGCAGCCGCTGACGCGAACGCCATGCTCGAGAGCTTTGCGCTGGACGTTCAGGCCGGGAAAGGCGGGAAGCAGGGACGGGTGGATATTGATGATGCGGCCGGAGAAGGCTTCGATGAAGGCCGTTGAAAGAAGACGCATAAAGCCGGCCAGCACCACCAGATCGACCTCTGCTTCGCGCAGGGCCGTTGCCATGCGCTCATCGAACTGCTCACGGGTGGGAAAACTGCGGTGATCGATGTGCAGGGTCGGTATTTCTGCCTCTGCCGCCCTGGCCAGTGCCCCTGCTTCGGCATTGTTGCTCAGCACCAGCGCGATTTCCGCCGCAAGGGTTTTGTCGGCGCAGCGCCCGATAATCGATTGCAGGTTCGACCCGCGGCCGCTTGCCAGCACT
>JAGXHK010000162.1 GCA_024636255.1 Desulfuromonadales bacterium | reverse complement strand
GCGGACCGATTCGCCCCGACGCAAGAGTTCATCGACGATGTGGGACCCGATAAAACCGGCGCCTCCTGTTACCAGATAATTGGACAAGGATCAATCTCCGCTGCATGTGAAAACGTTTTATTTGCTATTAAGGCGTTCTTTAACCGTGCGGTAAGCGATATCACGGCAGCTCCCCCCTCTTTCGCCGCCGCGCCATCAGCTTGACGTCGTGCCGGGCGATCCGTTCTGTCTTGGCGATAATTTGCCGAACGAGCAGCTTATCCTCGGTGGTCAGTTTTTTCCGCCCGAGGTAGCGAAAGAGAAAACGCATCCGGTCGCTGGACGTGAACCCGCCATAATACCAGGCAGAATAGTTGAGCTGTGCGAGATCTTTGATGCGATAGCGACGCGGAACGCAGGAGTTCTGTTGCACCCGCTGCAGATCGATCAGGTAAAACTCGCCCTCGTCGTCGAGGAAAAAATGGTTGAGATAAAAATCCTGGTGGTTCATTCCCGCATTGTGGAGCTTTCGCGCCAGCTCGGCCACTTTTGCAATCACTGATCGCTTCTCGTAAAAGCTTCCGGCTTGCTGGAACCTCTCACGCACGATCTCATCCAGGGGACGGGCACCATAAAGCTCCTCGGTTACTGTAAAGGAGGCGGTTTCCGCGCCGAGGAAGGTGCGTTCGCCAAACGCAACCGGAGTAACGGTCGAGATTCCCGCTCCCGCGACCGCCTTGATGCTTTCCCACTCCTGCAGGGCGCTGCGGGGAGGCAGCTTGCCGCGTGTGAGCTTTTTCCACAGTTCAACACGGTGCAATCGATTGCGCTTGAGATAAAAAGCCCGCTCGCCGATCTCGAAGCGAAATACGGAGCGCCCCCGCTTATGAACGATCCGGCTGCCGCCGGCAAAATCCATGAACGCGTCGAAGCTGATCAGCCCTCTTTTTTGCAGCACAGGCCAGACATCGGTCGCAACCAGAATGTCGCCTTTTTCGACAAATCCGCTCATCGGGCGCTCTTCCTTAGAGACTGCTCGATGGATTCGAGAACGGCTTCGACCGAAATGCTGAGGCCGCATTCGGCATCGCGTTCGCACTCTTTGCGCAGGCAGGGAGAGCAGGCAAGCGGCGCCTGCAGGCGGTGATGTTTCTCTCCCCGGGGTCCGTTGCGCATGGCATCGGTCACGCGATACATGGATACGGTCGGGGTGCCGACTGCAGCCGCGATATGGATGGGGCCTGTATCGCCGCCCACCACCAGATCGGCGCGCTCGAGAAGGGCCGCAAGCTCGCGCAGCGTCCCCCGCGGCCAGATTCGCGCCCGGCCCTTGCTCTCATCGGCAATCGCTTCGGCTGCGCGTTTTTCCGTATCATTGCCCCAGGTCAACACCAGATCCGCGGATTCGCCGCCGCCCAGCCGACGGGCAAGTTCTCGCCAGTTTTCCAGGGGCCAGAGCTTAGTGCTCCAAGTGGTTCCGTAATGACAAACAACGAGAGGCCGGTGGCCGAGCCCCTGCTCCCGCAGCATCTCGGATATCTTGTGCCGCTCGCCCTCCCCGACCGGAAGTGGCCCGGCTGGAGGGGCCTCGCTGCCGCCGGGAAAAGCCGCCTTTGCAATCGCCAGAGAACGCGCGCTGATATGGTGGTCGGACTCGGCAAGCGTGACTTTTTCATTTGTTGCCAGCAGATTGGGCCGTTCGCGCACGGCGCCGCGGGCGAATCCGTACCGCCTGGGCGCTCCGGAGAAGAGCGTAAAAAACCCGCTCTTGCTGTTTCCCTGGAGGTCGAGCGCGACATCGTAGCGCTGCCTCCTTAATCCGTGAACGACATCACGTGCCCCGCGCAGACTTGCCAGCTTACCATCTCGGCGCCAGCCTTTGGTGTTGATCCGATGAATCCTGTGAATCAGCGGATGCCCCTCGAGCAGCGGCGCGAAGGCTTCCTCTACCAGCCAATCGATCTCGATGGCGGGACCGGCGCTATTGATCCAGGCGAGCACCGGCAGTGCGTGCACCACATCTCCCAGGGCGCTGGCCTTGACGATCAGAACCTTCATCAGGCCTCTCCCAGAAGTTCGCGGGCGGCGGCCAGGACGTCCTCCGCGAAGATACCGCTCATGCAGCGGTGATCGGTGGGGCACTGGCGCAGCATGCAGGGAGCGCAATCCACGTCTTTGCGGATAATGCGGCATGATTCGCTCAACGGCGAAGTTGTCCTGTGATCGGTGGGGCCGAACACCGCCGCGATGGGCACACCGAAAGCGGCCGCCACATGCATGGGACCGGAATCGTTAGTCACCATCAGGCGGCAGCGGGCAAGCACCGCCATCAACTCGCGCACCGAAGTGCGCCCGATGAGATTAACGGCGGGACACGACATGGCCTGCTCAATATCCGCGCCGATTTCCTTCTCCCCCGGCCCACCGGTTAAGACGACTTGAACCCCGTATTCTTCAGCGAGGCGGTCAGCCACGGCGGCAAAACGATCGGGAAGCCAGCGCTTGGCCGAGCCGTACGCGGCGCCGGGATTGATGGCGATCCAGTTGCGCCCGGGGAGCAACTCCCCGGCCCTTTGCTCCTCTTCAGGAGTCAGGGCGAGAACCAGTTTTTTCTTATCGGGGGCTGCGATGCCCAGCGTTTCCAGCATGTTCAGGTAATAGTCCGTATGATGCAATCCATGCTTGCGCTCGCTGGTGGCAACCCCGTAATTGAGCAGCCAGCCGCGGCCGTCCGTTTCGTACCCGGCACGGCGCGGAATCCGCGCCAGAGCGGCCATAAACCCGGCTTCGATGGCATTTTGCAGCAGGACCGCCAGATCGAAGCGCTCTCGGCGCAGCTCGGCGCAGAATGTCCAGAATCCCTTCACTCCGCGGTGGTCGTGTTTTTTATCGAAAACCAGCACCCGGTCGCAATCCGGATGAAAACGGAACAGCTCCGCAACGAGGGGATTGGCCACAACGGTAATCTCGGCGGCGGGAAACGCGGCCCGAATCGCGGCCATCGCCGGCGTCGTCATCACCGCATCGCCAATCCAGTTGGTGGTACGCACCATGATCTTTCGGGGATGTTCCCGAGTCAGAGTCTTCAAGGAATCGCGAATGCTCAATTGGAGAGGGTTTGCGCCTCGTCGACCAACATCACCGGGATGTCGTCGCGAATCGGGTAGGCCAGTTTGCAGACGTCGCAGACGATGCGCGCGTTTTCGGGCTCACAGCGAACCGGCCCCTTGCATTGGGGGCAGGCGAGTATTTCAAGCAGTTCCGGGCGAATGGACATAGATCAGCTCCTGGGGATTCAAACCTCAAACGGCAGATGGTTGGCTATTGCCGGGTGTGTTCAAGCACAGAATCCAGCGCGCTCTCAAAGTCGCCGGTTTCCAGAAATTCGATCGTCATCGGCACCTGGTAGCAGGGCAGCGGCAGCTCGGCCGCACTTAATTTAACCCCGTCCTTCTCGGTGGTGACCAAGGCATCGGCACCTGCGCAGGCGGTGCGCAAACGCTCAAGGATCTTGCCATCATAGACGGCATGATCTGTGAGGGCAATGGTATGTATCAGTTTCAGTCCCCTGTGCTTCAACTCACGAAAAAAATCCTCCGGGTCGGCGATGCCGGCAAACGCGACGACGCGCATCCCTGCAAGCGTGCTCAGGGCGCGTATGTTGCCTTCCAGGTCGATCACGTCCGCTGCGAGCCGATGCCGGCTGCGCACCACCGGGCCGGGCAGAGCCGGCGGAGCCGGGCAGTCCTCATGCCAGCGGGTCAGTACGAACAGATCCCCGCGCCTGAGCGCCGAGGGAAATTCGCGCAGCATCCCGGCCGGAAGGGGGCGCTTGTTGCCGAGCGGCGCTCGCGCGTCGAGAAGCACGATGTCAAGATCGCGCTGCACCGCCATATGCTGAAAACCGTCATCCAGAACAACGACCTGCGCCTGGTATTCATCGACGGCGCGCCGTACCCCGGCTGAGCGTGTGGGCGAGGTCAATACCACCGCCTGGGGATTGCGCCGGGCCAGAAGATACGGCTCATCTCCGCAGACCGCGGCGTTCAGAAGCGGGCCCTGCCCATCGCCGGCACTGACCACACCGACGCCGGGAGCGCCGCTGCCACCGTATCCGCGGCTGACCACCGCCGCACGCAGCTTTCGCTCCGCCAGCGCCTTCAGCACAAAATCGACCATGGGTGTTTTTCCCGTCCCTCCGGCGGAAAGATTTCCGATGGAGATAACGGGCACCGAAGCCCGCCAGGAGGCCAGCCACCCATGCCGGTAAAGACGTTCGCGCACCACCCCGACAAGACCATACAGCCAGCCGCAGGGCGCAAGGAGCAAAACCAGAATTTTTTCGCGAAATCCCTGCGGCCCCTGCTGACTGAGTCGCCGATGAATTTTCCTCAGACGCGACATGTACTCAGTGAAAGACACGATCAATCGCCGCAAGAGATTTAGCGGTGGCGCCGGCATTGCGGCTGAGCAGCGCATATCCCGCCTCGCCCATCGCCGTCCGGGCGTCGTCATTGTCGAGAAGGCGCGAGACGGCAGGCAGAAGTTCTTCGGCCTGGGAAACCTGGGTACCACCGCCGCACGTTCTGATCAAGCGGGAGATTTCTTTGAAGTTGTGCATGTGCGGCCCGAAGATGACCGGTTTTTTCAACATCGAGGCTTCGAGAATATTGTGACCGCCGATATCTGCGAAGCTTCCGCCGACGAATACCAGATCGGCCATAGTGTAAAAGTTCAGCATTTCGCCGACGGTATCGACCAGCAGAACCTCGCCGGCCTTCAGTTCAGCCTCCCGTGATTCTACCTCGCTCCGCAATGCAAAGGGAACCCCCCGAGCAGCCAGCATTTCACCGACGGCGCGGCAGCGTTCAGGGTGGCGCGGCACAAGGATCAGGATCATTGCTCGCCCCGCCTCGATCAAATGGCGATAATTATCGATCACGATCTCTTCTTCACCCGCGTGAGTGCTGCCCGCAACCCAGAGCGTCTCTTCGGGCGAAAGCCGGAACCTCGCTTTCAGCCTCACCACTTCGTCTGCTGCAGGCAGTCGTGACTGGAGGTCGAATTTCAGGTTTCCTGTGACCTCGATCCGCTTGGCCGGCGCGCCCATGGCACTTATGCGCTCGGCATCAAGTTCGGTCTGCATGCAGAAGGCCGAGAATTTCTCAAGAACTGGCCGCAACAGCGCCCTGCCCTTGAGATAGCGCGGAAAGGAGCGATCGGAGATGCGTCCGTTAACCAGGACGACGGGGACGTTTCGGGCATGCGCGGTACGCACGAAATTGGGCCAGATTTCGGTTTCGACAATAATGACTAGAGAGGGCGCGACCTTTCGCAGCACGCGCTGAACCACAAAGGAGAGGTCAAAAGGAAAGAACAGATAGAGATCAAGCTCTTTGATGCCGCTGGCGATCGAGCGGCCCGTCTCCGTCACGTTGGAAAGGACCAGGGCATCGTCCGGATATGCCTTTCGCAGTGCTTTTACTAGAGGGATTGCCGCCCTGGTTTCGCCGACAGAGACGGCATGGATCCAGATGACCCGCCGGCCCTCCAGACAGGCAAGCCGGCCGGGAGCGTAGAATCCCAGCCGTTCGCGGATGCCACGCCGGCTTTTCCCATCGCGGAGTCCACGTAAAAGGTAGTAGGGCACCAGGAAAAAGGCCGAGAGCAGCAGTGTCAGATCATACAGCAGGTACACCGTAATCCTCCAGCCGGCGACGCGCTGCCGCATTGATTTCCTCCATGCCCTTTTTCAGACGCAGACCGAACTGCGCCACGTCTTCTCCGGTTTCGAAAACCACCGCGGGACCATAGGCGAGGACGCCTCGTGCAAGAGGATACGGCAGCAGAAAACGGTCCCAGGAGGCGAAGCGATGTCCCCGGCTGCAGGCAAACGCCAGAGGAATGACCGGCCGGCCGGTCATGGCGGCCAACTGCACAACCCCATCCTTGATGCAATGGCGGGGCCCTCTGGGTCCATCGGGGGTGATCCCGAGATCGACATCCGTGCGGGCCTCGCGCAGCAGTTCGCGAAAGGCGCGCCCACCCCCGCGGCTCGAGGACCCGCGAATCACCCCCATCCCGAAATGAGCGATCGTGCGGGCGATCAGTTCACCGTCCCGCGAGGCACTGATGAGCGCTTTGGACGGGCCGCGCGGGGCCCTGGCCAAAATGAGCAGCAGCTGATCATGCCAGCAACTGAAAATCGCGCTCTGCGGGCAGTCGAGCAGATGCTCTCGGCCAACCTCTTCAATCCGCATGCTCAAGGACAGTCCGCGGATGAAAACGGCCGCCAAAGGCGGCGCGGCGGTCAATAACAGATGGTCGGCGACGCGGTTTCCCATTCGTTTCAACTCTTGAACTGCAGATCGTAGAGCTTGCGGTAGAGCCCTTCCTGAGCAATCAGATCGGTATGAGAGCCGATCTGCAGGATACGGCCGTTTTCCATCACGACGATCTTGTCGGCATGCATGATGGTCGAGAGCCGGTGAGCGATTACAAAGGTGGTGCGATTTTTCATCAGGTTCGCCAAGGCCTTCTGGACCTCCGCTTCACTCTCGGTATCAAGGGCGCTGGTCGCCTCGTCGAGAATCAGAATGGGCGCATCGCGCAGCAGGGCGCGGGCGATACAGAGGCGCTGGCGCTGTCCGCCGGAGAGCGAGTGACCGCGGTCACCGGTCACTGTTTCATAACCTTCCGGCAGTTCCTGAATGAAGCCGTCGGCATAGGCCTGCCGGGCGGCAGCCCGCACCTGCTCGTCACTGGCGTCTGGCCGGCCATAGCGAATATTCCGGGCGATCGTAGCGTTGAACAGGAATGTTTCCTGGTCCACCAGAGCGATATTTTCCCGCAGGCTGTCAAGGGTCACCTGCCGGATATCCTGGCCGTCGATCCTGACACATCCTTTTTGCGGGTCGTAAAAGCGAGCGATCAGACCGACAACCGTTGATTTGCCCGCGCCGCTCGGCCCCACCAGAGCGACGATTTCGCCAGGCCTGGCTTCGAGGGAAAATTCATGGAGTACCGGTTCATCGCGATAAGCGAAGCCAACGGCATCGAAGGTGACCTGGCCCCGCACCGGTGCAAGAGGAGCGGCATCGGGTGCATCGGCGATATCCGGAGCCTCGTCGAAAACCTCGAATACCCGCTCGGCGGCGCCGAGCGACTTCTGAATCGTGTTGCCGACCTTGGTCAGGCGCTTGACCGGTGTGTACATCATGAACATGGCCGTGGCGAAGGAAAACAGCTCCCCCTGCGTCATCGCTCCCGCAAGAACGCGATTGATCCCGTACCAGAGCACAGTCGCGATGCCGAACGAGGCAAGGATCTCGATGATGGGCGAGGATGCCGAATCGTACTTGAGAACCTTGCGAAGGAAGCGATAGAAGCGCAGATTCTCCGTGCGGAAGCGATGGCGCTCACCGGCTTCGGTACCGAAGGCCTTGATCACCTTGATGCCCGAAAAGGTCTCCTGCAGATGTCCGGTCAGATTGCCGAGTGAGCTCTGCCCTTTGCGCGTATTGATTTTGATCTTTCGGCCGATGATCGTTGCCGGCAAAACCGCTACCGGAAGTACGAGAAAAGCAACGATGGCCAGTTGCCAGTCGCGGTAGAAAACCAGGCCCACCAGCCTGATCAGGGTAAAACTCTCGCGCACGCCGTCGACCAGCACATCGGCGGCCGAACGCTGCATCATGCCGACGTCGTTGAGAATCCGCGACATGATCTTGCCGGTCGAATTGCGCCCGTAATAGGCCATTGACAGCGACAGCGAGTGTCCCTGCAGATCGTTGCGCAGATCCTGAATGACCAGCTGCCCGGCGGTCTTGATGTAATATTCCTGCAGATAGCGACCGATGCCCTTGAGCAGAGCCAGACCGATCACGAAAACCGGCACCAGGATCACCAGATCGTGCTGGCCGCCGGCAATGATCTTATCGACCAGGGGCTGTACCAGGCCGGCATAACTGACATCGGTACCCGCAACCACCAGGGATGCAAGGATAGAGAAAGCGATTCTGCCTGCATAGGGACGCGAGTACCGCAGCAGGCGCCGGTAAATATCGACAGATGCGCTCGCCATCAAATCCCCCGGCTCATCTCGGACGCCATGCGCGCGACCTTCTCCGAACAGCCCGGCTCCCCCATCCTCTCGCGGACCTCCGCAAGCCCGGATTTAATCTGCTCACGATAGTCGGAGTCGTTCAGAATGCAGAAAATCTCCGCAGCGATGGCCTGGGGGGTGGCCGCGTCCTGGATAAACTCGCGCACCACGCCGCGTCCCGCGACGATGTTGGCAAGGCCGATGTGGGGAACCT